>CAJUHN010000006.1 GCA_910585935.1 uncultured Lachnospiraceae bacterium | reverse complement strand
ACGTCTGGAACGGAGCGAAAGCGCGGCTTCGTTGGAATACTTCCTTGCCGGAGCGTCCCCTTTTTAACTTTCGCAATCACCTATTATCCTTTCTTATTACTTCTATACTTATTTTTTTCAATCCTCTCTCCTATCTATAAAAAGATTGACACAATAATTCCCAAAAATATATTGAATATTAATGATAAATGATTAATATTACACAAATTATAGATCTATTTCTAAAAGTTGTAAACCTGTTTATCCTTATCATTTGTTCTATTCTATCAACCAAAAATTTTAAATCTGACTTCTATCTAAATAATTATTTTGTTCATGATATATTTCTCATCAATTCGATTTATAAAACTATTTTATAATATTACTCTACCACAAGCACATACAAAATTCCATGAAATATTGTTTAAATTTCCTTTCCTTACAGATTTACACTTTCATCTTCTTATATTTTGTCTTCCTATATACAATTCCTAAAAATACAACACACAATACCCATATAATCGGCTCTGTTAGAACTACACCTGTATATTTCATAACAGGAATAACAAAAACACAAGATAACACTTTTACTCCCAATTCTATACTGCTAGACAATACAGGAGCTATTTTATATCCCATTGCCTGCATAGCATTGCGCAAGACAAACAGACTCCCTAATGGGAAAAAAAATATAGTACAAACTTTCAGATTAAATGCTGCATTACTGATAATATTTTGGTTGTTTGTTCCAATAAGGATTCGTATTAATGTGCTTCCAAAAACAAATGCTATAAATATAGATATCATCGACCAAATAAATTCTCCCCATAATACTTGTTTCATCGCCTCTTTTATCCTTTCAAACTGCTTAGCTCCAAAATTTTGTCCAACAAAAGTAGAATTCGCAGTAGCAATGGTAGAAAGTGGCATCATCAACATCTCATAGATACGTCTTGAAGCAGTATGTGCTGTAATAATTTCTTTTCCGAGTTGATTGATCCCCTTCTGCAAAATAATAGAACCGATTGCAAAAACAGAAAGCATTAATCCCATAGAAATTCCCGCTGATAGCATTTCATTTATCAAATCCCTTGACAAATGCCAATCCTTTTTCTCTGGCAAATACTCTTTGTACTTTGCTGCTATATAAATCATACAGAAAACCGTGGAAAGAGTGGTCGCTATAACGGTTGCCAAAGCAACACCTATTACTCCAAGTGATAAAGTTACAATAAAAATAATATCTAAACATACATTGACAACGCAAGATATCATTAAAAAATAAAGAGGGGTTCGACTATTTCCAATTGCTCTCATAAATCCTGCACACATATTATAACTAATTGTTACAAACATTCCTGCTAAAATCACAAATATGTACATATATGCCATATCAAAAATTTCCTGCGGTGTGTCCAGCCATCTCAACAAAATTCGCAAAAATGGCAATACCGTAGCAGTCAAAAGCAGTGTAGTAATAGTATTTAATATAATCATAGTTGCAACTGCTTTCTTCATTTTCTCCATATCCTTTGCACCAAAAGTTTGAGAAAGGATAATTCCAAATCCACTGTTCATTCCTGTAGCAAAATAAACCAAAACGGAATACAAGGCAGATGTAGTACCAATTGCCGCAATAGCGTCATCTCCAAGATTATATCCTGCAATCATGGTATCTATGATATTATATGCCTGTTGAAATAATGTTCCAATCAATAACGGAATAGAAAATCGTATAATTACCTTTATTGGAACATCTTTTGTCATATCATTTGTACTGCTCATTTTTAATCTCTCCAATCATTTTGTTTATCCTGTATAAAAAATTACATATATTATAAATATCAGCTTTTCTTTTAAATTTAATAAATATTTTACTTTTGATTCTAACAATATTAGGTTTTAACATAATTTATATCAAATTTACATTTTTTTAAACAGTCATCACTATAGCAAAAGTAAAGAACTATTCCAAAAGAAGCCCCTTGAAAGACGTCGGTACTTAGCAAACAGCCCCTTCATGCTGGGCGCTTAATACCGCGTAGTTTTACATGAAATGAGAGTGTGGCTTCTCTGGAATAGTTCCTTGCTTTTGCGAACTTTTATTCAAATTGTTCTCTTCTCTTTTTCACAAATTCTCCAATCCTATTTCCTTAAATTCATAACAATTTTTCTATTATTTCTACCGCATTTATCGTCTGATAATCACAAATATTTTTTATAAAATCTGGTGCATGTTGCATCGCATAACTGATTCCCGCTAATTTTAACATCTCTTTATCATTTCCACTATCTCCAATCGCTACTATCTCACTTGGCAATACTCCAAATGTTTTATATAATTTTTCTAACCCCACTCCCTTATTTACCCCTGCATCAGTATACTCTATCCAATCATCAGAGCTATAAACCCTATGAAACTGTTTATCCCAATAAGGTAATAACTCCATCATCTCTTCTTGTATAGTATCTTTATAATAAATTCCTATCTTTAAAAATTTCTGTTGTATTTTTTCTAATGGCTCTATTGTCATCAAATGATTTCTCATATTTCTTCGCATCATCTTTAAAAAACCTTCTGTTTTTGAATCTGTATAGGTCATATAATCACAATATACTGCTGCCTGTGCATGTGTTTCTTTTTGCACATCTTGAATAAAAGAAAGCGCTTTCGTTTTTTCTAGAGGATATTTTCCAATCACTTGATTTTGATAGATAGTTAATGCTCCATCACTCGCAATAAACGCGATGTTATCCGCTACCTCCCCAAATAAATATCTTAAATCGTTATAAGACCTTCCACTGGCGGCTACAAATAAAATTCCTTTTTTTTCTAATTTCCAAATCACCTCTTTTATTCTGTCAGAAATACGTTCTTCTTTCGGAAAAAGCAGTGTTCCATCAATATCACTCACCACAATTTTAATCATAACATCTTTCTCCTATGTTTTATCTCATCTAAATATCTGAACTTTCATGCTGCTTATTTTGAATATATTTTATTCTAAAACAGTTTTTGTTTTTATCTCTTATAAACTCATATTGCTGTTGTGATATTCTTCTTGATATGTCACATCTTCTCCAAACCATGATAATGGTTGAAAATTGACTGCAGTTTCTTCATCTGGAAATTCCACTTCCGCCAAAATTTTTCCTTTATGAAATCCCTCAAAAATGTCTAATTCCACTTTTAACCCATTCTCTATAGGAATGATATATCGTTTTTTTGTAATTATTTTTCCATCTATTTTTGTTTTTAGATGTTCATATGCCTCTAAATTTAGAGGAAGATTATATTCTTCTCTAGCCATAAAACCCTGCCCTTTATAAGTAAGCCAATACTCTTTTTCTTGTTTTCTTATTCTTATCACAGGCTTTCTGCATAAATATCCCTGTTCAATCGAAAGACAAGTATATTTTTCTAATTCCCTTTTATCTGGAATTTCCTTCACTAAAAATTTTCTTTCAATTTCCATTTTTATCTCCTTTTCTATTTTTTACTATAATATTTTATTTTCAACTGTGTTTCCTTCTTATTTTTATCACTACAAATATTATATCTTATTATTTCAATTTTTCTTATAAAACCTCATATTTTAAAAGTTTTACAAAAGTTTCCACTTCTTTTTACGATACGCTATGTCACTTGATATATTTCTTCAAACTTTTTCATTCCTTTCTCTTCTTCTGTTACATGTACATATAGTCATTGTGATGTTAGAATGTCCTAAAATTATCTATAAGATTTTGGATTTCATTCTTAATTTCATGTATCTTATTGCAAAGGTATGTCTTAACATATGCATCGAGATTTTCATATTCCTGCCTTTTTAAAAATTTTTTCCAAATTTACATCATATTTTGTATTTTTTGTTAGTTTCCTTTTTTGATTAAAAAAAACATATTCTGAAAACTCCATTACATATACCTTTTATTTTTTTCGTTTGTTTCATAATCTCTAATAATAATTTATATACTACCTGTGTTATGGGTATCTCTTGATAACTGGATTTACTTTTTGGTTTTCCCATAATAAATTCTTTCTTAGAAAAATTATAGCTCATTAAATATCTTATTTGTATCATATAACCGTGAAAATCTATGTCTTCCTATTGAAGTTCCACCAATCCTCTGATTTTCATACCTCTGTGTTCTTCCTAATTCCTTTCTTTTTAAACTTTTTCCTATTCTAGCAAGCTGTTTTCCAAAATGAGCCTGATATAGTAATTAGCATACTATAAATAGAATCATTTTTCAATAAACTTTGTAATTCATTCAAATTTCAATCTGTTGTGATAAATATTTTTCAAACTCTTTTCTTCTTTTCTCTTAATCAAACGCTTTCTTGGTTCAATATGAAGGATAAAATTACAGATGAAATTATTTGTTATCTCATTCTTTTTTCGTATAAAATGTAATAGTACTATAAAGCCTTCTTTGACTTTTATCTAAAAAAGATTAGATTTATAGTTTATATAGAACTTAACAAAAAGCATAAAAGACTAAAGAAAACAGGAGCAATATTGAATTATTGACGAAGTTTATCAATGTAGTAAGAAAGGAGGAATGTTAGGTAATTAAAAGTATAGACAAACATGCTCAAATATGGATATAATGTGTTTATAAATATAGAAGGAGATTTTTCTATGAACACATCAAATATCACAAATTATAAACCAAAAGATTTTGCAGAATTATTAGGTGTATCAGTCAAAACATTACAACGTTGGGACAGAGAAGGAATTTTAAAAGCAAATCGCACTCCCACTGATAGAAGATATTATACTTATGACCAGTATCTACAGTTTCAAGGGATACAGACAGAGAGTGATATAAGAGATGTTGTTGTTTATGCGAGAGTTTCAACAAGAAATCAAAAAGATGATTTAAAAAATCAAGTTGATTTTTTAAGACAGTTTTGTAATGCGAAAGGAATCATAGTAAATCAATGTATAGAAGATTTTGGAAGCGGATGAAATTACAATCGCAAAAAATGGAATAAACTGCTTGAAGATGTTATGGAGAATAAAATAAAAACAATCGTAATCTCAAGTAAGGATAGATTTATTCGGTTTGGATATGATTGGTTTGAAAAATTTTGCGAAAAATTCCATACAAAAATAATGATTGTAACTAATGAAACGCTTTCCCCAAACGAAGAATTGGTTCAAGACATGATATCCATTTTACATGTGTTCTCCTATAGATTATATGGTTTAAGAAAGTACAAAAATCAGATAAAGGAGGATGAGGAAATTGTTAAGGAGTTACAAAACGGAACTAAATCCAACACCAGAACAGATACAACAGATAAATAAAACAATCGGAACTTGCAGATTTATCTATAATTTTTATCTCGCTCATAACAAAGAAATTTACGAATCGGAAAAGAAATTTGTTTCTGGAATGGAGTTTCAGAAATGGCTGAACCATGTATACTTAAAAGAAAATCCGGAATATTCTTGGATAAAAGAAGTTAGTTCTAAATCAGTGAAACAAAGTATTCGGAATGCGGAACAGGCTTTTCAGAGATTTTTTAAACATCAAAGTAGTTTTCCAAGATGTAAGAAAAAGAATCAGTCCAATGTAAAAATGTACTTTGTTAAAACAGATGCAAAAACAATCATTCCATGCGAAAGACACCGGATGAAAATTCCTACCCTTGGATGGGTAAAACTAAAAGAAAAAGGATATATCCCAGTTACAAAGTATGGATACATGATAAAAAGCGGTACCGTTTCCTGTAAAGCTGGTAGATATTATGTATCCGTTCTGATTGATATGCCAGAGAAAGAAAAGCCGCAATTAAATGATGGTGGATTAGGAATAGACCTTGGTATAAAAGAATTTGCAGTCATGAGCAATCATACCATAAAAAAGAATAGAAACAAAACGGAAAAGATAAAGAAATTGGAAAAACAATTAATCAAAGAACAGCGTTGTCTTTCGAGGAAATACGAAGAATTAAAAAAACGCAAGAAAAAGAAAGGAGAAGTTACTAGACAGAATATCCAGAAACAAGTCTTAAAGGTACAAAAACTTCATCAAAGAATAGATCATATCCGTACTGATTATATCAACAAATGTGTGAACGAGATAGTAAAAACCAAGCCGTCTTATATCACAATAGAAGATTTAAACATAAGGGGTATGAGGAAGAACTGGCATCTTTCCAAAGCAGTTGCATCGCAGAAATTTTACGAGTTTAGAAGAAAACTGGAAGCAAAATGCAAAGAGCTTGGGATTAAACTGAGAATGGTAGACCGATGGTATCCGTCAAGCAAACTATGTCACAAATGCGGATGTATGAAAAAGGATTTAAAGCTTTCTGATAGAGAATATATCTGTGAATGCGGATATCGTGCTGACAGAGATTTCAATGCGAGCCTTAATTTAAGAGATGCATTCACTTACAAAATAGTATAAAGAAGGATTTGTAAGTATGTACCGATGGCTTAGTCGGGAATTTACGACTGTGGAGTGTACAAGAACTTGTGAGTAGTATTTGGATTTATCCAATACAAAAGCATACACGATGAAACAGTAAGGAATGTCTGTGAAGACTTCTAATATCTCGATATGGGTATATTTGTCCATATTTTGAGTGGCAGGAACTAGAAATGATAACAACAAAAAATTCTTCTATAGAAAATACATATTAGCAATTATAGGTAATTAGTCATGATAAAAAGAGCTGGCATACAAAGTAAAGAAAAAGGAGAAAAAATTGGAGAGGAATGGATTAACAAAATTGTATTTATTATTATTACAAAATAAGCAATATGAGGATTTAGAATACTTTATAAAAGACTATGATTTTTCAGAAACAATTAATGAGGGAGTATAGGATTATTGATAATTAATTAAAATAAAAGAAAGATAAACTCATATAAAAACTTATGACCTTTCGTGCTGGAAAATGACAAATTATTTATGTTTATAAAGTTAATTAAAAAAATAATAACTATATAATTTGTAGAATATTAACTATTTACTATTTTTGCTTACTATAAATTTTAACAATTATTTCTGTCGATCCCTGATAGTGTAAAAAACTGGGGTGATCGACAAAAGCAGGAAAAAACAGAGAAAAATAAAAAAATAGCTTGACTTTTATGGGAAATATTGTAAGATAATAATAGTTAAAAATGAGATCGACAAAAAGAATAGATAAAAGCCTTGAAATATTAAGATTAAAAAGAGGATTGATTTGAATTTAACCATACTGGAATGTAAATGGATTATCAAGTGGATATGTGCGAAATGGGCAAAGATTTGAATTTAACCATACTGGAATGTAAATTTAATTTTTCTGCAAACTGCGTCGTTGCCATCATCATTTGAATTTAACCATACTGGAATGTAAATATTTTAATTGAAGAGGCAAAAGCTCGTTGGCTCTTTATTTGAATTTAACCATACTGGAATGTAAATTTTGAAACTGATTATGGTTCAGGTTATCCTAGCTCATTTGAATTTAACCATACTGGAATGTAAATACCGCCGATTATTGCTCAGTAGTTGCGTTGTCTACATTTGAATTTAACCATACTGGAATGTAAATTAAATATTCCTTACATACTTTGTTTGACCTCTTTGAATTTGAATTTAACCATACTGGAATGTAAATTTTCAAAGGTCTGTGTATCATCTTCAAGAGTAGTACATTTGAATTTAACCATACTGGAATGTAAATCTATCTAATGTTTACTTTCCTCTGAACTCGGAAGGCATTTGAATTTAACCATACTGGAATGTAAATGCCATAGCACATACAATCTTTCCCTGTGGTGATAACCATTTGAATTTAACCATACTGGAATGTAAATGAAAACTATCTGCATAATAATAGGGTTGTGTTTCCATTTGAATTTAACCATACTGGAATGTAAATGATTTAATCAAATGTTGGGCGGTGTAAAAGCCGCCCCATTTGAATTTAACCATACTGGAATGTAAATTTGTTGTGATTAACATTTTATTTATGTCGTGATCTAATTTGAATTTAACCATACTAGAATGTAAATAGACGAAAGGAATTAATATAACTATGATAATCAAATTTGGATTAGCAGAACTTACATTATCAGAAAAAGGTCTAATAACTAATATTTCCTTTTTACGAAATTCCATATTTCCAGAAAATCAGTGTTCTTATTTGATTCGACTTTTTAAAGATAAGAAACCATGTGAAATCAGTAATATCTATCTGAAAAATAACTTATTGATATATCAGTTTACTGATATAGAAGATGAGGTAATCATTAAATTGACATATAAAGAAGATTATACTGTTTTTGAAGTAGAGAAATGTCCTGAAATATTTGATTTTATCACTATAGGTCCTATTGTCACAAAACTGAATGATGTCGTCGGTGATGTGATTGGAGTAGTACAAGGTAAAGATGCCGCTATAGGCATACAAGCATTAAATATTAAAACTCTGGCTGGTTTTCCTCCTGAACTTAGTTCACATATAATTCATGTAAAAGAAGAAGCAACTTCTTCTCTTACAGTAGGTAATACAGAATATCATACCGCTGTAGCTTATTCTATGCCTTTTGGTAGTGTATTACAGCTATTCTGCGAAAACAGAAAGAAAGACAGAATTAAAAGTGTATGGTATGCGGAAAACTGTATTCCTGCTCCTATACTTAACAGTGAAGATGCTGATATTCGTGGTAGTAAATTTGCCCTATTTGCTTGTTCTCGCTCTAATGCTCTTGATACTATCGGAAAAATAGAAGTAGAGGAAGACCTTCCCCATCCTACTTTAGACGGGGAATGGCTGAAAACCTCAAGGAAAGCAGTTTGTTCCTATCTAATTGGAGAATTTGGAATCCAAAATATCAATACTTTAATTGATTATGCAAAAAAAGGGGGATTTTCTTTTCTTTATCATTCACATCCCTTTGAAACTTGGGGACATTTTGACTTGAGAAAAGATCAATTTCCAGAAGGAGATTTTTCTTTAAAAGAATGTACAGATAAAGCTGCAGCTCAAGGTATAAAAATAGGACTTCATACTCTTACTAATTTTACCACAACAAATGATAGCTATGTAACTCCTGTTCCAGATAAAGGATTGCAGACTATGCTTCCCGGAATATTAGAAAATAATATTACAAAAACTCAAACAGAGATTTTTATAAACGGACTTAGAGGTCTGGAATATGTATCTACATTAAATTGTGTTCGTATAGAAGATGAACTGATACAGTTTTCCGAGTATGAAGTAATCTCCGAAAATAATTTTATTCTAAAAAATTGTATCAGGGGAATATTTAACACGATACCTTCCTCCCATGAAAAAGGCTGTAAAGTTTATAAGCTCGCTGACTATCCCTATCATACTTTCTTTCCTGATATTAAACTGCAGGATAAATATTCTGACAGAATTGCAGAGCTTTTTAACCTAGCTAATATAAAACAGATTTCTTTTGATGGATTAGAAGGATGTGAATGGACAGGAGAAGGAGAATATGCTATAAACCGTTTCTGTATGAGATGTTATGAAAAATTCAATCATTTGGTTTTAAACGATGCTTCAAGACTTCATCATTTTTTGTGGCATATGAATACAAGAATGAATTGGGGAGAACCTTGGGGAGAAGAAATGCGCACAGGACAAGTTGAAGGCAGAATGCGAAATCAAGAATTTTTTCGGAAGAATTTATTTCCCAGAATGTTAGGATGGTTTCTCATTCGAAAGGCTGACAGAAAATTTGAAGCTAGCACCCTTTTAGATGTAGAATGGGCTTTGTCTGAAGCAGCAGGATTTGACGCAGGTTTTGCTATCACTACATCCTGTTCTGTTTTGGATACTATTGGAACAACAGACGAGATTCTAGATGCTATCAAGAATTGGGAGCTTTTGCGCTTTGAAAATCGTTTTGATGACAAACTAAAAGAACTATTAAAAAAACCTGAAACTGAATGGCATTTGGAAAAAGTGGATGAAAATTACTATAAGCTCTATCCTATGGCTATTAGTAAACCACTCATATGTGATCTGCTTGAAATGCAGCCAGGACAACCTGGAGGCTCTGATTGGACTTTTGAAAATAAATTGGAGAAACAAGAATTTTCTTTTCGGATGAAGATAGAAGGAAATGGTTATATAGAAAATCCCAAATTTTATAATAAAAGTGGTAGCATACAGTTTCAAACTAAGATTAAAGGCGGGCAATATTTAATATTTGATGACCATAGAGCTTTTGTAACAGACAGAAATTTCAATAAAATTTCAGAAGTTGAATATAAAGGAAGATGTTTTGTAGAAAAAAATACTGCTCAATTAAGTTTTGGTTGTTTATTTGGCGGAGAGGAAGGACCAGAAATTAGAGTAAGAGTTATAACAAAATCAGAACCTTATATAATTAAAAGAACTTGAACTTTATAATATAGAACTAAAATAATTTAATAATTATAAATGAGCAAAGCTATAAAATACTTGATATAAAAGCCAAAAGGTTATTTCATTATTTTTTTATCAATGAAAATAAAGATTCCATTTTCTGCATACACTACATAATGAAGAATATATCTTTTCTTTTTTATATAGGATTAAATTTACCTTGGAGGTTACTTTTTATGTGTGGTATTGCTGGATTTTGTGATTTTACAGAAGATTTAAGTCAAAATATAGAAAAAAACAAAGTAATTGTAGAAAAAATGGGGCATACACTAGAGCATCGAGGACCTGACCATTTTGGTTCTTATGTCAATGAACATGTAGCCTTTGCTCATGCCAGATTAGCTGTTATTGATCCTGCTGGAGGCGCACAGCCTATGACTCGTATGGTAGATGGTCATGAATATACGATTGTTTATAATGGAGAACTTTATAATACATCAGAACTCAAAGAAGACCTCTCTAATAAGGGTTATTCTTTTACTACAACTTCTGATACAGAAATCTTATTATATTGTTATATTGCCTATGGAGAAAAAGCTCCTCTTTATCTCAATGGAATCTATAGTTTTGCGATTTGGGATGGTTTGCATCGAGCTGTCTATCTCTGTCGTGACCGTTTTGGAATTAAGCCTCTTTTCTACAGTATTTTTGAAAATCGCTTTCTATTTGGCTCTGAGCCAAAAGCTATTCTCGCCTATCCAAACAAAAAACCTGTTGTGAATCGCTATGGACTCTGCGAGATTTTAGGCTTAGGTCCTGCCCGTTCGCCGGGGTGTGGAGTATATGAAGGGATTTGCGAAATTCAGCCGGGCTATGCTGCTTATGTGGATTACAGTGGACAGAGAATTTATCCTTATTGGACTCTAACAGCCAAAGAACATACAGAAAGTTATGAACAAACTGTGGAACATGTGCGCTTTCTTTTAACGGATGCGATCAAACGGCAGCTTGTTTCTGATGTCCCCATCTGTACTTTATTATCTGGCGGAGTAGATTCTAGTATTATTTCTGCTGTTGCCTCTAGTATCTTAAAAAAAGAAGGACGCTGTTTAGATACCTATTCTTTTGATTATGTAGATAACTCAAAATATTTTCAGGCTTCTTCTTTTCAGCCATCGCAGGATCGCCCTTATGTTGATATTATGGTAAAAGCGATTGGATCAAACCATACTTATCTTGAATGTGACAGCAAACAATTATTTGACTGCCTATTTGATGCTGTGCGCGCGAAAGACTTGCCTGGAATGGCGGATGTAGATTCTTCTATGCTTCATTTCAGTAGAGGAATCAAAAAACATCATACCGTTTGTCTTTCTGGAGAATGTGCAGATGAAATTTTTGGAGGATATCCTTGGTTTCGCGATCCAGAAATTTATGAAAAAAATACTTTTCCATGGTCTAAAAACTTTGATTTTCGTTTAGAGATTCTCAATCCGCAATTAGTTCATCTTCTTCCATTAGAAAAATATGTGGCATGTCAATATGAAAAAACTCTCGCCAGAGTCCCTCATCTTTCCAGAGAAGATGCTGCGAAAAAAAGACAGCGAGAAATCAGTTATTTAAACACTTCTTGGTTTATGACAACACTATTGGACAGAAAAGACCGTATGACAATGGCAAATGGTTTAGAAGTGCGTGTTCCCTTTGCAGACCACCGTTTAATTGAATATCTTTATAATGTACCTTGGGAATATAAATATCATAATCAGGAAGTAAAAGGGTTATTACGAGATGCTTTTTATGATTACCTCCCAGATGAAGTTTTGCACAGAAAAAAATCTCCCTATCCGAAATCTTATAACCCATCTTATGAGCAGATGTTAAAAGAACATCTCGGCGGAATTTTAAAAGATAAAGCACAGCCTATTCATCAACTCATCCATGCGGAAGTTTTAAATAAACTCATGGCATCCTCCTCTGACTATGGCAAACCTTGGTTCGGTCAACTCATGGCTCTTCCACAGATGTATGCTTATTTAATTGAAATTAACTATTGGCTACAAGAATATCAAATTGAACTAAAATTTTCTTAAAATTTCAATATTTTTATCTTATTATTTAAATAAACACGATTTTACTTTCTAAATTGATTTATTATAATAATTACTACTATACTTCATCATTTAACTTACACATAAAAAGGCTGTTATATGATAATTAAAAATTAGCTATCATATAGCAGCCCTCTCTTTATTATTTATACTTTTATAAATAGGAAAGAGTATGTTGTAAGACCTATTATTAGATCGAATACAAAATGATAGTAGTTCTATGTATTTCTCTAGAAAAGAGCAGTTCTGTTTTCGTAGCAGGACAAATATGAAAAATAAATATTATTCAGTAGTTAATGGATATCATATCTGGTAACATTTCCACTGAAATCAGTCACTATAATAGATTCACCATCAATAACAGGAGCTTGGTTAATCGGCGATCCAACATCGTATGTTTCTATTTTCTTTCCGCTTTTATCAATGATATAAAGAATACCATTCGATGCGCCGAAGCAGAGATTTTTGCCTATTGGAACTATTGCGCTATCAACTGTCGCGATATCACCACTGCTGTAAGGAGAAGTATAAATAAGATTTCTGCCTGTTTCAAAAGTCCAGAGAATTTCAAGACTTTCTGTATTAATGGCTACTACCCCCCTGTTTGTCGTTCCCATATACATAACGCCCTTTTCCACATATGGTGTCGTCGCACTATTAAAAATATATCCTTCGATTTCCTTATATTTTACCGTTTCGCCAGATTCAATATGAATTTTATATACTCTGTTATTTGATGTGATAAATAAATAACCATTATCCTCAACACTGGTCATGACAAAATAGTGGAGCTTATCACTATTATTTGTCCAAAGCACTTCTCCTGTTACTGCATTTAATGTATAAAGCTTATCCCATTGAGCACCTATAAACAACATATTTTCATATAATATAAAGCCTGTTGGTGATGTATTGCCATCTGACAATCTTTTATTCCAGACCTTGCTGCCGTCAGAAATATTCAGGCAATAAACTTGCTGCTGACCACCACAGTAAATATAATCTTCGTTAACCACAATACTGTTACTTGAATTATTAGGATTAAGAAGCTCAACCTTTGTTGTCCATATTTCATTTCCCCATGGGTCAAGACAATAAACATTCCCCTCTGTATCCTGTGCAATAATTTTATCATTGATTATGTTGATATCGCTTTTAATTGAATTTTTTATCTTATATTTCCAAAGCACTTGACCAGTTTCCTCATGAATAGCTGCGATTAGACAGTTCTTTGGCCAGCCATCATCAACCGTACCTACATATACAACGCCATTTCTGACAGCAGGAGTTGAATAAAGAATATTTCCACCCAAAGAAACACTCCACTTATATGTACCTGACGGGCTTGCTTCTTTGAAATCGTTGTAATAACAATCGCTAGCCACAAGTACATCACCCTCAAGGATAATGCTTCTTATTGTCGCAGGGGAAGCATCAATCCCACCTGATTCTGGCTTTGATGTAGTTATATTGAAAACGCCATCAATCTCATTGAGATAGTTGTAATGCCAATGACCGAAAACCCATGCTAAAAGATTATGTTTTTTAAGGTCTATTTCTATCTGCCCGTCTGACAACACAAATCCAGTTTCATCGCTCTCACAGTAATTATGATTAAATATTATTATCTTTTTATTAGAAGAAACGTACTTGAGATCATTTTGCACAAATGCTACAACATCATTTTTGGTGTATTTTGCCTTCACATCGCCATTCACTATAGGTGTGACAATATAATGAATCTCACCGACCTCAAAAGAATACATGACAGGACCATAAATACTTTCAAACAATGCTTCTCCATGATCTCCCCAATTCACATAGTCATGGTTACCTATGACATATCTAACAGGCACACCCATATTTTCATCGTTCATACCATGAATATGTGCCTTCAATCCATCAATGTAACAGATGTCGCCTGTATGAACGATAAAAGCGGGATGTGTTTCTTCCACTACCTTGTGCAATTTCTCAATCCATTCACCTACACCATCAGCGCCTACTTCGCTGTCTGTCACCTGTAAAAATGTATGATTTGTTAAATTGTTTTTCAGTCTGTCCAAGTAAAAATCATAGCCTGTTTCTTTGTCAGATACTGGTATATAATAATTTGATGTCCAATAGCCTGTGGGGATAGTGACAGTGACGAAATCCGCTTTGCACCAACCCTTAAGTGTGTAATACCCCCTTTCGTCTGTCAGAACAACATCCCTGCCATTGCTCACCGCAACCGCAGGAATAGGCTTTCCTGTATCTTTGTCATATACAACACCAGAATAACTGTTTGAAATTAAATTCATAAATAATGTCATCGCAACAATGCACCTCCGATTATATATTGAAATAATAAAACAATCTTACCTATACAAATGGCTTTTCTCATCATCTCATAAGCTAAACGATAACATACTTTATGGTTCATTGCAATAACGTTTCTTTATTCTTGACATTACTTGGAAAATATGGTTAAATGAGTGAAATTAAATTCTATTTTATATAGTTCAATACAAAGATACTATTAGAGCTTTACCAGAAAATTCAGCGGAAAAGATTTTTCGCAACAGGGGATTTCTTCCAAAATAAAACAAAGGCAGGTGCGAAATAATGACAACCGAAAAGAAAAAGCAACCAAATATTCTTTTGATTATGACAGATCAAATGCGTGGGGACTGTCTTGGAATTGCTGAACATCCCGATGTCAAAACACCTTATCTAGATCAGTTAGCTTCAAAGGGAGCGCTGTTTCCCCATGCCTATACAGCAGTGCCGTCCTGTATAGCATCCCGATGTGCATTACTGACAGGTCTGTGTCCGGAACACCACGGTCGGGTTGGGTACTACGACAGAGTTGCATGGGATTATCCTGTGACACTGCCCGGAGAGTTAGCAAAGGCTGGATACTATACTAAGTGCGTCGGAAAAATGCATGTTCATCCCTTGAGAAATCTGATGGGGTTTCATCATATTGAATTACATGATGGCTATTTAGGCAGTTATCGCCGTTCAGATATTCCACTTTATGAACATCAGACAGTGGCAGATGATTATTTTCGATGGTTAAAAAATGAACTAGGGATGAATCGGGATTTGACTGATACTGGAATAAACGTAAATTCTTGGGTGGCGCGTCCCTGGCCATATGAGGAAAAATACCACCCCACTAACTGGGTTACTGACCGCAGTATTGACTTTCTATATGCCAGAGATCGTTCCAAACCTTTTTTTCTGATGGCTTCCTTTGTGCGACCTCATCCGCCTTTTGATGCGCCTCAGTGCTTTTTTGATCTATATCGTGATAAGAAACTGACGCCGCCACCGGTAGGAGATTGGGTCAATGAGAATCGACTCAGACAATATGGACGCATTGTGGACTCTGACACAGGTCCTGTCGATCCAGAACTGATGCGGCAGGCGCAGATCGGATATTATGCATGTATTTCCCATGTAGACAACCAGATTGGGCGGATTTTGATAGCTTTGGAGGAACAAAACATTTTACAGGACACTGTGATTCTATTCTGTTCTGACCATGGGGAACTGCTGGGAGATCACCATACTTATCGGAAAATTCAGCCCTATCAGGGAAGTATCCAGATTCCCATGATCCTTTACAATGGAGGATTGAGAGGTTGTCAGGATGATCTGATAGAACTGCGGGATGTATTTCCCACATTTCTGGAACTGGCTGGGACGAATATTCCCGAAAACTTGGACGGAAAATCCATGCTTCATTCCAACAACCGAGAATATCTACATGGAGAACACAGCGGCGGCGATATCGGCAATCAGTATATTGTAACCAAAACGGATAAATACTGTTGGTTTATGGAAAGTGGTCAGGAGCAATATTTTGATTTGGCAACAGACCCAAAGGAAATGCATGATGGCATTCATGATCCTGCTTATCAGGAGCGTATTGCTGTTCTCAGGAATCTTCTGATTCAGGAATTAGATGGCAGAGAAGAAGGGTATACAGATGGCTCTGTTCTGTTTGTGGGTCGGACACAGCGAGCAGTGCTGGAAAAGAAGAATTCTCATACTTCATCATTTAGCTTACAATAAAAAAGCTGTTATGTGATAACTAAAAATTAGCTATCATATAACAGTTTTATCTTTATTATCATCTACACTTTTATAAAAATGTATTTTTATTCTTTCTAAAAAAGGTATCTCATTTTATATTGTTCTTCTCATAATTTCAAAGGTATTATAAATATCTAATCTCCCATATCCTGCTGATGTCAAGATATTGCCATAAACTTTTTTAAGATAAAATTCTTAAAAACCGCATAACTTTGTAGGAATAATGAGAACTTAGTGTCAAGTCAAACAAGAATTGGTGGAAAATTAATGTCAAGTAGTTTCTATATATCGTCAACTGTTCCATCTGGAAATATTTCTTTTAAATTTTTTATCGTTTTAAATATTTCTTGTCTATATATATCTTATAAATCAAGATACTCTTTTTCCTTCTCTTTATACAATCCCCAAATTTTATTACGAGTTTCTACCTGCATATTCGCTATTACTTATGCAAGCTGTACTGCTGCACCAGCCATTTCCTTATGATATTTCATTTCTAATTCATCATATCTTCTCTACGTGCTAAATCACTATCTAATACCATTTGATTAATCTCTTCTTTCATAAGCCGCTGTTGCATTGTCATCTTTATTTCTTGTTCTTTTTTATCCAACTCTAAATCTGTTTCAAACTTTTTTAATTGTTTCTTTTATTTTTGTTCATGTTCTATTTTAGATTTATAAATAAGGTTAATGTTTCTGTATGGGTTTTATCATGTTCCCTATAAAAATAACCTGACCGATGAGGACAGGTTATAGGTTAAGTTAATCAAGCAATTCAGATACATCACATTTCAAGGTTTTGGCAAGTTTCATTACAATATCAAATTGAGCTTTGTTCAAGTCCTTACTTTTTCGCTCGTATGCTCGGATGGTATTGAGCGAAACACCAGATTCATTCGCAAGGGCTTCCTGCGTCAAACTACAGTGCTTTCTGACAATTTTTAACTTACTTTCTCTCTTTACAAAATGAGCATCCAAAACTTCGTAACTTTTTTGAATGTCCGCTTCATGAAGTGTTCCATAAAGTCCGATAAGCTCATCATAGGATATGGTATCGAGTATGCTCTTGAAAGTACGACCGGAGTACCATTGATAATGCGTCAACACCCAGCCTACCCAATATACATCGCTACGTTCGTAACTCTCTATAAGTTCGGTGTTGTATGTTTCGCCCGTAGTCTTCTCCATAACCTCTAAAAACAGTTCTAATCCGCTTTTTCCTGCGATGTATTTCGGATTACCGCTTTCAAACTGTTCAGCAATATCGGACTGAATAAAGCGTTTCAAGAAGTCTGTACCGTCAATGCCAAACTCTAATACTGCATCGTGGAGCATATTGCCAACGGCTCGAGAAGCCTTACTCAGATATAACTGACTGTAAGCGTGGGTTGTCATGATTCATATCCTCCCTCATAATATCAAGAACAAAAATATCATCCATGAGCTGCTGCAAATTCTTTTTCTTATTTGCATAAGTGGCTCTCGCATTTTGATCCCTTTTTGTTCTCTTATAGTAGTATTCACGATAATCGGCAATTTCGTACTCGACAAATTCAATCTGCTTAAAAGA
The DNA here is from genome assembly GCA_910585935.1 of uncultured Lachnospiraceae bacterium. Taxonomy (GTDB): domain Bacteria; phylum Bacillota; class Clostridia; order Lachnospirales; family Lachnospiraceae; genus MGBC136627. The sequence continues at coordinate 24,453 of CAJUHN010000006.1, read as the reverse complement.
GCGTTTTGAAAGCAACACGACCTGCTCACCGAGAGTTCCGAGCTGCATGGCAAGGTTTAAGTCTCGCAGAGAAATGGTATTATTCACAAAATCTTCGGCAAAAGAGAAATAGGAATCATCGGCACGATAACCTATCATTACGTCAATGTCTGTTGTATCTGGCATAAAATGAGAGAGAATAAACTCTCTTGCATTATTCCCAACAGGAGAAGTGATGTCAAACTTTCTGTGAGCAAGCAGAATGGCAAGCCAATTGAGAATGTTAAATTCACCTTTAGTTAAATACATGACGTTCAATCCATCAAAGTGCATGATATACTTGTTGGAATAGCCATCATTCTTTATGGGGCAAGCCCATTCCTTTGCAAGCTCGATGTTTTCTGTGCAATAAAAGCCCTGTCCGTAGTCGTTGTATTTCTTGCCTATACCAAATTTCGGCGTTTCAATGATTTGTTGAGAGCCATGGTAGATAATCAAATCTTGTTTCATAAGACACCTCCTATATAATACTGTGGTATTAGTTTGTCAACGGATTTCTGAAAAATGCACAGAAAATATATAAATCCTGCTGATGTTAAGATATTGTCATAAACTTTTTTCAAAATTTTTCAGGTTAAAATCCCATAAACCCACATAACTCCGCCTGTTGACGGTAAATTAATGCTAAGCCGGGCAAAAATCGATGGTAAGTTAGTGCTAAGTTGTTTTAACATTCTCTCATCCACCTTGTAAATAGAAAAGACACCAGAACTATATCTATCCATCTGGCATCTTAATATTTCTATTTTCCCCATCCACATCTTGAAATCTATCTTGATTTTTCTTTACTCGGAATTTCCATTTCTTCACCCTATATAAAAATTCCATCAAATTCAAACTCTCTTTCCGACAGCCTTTTAACCGGAGTTTTTTTATCTGATATAAGCGCAATATCATATTCTCTAATCTTACATCCCAACAATTGCATAATCTTCAATTCATCCAGTGCATCTAAAAGAGCATTATGTGTTTCACTATACCGTTCGTTTTTACTAAGCATTCTCAATACATTTTCAACACCATATCCCCGTTTCAATTTTCCAGTTTTACAGCAGTCAGCAGAATCTGATATAGCCCTATTATATTGGCGATATGCAGCCAAACGCATAATATCATACCATTCATATTCTGAATATTCTGGTAAATGTTTCTTATCAAAACATGCATTGTAAGCAAAAAGCTTCCTCACGCCATAAGTATTTAGCCACTCTTTAATCTCTTTTAAAGCCTGTCTTCTATTTGTAACACAAGCCTTCTTTTCATCAAATTGCAATTCATTTGAATACATTCCGCCCACTCTATATTCTGGAGTAATTATGTAATATACGGAATCAATTTTTTTCTTAGTTTCTGATTCCGCAACTACTACACCTATCGACATTACCTCATCATTCCAGTTTGTTTCCGTATCGATTACTGCAAATTTATCCATAGCATTTCTTTTTGACTTTTTCCAAACTGAATTTTTTATGGGTTCTAGTTGTTTTCCAACTCCAACTGGAGCATAATAGTTTTCAATCACTCCTTTCGTAACAGCTTTTGCTACTGCATTCAAAAAAGCTTTTCTCTCTGGTATTTCTATTTCATACGATGTATTGTCCCTCGTATTCCATAAAATTCCCTTTTGTAAATCCATTGCAACCATATAACAGGCACACTGCAGGAAATGTTCATGCGTTAATTCCGATACAAACTTTAATTCATAAACAATATTGTCCTTAACTACATCGGCAAATCCCCTAGCCGAAAACTTTACTTCTCCATTTTCTTGTTCAGAAAAATCAATCCGACACTCAACCTGTGCATCTTCATCCTTATTCAAATGTGTTTTTAATCTATCTATTATCAACGCACTTTGTTCTTCATTAATGAACGGTGTTAACACTTGTGTTCGGTATCTCTTTTGTTTTGTTTCAAGTGAAACCAAAAATAATATTTTATAGTCTAAGGAACTATTCTTTACCGTTTTCGTATATAACTCAGATAATTCAGGCTTCAATAAAAATTTTAATTTTATTGCCTCATCTATTTGATAATTGTCAAAATAAACCGCCTCTTGATATATTCCAATACAGGGTGATAAATCTATTAAGCCATCTGTACTTTTTATATTTATTATTGAATTATCTGTTTGTTTCAGCTTGTTTATTTTTAACTGTGAAAAACATCTTTCCACATCCTCTTTATATTTGAAATCAAACATTTCACTTATATCCAGATCATGAAATTTCTGATTGGTCGGAATGAAAGTTGAAAGCGTCTTTTCAGACAGCATAGCTTCATCCGATTTCACAAAAATTATATGATTTTTTCCTCTGCTGGCTGCGACACAAAAAATATTTCTCAGAATAATATATGACTGCTGTGGTTTTGATATCCTTGTACTCCAATAACTTTCCATAAAATCAAAAACAACGCAGATTTTTCTTTCCAAACCTTTACTACTGTCATAAGTTGTAAATATTGCAGAATCTTCTCTTGGTATCGTCTTTCCCATCGAATCATTATCGAATATCGTTGCATACACTGTATTCTTATTAAACTTATCTGGATACCTTTCTTCTAAAATATTTAATGTGTCAGACATCATTCCTGTTCTTTCTCCTAAACACAGAATATCCGCCGGAATCTGCTCTGCCAAAAACGGTACAATATCTTCTCTCGCCATTTTCTCAACTTTGCAGCAAGTATTTACGCCTTTTATTTCTTTTTTCCACACTCCTCCAAGTATTGCTGCCAAATCATTAGATAACCGGAAACATTGGGTAAATTTCAATCTAGAATGTTCTTCCAGAAATTCTTTCATAAACGATTCAACATTTAATGTTGTTTTATCATATATTTTTTGTTCCATATCACCAACTGCAATAATCTGCATATCAGGGTTATGTTCTTTTACCAATTGTAATAACTCCGCCAGTTCTTGCTCAATATCCTGATACTCATCAATAATCAAAACATCATATTTCCCAACAGGAGGCTTTTTCTGATTAAATGTCTGTATAAGATCTGAGATTCCTACGGAAACACCACTTCTCTTTAAAATCGTATATGCAAATCCATGATAATTTGTTACTGTAACATTTTTCTTACTTATTTTAGACTTTGCATCTAATTTCAGCAACTTATTATATGTCAAATACAAAACTTTTTTCTTACTTGGTAATTCATTACACAGATTTTGAATAGCTGTTGTCTTACCACTGCCAATACAGGCATCTACAAGAATATTTTCTCCCTGCAATGCTTTTTCTATAAATAGCCGCTGCTCATTTGATAACTGAAAGTTTAAAGGTATACCCATATCAGACTCTCCTCTTTCACATCTTTGAATTTGTCACTCTCATTATGAAAGCCAGACCATATGCTGTGGCATTAAGTAATATCTAAACTTATAAGATATTTTAATGCCATAACTATTATACCTTCAATTTCTGAAAATTCCTACATATTTTACATAGATCAGCAAAATTTTTTCAAAAGAAACATAAAAAACTAAGTGAAATAATAAGGCATCTATTATTTCACTCCCAAAAAAGGAAGTATCATTATCTCACATAATACTTCCTTTCCACTCTTAGTTTCAAACTTTTTATCTAACACCTCACCCTGGAAGACTATCCCTCAGACACAACGCGCCCCAACCTCTTAATATCAAGTGATTGTGGTAAACTTTTGGAAACTTTTTTGAGATAAAATTTTTAAAAACTGCAGAGCTTCATAAGGATAATAAGAACTTAGTGTCAAGTGAAACAAGAATGGATGGGAAATTAATGTCAAGTGATTTCCTCACCCTTTATAATAAAGATATGCTCTGTTATAGCTGCATCTGGTATGTAGTAGATTTTTTATACGTTTAAGATTTTACATGAACAACAGATTGTGTTAAAAACCTCCTACCTTATATTGGTATGACATATTTAGTTTGCATAACATTCCTATTACTATTTATCATACAAAACTAAAATACCACCGACCCATTAAGATCGATGCTTCATTCCCCTTTCTATTCTTTTGTCCAAGCTCTCATTATTCTGGATGAAAATTTCATTACTTATTATTTACTTAAAATCTCCATCATCTCTGCTGGCATAATTACGCATTTCTTCAAATGCCTCTATTGCCTTAGCTCTTGTCACAATACTTTCAGGAAGTCTAGTCGAAAAAGGAAGCCCTCTTGCTATCTTTATCTGTTTCATACACATCCGAAGAACAGTTGTCATATCTGTTCCGAGGGCATCACAAATTTCTGCCACATCCTATAGCGATGTCATTTATAAAATAATTCTTTTACATTCTTAGTAAAGCATCGATCTCATTAAAATCTTCGTCTGGCTCGCTTTGTTTTTCTTTTGTATAATCTCCATATCCTATGTCATATTGCTGAATAAACCGAACCATACCCACAGGTCCTAACGCATCTCTAAGCGCTTTCATCCCAGCCATTCTAATTTCTAATGGATTATTTAAATTAACATTCAACATCTAAATCACCTCCCACGCAAATTTTAATGGATTCATTACCCTTACTTTTAATTCTAATTTTTCAGCCATTCTTTCTAACTTATCATCCGTTGTTAACATTACATCTGCCTTCACTTCTTCCGCCGCTGCAAGATGCAAGCTATCAAATGTTCGGATTTTTGATAATTTCATAATTTCCTGTGAACGCTTTTTTATTTCTTCTGTATAGTATACATGTATAACTGCTACTTTATACAAATCTTTTACTCTCTGTTTTTTCACTACATCCTTCATACGCTCCATCTCCAATTCTAGTATACTGCTTCCCACTATTTTATATATTCCTTCTTGCCCTCGTTGAAAAATTGTTAAGATTGCTTCACTTTCCAAGTGGATTCTTTCTTGTGTTTGATCATCAAATGGTCTATTATAACAACAATTATCTAAATAAATTGTCATTTTCTATATCTTCCCCCTTCCTATTATCTGAATGATAACATAAATTTATGAATATTTTATTAACAATTTTATTTGATTTTGTATTCTAAAGCCATGTTTTACTTTCCATAGAAAATTAGTTTTTAGTAATTTTATATCACTTTACAACTTTATGAAAAAAATAAAATAACGCACAAAGTACTTTCTAAGGACTTTTATTTCATTCCCATATATTGTATTCTCCTACTAATTTTTCAATTTTCGCTATTCCTGGATATTTTAGTTCTTTCCATATCCTTATTCCCTTCACTAATCATTCTGGCAGACTATCACGATTCTCCCTAAAATTCCATTCTATCTCCACTCGTTTTCCCTTATAAACATTTATTTGTTTTATAAAAATATCTACCATTTCCTCTGTCAGTTCTTTCATAGGTAAAAAACGAATTATTTGTTTCATATCTTGCTTTTTTTGATGATATTCTTCTTTTCTTTGTTCATATTCTTTCTCTGTTTCCTGTATATCTTCTTCCAGAAAACTAATGTTTTCTTTCAGCTCATCTGCTCGGTTACGATATTCTTCTGCCGTCATTTCTCCTAGTCGATAACTTTCATAAAGTTTCTTCCTTTCTTCCCATACATGGCTATACTGCTTTTTCTTTTCTTCCCACCGGTTTTTTAAGACTTTCTGTTGTGTTTTTTGGTACTCTTCTAAAGTTTTCTCTTCTTTTTCTATATTACCACGCTTTATCAATTCTTGGTTTAACATTAACAGTATCATTTCTTCCAAAATCGCTGCATTAAAATAGGTACAACAATCTGCTATCTGAAGAATCGCATGTTTTCTGCACCAAAAATAACGAGGTTTCTTACCATTTGATGTTTTCTTATAATTCAAGGAATAACCACATCCTCCACAAAAGATTTTTCCGATGAGAGGATGTTTTTTTCCTTTTCGTTTGGTAGACTTTTCTGGTCGAAAAGAAGAAACTTGTGCAAATACTTCTGGTGTAACTAATGGCTCATGGTGATTGGAAATGATATTCCATTCTTGTTTCGGAACGGCAATCCCTTTCTTACTCCCTACACGTTCTCTTTTACTCTTTCCATAAACCATCTCTCCCAAATAAAAACGATGATTCAAAATTCTCCTGACCATATTGGCGTCCCAAGTCAAGTTTTTTTTCATTTCCCTTTCTGGGTGACGTATCTGCATAGCAGTAGGAATTTTTTCTTCATAAAGTTTTCTTGCTATCTGGGTACTGCTTGTTCCATTTGACGCCAGAGCAAAGATAAAACGTACAATCTCCGCTTCTCTTTCATTCACAACAATTTCATTCTTTCTTTCCTTACTCTTTTCATATCCCAACGGTATCTGTCCGAATACATACTCTCCTTTTTCACATTTAGTTTGAAAAGATGCCTTCATTTTCATAGAAATATCTTTTGAATATAAGTCATAAAGTAAGGTCTGAAAAGCGGTATCTATCTCTATTGTACTCCCCTCATGTTCCTGGCTGTCATAATGGTCATTGATCGATAAAAACCGAATCCCCATAAAAGGAAATATCTGATTCAAATAGGTTCCTAGTTCGATATAATCTCTCGAAAACCGTGACATATCCTTCACAATAATACAAGCAATTCGGTTCTTTTTTATTTCTTCCAAAAGTTTTTGCATATCAGGTCTATTCATATTTGTTCCAGAATAGCCATCATCACAAAATTCTTGTATGCGATATCCCGAAAACTCTGGTTTCCCATGTATAAATTCTAGTATCAGCTTTCTTTGGTTGGAAATACTATTACTTTCTTCCTGTTCTTCTTTTTGTTTATCCTCTTGTGACAGACGTAAATAGATCGCAAGTTGTTGTTCTATCATATTTCCGTCCCCCTTTTTATCAGAGGATTCGTATAAGAAAATATCACTTCTACTCGTTTATCAGGATAAAGATAAATTTTTTCTATCAGTGTTTCTATCAGTTCTTTGGTCAGTTCTTTTTCCTTCTTCCACTTTAAGAGAGAACGAACCACTTTTTCATATTCCTCACTATCTCTTTGGAATTGCTTTTGCCTCTTGGTCAAGTCTAATTTCTTTGTTTCCAGTTCCTGAAGTTGTTCTTCTTTTTTCATTTTATAACTTACATATTCTTTCTGGGAAAGAACCCCCATACGATAGTTTAGATATGTTTCACTCTCTTCTTCTTTTAAGGCAGCAAGCTTATGTTCCACCAACTGACGCTCCTGTTCTAGTTTTAACTTTGCCTGCTGAATATATTCTCTCCCTTTTTCTATGTAAATTTTTTGTTTCCCCAAATTCATAGAAAATTCTTTTTCTATCAAAACAAACAGAATATCCATCAGTTTTCTTTTAGAAATATGATTAGAATTTGGACAATCTTTCGTCTTCATGGAGGTAGAATTCCAGCAAAAATATCCTTCCTTTCTTATTTTTGTGCCATCCATGCCATATTTTACATGACTGCTTCTTGTCATTTTTCGTCCACATACCCCACAATAAAGAACATCGTCAAACATATTTTCCTCGATAGGATAGCCTTCGATATGCGATTTCTTTTTCTCTGTTTCTTTCTGAATCCTTTGATGAATTTCTGCTGCCTTTTCAAATATCTCTCTATCAATTAATCCTTCATGCGCATGTTCTGTTATCACCCATTCCTGCGAATCTTTTTGAATCCGATTCTTCTCGTCCCGTGCGGTAATCGTGCTCTTTCCCTGTACTAACTTTCCGATATACGTTTCACTTTTTAAAATCCGTTCTACACTCCCTTTCTCCCAGCCTTTATAATTATAAACTTCATTCGGCGGACAGTAGACTTCTTTTGTCTTTTTATAAACCGTAGGCGGATTGATGTTTTGTTTGTTTAAATCGTGTGTCACTGTGGTATAACATTCCGTTTTCAGGAATTGTTCATAGATATAGCGCACGACATCTGCGGTGTTTTCATCTGGTATCAATTTCCTTCTTCGTCCTTCCCATATACTAAGATAACCATAAGGCGCAGGTCCTCCTACATAAGAACCTTCTTCTCTCCTCTGTTTTAACCCGATTTTTGCCTTTTTCGAGAAGTCCTTGGCATACCTATCATGAATCAGATTTTTGATTTCCAAAGCCATCTTTTTCGTATCATTTCCCTCTATCCCAGTATCATATCCATCTGATATGGCAATAAAACGAACGCCTAAAAAAGGAAATATCTTTTCGATATAATTCCCTGCTTCTAGGTAGTTTCTTCCGAATCGGGATACATCTTTTACTATCACACAATTTATCTCTCCCAAACGAATCTCTTGCATCAATCGCCCAAATGCCTCCCGATGAAAATTCGTTCCGGTCTTTCCTAAATCAATAAAACAATCTACTATCTCTATCTGGTCAGTATGACTTTGATTCCAATCTTCTACAAATTTCTTTGCGATTTCTATTTGTCCTTCTATGGATTCATTTTTTTTCTCTTCCTGATCCGAAGATAATCTCGCATAAATTCCTGCTTGATAACATTTTTTGATCGCATGATTGTGTTCGGTATGATTGGTATGAAGTCGTTTCGATTTTCTTGCCATCTTCATACCTCTCTTTCCTGTTTCGATTTTTCTGCTCTCTCATAGAAATCTTGCATGATACGATACTGATCCTGAAAATAAAATTCTATTTCTATCCGCTTCTCTTCATAGAGATAGATTCGTTTTACAAGGCTGACTAGGGTATAACGGTCTATTTCCTGCAGTTCTCTACTCTTTTGAAACAAGTGCAGCCTACTGGCAGATAAAACCCCCGATGTGAGCATTTCTTTGATAAGTTGTTTCTGCTTTTCCTGTGCCACCATAAGGTCTTCTGCTTTCTGTTCAAATTCTTTCTTTAACCGCTCAAACTCTTCTTTGGTAAGAATTCCCTGTTTTAAATCTTCATATAATCCAGAACATAAACCGTCATATTTTTCTTGTTCTTTCTTTAACCGAAGGATCTCTTGGTTATAGCTCATGATCGCTTCTACGTTTGTTCCCTGTCCTCTTGCTTGTTCAAAGAAGTCCTGTTGTTCTAAAAAATGGTTCACATAGCTATGAATCGCAACCTCTATCAATTCTTTTAATTTCTTTTCTTCTATACTATGCCGACTACATCCCTCTCCACGGTTTTTCGTAGAACAGATATAATACATCTTTTTGTTATCTTTATACCGAGTGACACGGCGTATCATCTGTTCTCCACAATCTCCACAAAATAAGATACCCATAAAAGGATTGACTTCGCCATTCTCAGGGCTGCTTCGCCCATCTACACCTAATAAATTCTGCACAATCTGAAAATCTTCTTCTGAAATAATCGGTTCATGTGTATGTTCTACTCGTATCCAATCTTCTTTTGGTTTTTTTTCGCTTTTTTTGAGTTTATAATTCTTTTTCTCGGTCTTTCCTTGTAACAGATGTCCTAAATAAGTTTCCTCTGTCAGAATACGCTTGACCGCAGTACTTCCCCATCTCGCTTTGGTATCACGAAAAAAACCACCTCGATAGTTTTCTCCTAAAGACTTTTTGTATTCCTTGGGAGAAAGCACTCCAAATTCATTTAGTTTATTCGCAATAGCAGATACGGCAAGTCCCTCGATTTTCCAGGCAAAAATTTTCCGAACCATCTGTGCGGCATATGCATCTGGCACTAACTGACTTTTATTCTTGGGATCTTTTCGATAGCCATATAACGCAAAAGCACCGACATATTCTCCTGCCCTTCGCTTGACCGCAAGCTGACTTTTCACCTTCATGGAAATATCTCTGCAATAAGAATCATTGATGAAATTCTTGACCGGCAGCACAATCGACTGTTCTCCCACATCAGAGAAAAGACTGTCATAGGAATCCGTAAGGGCGATAAAACGCACCCCCAGCGCTGGAAATATTCGTTCCAAATATCTTCCCGTTTCGATATAATCGCGTCCAAACCGAGATAAATCTTTTACTATCACACAATTTACCTTGCCTGCCTCGATATCTTTTATCATTCTTTGAAATTCTGGTCTGTCATAATGACTGCCGGAAAAGCCATCATCTAAATAACAATCATAAAGCTCCATATCCTCGTTTTCTCTGATAAAAGTACGAATCAATTCCCTCTGATTCCGAATACTATTGCTTTCCGTTTTTGAAATGCCATCTTTATCCTCATCCTCTTTGGAAAGACGCAGATACATGGCAACATAGAATTGTTTGTTTGCTAAAATTTGTTTTTTCATGATATCACTCCTGACTTTTTTTGTTCTCGAAGATAATGTTTCCTTCCTCTGATAACCTGAAGCCAGAAGTTTCACTGATTTGTCCTGACATTAGGTTAACATAACCGTTCCTTTTTTTCAAGACTTCTTTTGCATTTGTATGAAACAAAATTTCTTCTGTTCCTCTTTTTCTTAAAGATAGCCCTCCGACAGTCGTCGCAGATACTCTGCCATTTTCTCATCTATCGTTGCTCCGCTCTCCTGAAATCTCACTTTTACAATATATTCTCCTATCCGATTCATATAGATATTTTTCGTCTGATTCGCAAACGCCTCTAATTTTTTTTCGACTGACCAAGAGCTATCTATCTTTATCTCCCTTAAATCTGTTAAGGTAGCACTATCCACTGTTTGAATCGCTACGGCTGCCATTTCTTCTAATATTTCTCGTGTCAATTTCATTCTGCTTTCCTTCCTCTTTTTTTCATAATTTCTCACGCTTTCTCTTTATTTTATTATTTCTATAGATTGTCCTATACCTGGAAAAGGACTTCCTATTCTCTAAAATATTCTTCTGTCTTATGAGATACGATAAACTGTCCTACTTCCTCTATCTGATCCGTAACAGGCATATTAGGAAGTGCAGATAAAATATCTGGGAAATAGCGTTCTCTGGCACGACTATCTAAAATAGAAAATACACAGGTATCTGTTTCTTGGCGTATTCCCCTTCCCATCCACTGACGTAGTTTCATCAGCATCTTTGGAATGATACTATTTGATAGATAACAAGAGAAATCATCATATAAGGATTTTTCATATTCGGATATGGGATCTGGGGCAGGAAATGGCAGCTTTATCACGACAAGAGAAGAAAGAATATCTCCTGCTAAATCAATTCCTTCTCCTGCACTATCACTGGCAAGCAAGATACCATTTCTACTTTTCCGAAAGGCTTCTATCGCTTTTAAATTCCCTTTTCCCATCAAAAACAGAGGATATTTTAATCCCTGTGCCGATAATTTCTTTCCGATCCTTTCCATCATTCGATAAGAAGTAAACAGTACCAGAGTATGCCCATGAGTCTGTTGTATCAATTCTATTAATCTAGTGAAAACGGCATCCAGATACGCCTGACTTCTTCTATCTGGAAACGGCATATCTTTTGGCAAATATAACAGAGCATGATGGTAATAATCAAAGGGAGAGGCTTTCTTAATCATCAAAAGTCTGTTTTCTTCTAGTTGATCTAATCCTATCTGATGCATAAAATGAGAAAAATCACTCCTTACCGACAAGGTAGCAGATGTTAAAATAAAGGGGGATTTTTTACTCCAAATATCTTCATAAAACAGAACATCAAGCTGTTTGGGAAGAGAACATAACTGATAGGTGGTGCTTCCTGTCCCTTCTAACCAAAAAATAGATGGTATCTCCCCCGTTAATGTCAAAAGTTTTTCCTGTTTCTGGTCAATGCGAAGGAGAAGTCGTTTTTGATGAAATTTGTCCCTATCTTTCGTATACAAAAGTAGGGACAAATTTTTTAAGATTACAATAAGTGTTTTTATGGAAACAAGATTTTTTAAATCCAGTAAAATTTCTCTGCAATTATTGTCATATGCTATTCCCACAGAATTTTTTAACATTTCAAAAAATGCCATATTCTCCTGTAACAGTTCTTCACACAATCGACTGATTTTATTTTTGTTGGGATGATTTGCTGTCACCCGATAGATACTGGCTGCCAACCGTTCTAGTTCCTTTTGTTCCAACTCAATCCCATACATCTGACGAGCAGCATCTAATAGCTTGTGCGCTTCGTCAAAGATAAGCACACAAGATTCGGGAAGAAAACGATTTCTTCCGCTTTTTTGACTAAGAATATCCGCCAATACAAGGTTATGATTTACAATTTGAAAATCCATCTCAGACGGAATAGATTTTCTTAAAAAAGTTCGATAACGACAAATAGAAGCAAACTCACAATTCGGTTGGCAGCGTTCTACACAAATACGTTCCTTTACATAGTCTGTAAACGGTAATTCGTCCAAATCAATCGGAAAAGCTCCGATAAAAAGTGCCGTAAGGTCTTCGATTAATTTCTGATCTTCTGGTCGGTTGTTATGTTTGATAGAAGACAAATAGGTCTTTATTCTACTGTCACAAGCATAATGGGCTTTACCTTTACGAATAGCAAAGGTAAATGGAGTAGGAATGAGATGATGTGCTAGTAAAATATCAGAAATCTGCGGAAGATAGTCCTCTGTCAATGCTTTTTGTAAAGCAATCGTCGAGGTAGAAATCACGATAGGTTGTTTTTCTCTATGGGAGAAACGATATAACACTGCCGCTAAAAGATAGGCATACGTTTTGCCTGTCCCTACTTCTGCTTCACAAAGGGCTATCTTATTTTTTTCCATCGCTTCCAGCATAGAAAGGGCAAGAGAAAGCTGATTCTCTCGTAAAGTCAACCCATGTTTTGGTAAAATATCATAAAAAATATGAACTAACCATTCGCTTGCTCTTGTGTGCTGGTTTTGCCATTCTGATTCCTCGTCCGCAGAGAGTTGTGCCAGCATTTTTTCTATCGCTTTCTGATAGCCTGTTTCCGTCAAGGGATTTTTCCTTGAAAATAGTTTTGTTGTTTTTAACGTATGGAAATCTACCATATGATAATGATATACCTTTCCTGTAAAATGTTCTAACAAAACACAACTTCTTGTGGTAAGTACGACCTTTTCCTCTGGTCGAAATAACTCTGTTTTATAAAGTTTATTTAACTCATCTTGCAAAATTTTTTCCTCCTTTGTTTCTGAAAGAAGCGATACAAGAATGTAGCGAAACAAGTTTGATTGGAGTGTCTTTTGACAAAATAGCTGGTTTCGCTACATGGTTTCTATCGCTCCGATAGAAGATTTCTTTTATGGATTCCTTTCTTTCGGAAAGAAATCTATCAACTTTGCTACTTTAGTATAACAAAGTATGGAAAAACGATTTTTAATCAAAGGTATGACCGATGTTCCGCTGGTAAGGATAGAAAAACTTTATCCTACGGACACCATAAAAGCCGCCCCTCATTCTTTCTCAAATGAGGGTGATGCATTCTCCCCTGTTTCAGGGCTGCTGGTTCTCAGCAGAAGTATCATGATCGGTAACAGGGGTTCTCGCAATCCACTCCACCACAGAGCGTAACTGCCACAGACGGTATCGCTCGGAACAGCCTGTTCGCTGTCGTCTTGGCGCGTCCTGACGTGTCGCTGTCGGTTTCCCGTCCTGTTACTAATGTATCTGTCATACCTATATGGAGTTGTCAAAGAGCAGGGAAAAGAACGACGAAAAAAAGTTCTTTCACCTAACGTCAAAAATCAGGGGGTGTGACGAGTCATCTCTTATAAAATTTTTTTAATTTTTTCTCTGCCCACCTTAAACTGTCCCATACAGCTCGCTGGTGAACTCCTTCTCGTCTTGCAATTTCTCTGATCGAAAGCCCCTGAAAATAATGCTGAATAAATCTTCTCTTTTGTATGGGGGTTAATTTTCCACTATGTAACAGTTGATAAGCAGCTTCCAATACGTTTTCTTCTTCCTCTTTTTGAAGCAATAAGGTATCAACGGAAGGCGTAGCTACCTTTTCCGTTTCCTCTAAACCATTTATACTTACATTTAAACGGCTTGTTCGTTGTTCCTGTCGATCCTGCTGATAATAAATTTCATCTGATAAAGTTTTCAGTTCCATAAAATCTGCTTCTGTTTTATCTGGATTATCCCGTAAATAATCCTCCAACGTCACTTCTATGGTGACATCTGTAAATTTATAAACAATGCCCTCGCTATATTTATTGAGGGCATAATCACTATCTTTATAATTTCGCAATGTTCTTTCCTCCGAGTTTGAATTTTTGAGTTCAAACTCGAAAAGGCGGACTGCGACAATGGAAAGGAAAAAATACAGAAAAAGGCAGCCACAAGTTCTTTGCGACTGCCCAAATGAAACGATATACCCAACAAAAATAAGAAAAAATTTTGTAGAATTTTGTCGAATAGAAAAAAGCCAAAACCTTAAAAAAATAAAAGGTTATGGCTTTTTTCTGCTTGTATTTTTTTCTCCTTATGTCCGATTGGAACATAAGATATCTTAAAGTAATGATTCTAATGTATATCCCCCTGTGTAATTAGGGGATACTATCTAAAATTAAAAAATCACTTCTTTTTTATAAATGGAAGTATATAAGATAAGCTTTTGAACATAGTAAAAATATTTTGGAAACGCTTTCCAAAATCTACAAATTTCTAATTTGTTCCTTGAAAATTCTAATAGGTAATCAACCTACCATATATCTGCTATCTTTCTATTCAGCTCCCCCTACCTGATAGAAGATAACAGCCTTATCTGCATTTTTTAGATAACTTTCTTTTCATATGGTTTCATATATCTCTTCAAAGATTATAATCTATCTTTAATTTTTTAATAAGTATAACAAATTCTCATATTTTTTAAGTAAACAAAAATTCTTTTCTTTAACATATAATATATATTTTATAACTATTTTACACTTTAATATTAACATCTTATCTAATTTTGATTTTAAATTATGTTTGAGAAATGCTATGCTGATTATATAATTTTTTACTGTTTAGATTTTTTCTAATGTTTAAGTAGTTCTAATAATCTTATTTTAATGTAACAAGCTAAAAGACTTATAACAAATAATAAAAATATCTGGATATCTAAAATTTAGAAAGAACATTTTTATAACCTACTATTTGCTTATATCTTCATCACTTTCTGGAATAAACTCTAAATGTTCTAATGCAAACCTTAACGCCATACACATCAATTCATTTCTTGATCGGTCACTTTGTACTGATAGCTTATCAAATTCTTCTTGTAAATCTCTATCCAATCTTAAAGTCATCACAACGGATTTGTCCTCTTTCTTTTCTGTATTTTTGGGCCTTACAATAAACCTATCACTCATAATTACACCTCCGTATTATACTTTTGTATATTATTATAATGGATAGACTTCAGGATTTATATATTACAATAAAATAATATATATATGTAATACATATTTTATAATATATTTATCATATCATTTATAAATCCTTATTTTTCTTATATCCGTTGATATTTAATTAACATGAATTAGATGGGCATACTTATGCAAAAATCATATTTCTGGCATAAATGGATAGCTTTTTAGGCAAAAAAGAGTATGCACAAAGACCAAGCACCAGTTTGACTACAAAGTTGTAGTTAGTTCTGTGCCTGTCAATGTCATAAAAAACTGATAAAATAAATTCGTTCATAAGTTTATTCTTCTTTGGTATTTTTGGTTTGACGATTAAATAATACCAGAAAATTAGGCTTATAGACATTTATTTTTCGTCAAACTCATGTTATTTTATATAGGATGGATGGTTATTATTACATCTTAAAGAGAAAATGGTAATATATTCTATTTATGAAACATGCAAAGTGGTATTTTTGCAAATAAAGGAAATGGTATGCTTATTATGGAATCAATTTCTTAATATTACAGATAGAAAATATTCCCATTATTTTTCCAAAAGAAAACGATACCAAAAAAACAAAATGAGAAGTTCTATACCATAATTTTATCAAGATTGCTTAAATTCGCACATATGGGAGTAATCATCTGTATAAAATAACAACAAAAAAATAATAATATAAAAATGATAAATTTATTTAAGCTTAGGTATTGTAAATTTAATTTATTTGTCGTAAAATAATTGCATTATTTTTGAAAGGAGTAATTAAACTATGAAAAATGAAACAAACAGTTCCTTTGATTTTGTAATGAATCCATCTATGGCAGATACTATGGCATATGAGTCAAAAAAGAATGAAGCAGAATATTATAAAGAAGCCTATAAAAAAGAAAAGGAAAAAAATGAAAAACTGGAAGAATTATTAGACAACTCAAGTAAAACAATAGAAACCCTCAACACAGCATATAAAAAAACAAGTGAAAAATTTGATGCTGCTGTATCAAAAAGCGCTCAAATATTGCAATCTAAACAAAATTAAATCCGTACCACCGGATAAGCCCAACATCCTAAACTTAAGCCTAGATATTTCATATTTGAATTATTTTGCTAAAATTTATTTTAAAAAGAATAAGTTAAAACTAAAAAATGCCCATAATCTCCCCTAAAGGAAAATGGGCATTTTAAAAACTGTTCTTTTGATTATTTTTGTTTTTATTCGAGATATTTTTTCTGCGCTCTTTACCAAACAGTTCTCTTATGGGAAGTACATGACGTTCCATTTCTTCCTGTAGTTCTTCTAGTTTTTTGCCCCGTTTCTTTTCCTCCGATTCCAGAATGATTTTCAACATAGCTTCTTTGAACAGTCCGTTTGCCATATTTTCATTCGTATGCATGGGATATTTTTTCCCTCCCTGATTCTGCGACTTTTTTGTCTGCACTGTTCCGGATATTCTCAACCATGTTATATACTAAAACCTGTGCCCAAAAATCCTGGTATCCATATACAGAGGCTTTCCACATCACACTTTCAAATTTCATTTTATTTTTTAAGGTATGGTATTTCTTTTCCATTTCCCATCTCTGGTAATAGAAATCCGTTAATTCTTTTGCGGTAATCGTATCCAGAAGATCTGTCATCCGTGCAAGTTCATTTCCGCAAGGGAGCGTTGTTCTTGATATCCTCACCAACATTTCTCCTTTCTTTTTCCTCTGTTCATACCATTCTGGATGCTTTTGACATATTTTTTGCAGGCGCGCAGAAGAGTGTTTCAAAATGACCTTTTCCTCTGTTGACTGCATCTGTTTACGTTCTGCCACATAATCATTGGATGAAAGACGGACTAAATCATGAATCCCTTCCGTTTCCAGAAAATCAATAAATTCCAGTGAAGGATAGCCACGGTCAAAGACTGCGAGAAGTGGCTGTCTGATTCTCATTTCTTTCTAATGTTTCAAATTTCGTTTTGCTAGTTCATTTTCACTGACGGAAATATGTTCTATTTCAATATCCAGATAAAAATGATTCAAAATATCATATACTCCGCTTACCAGCGCCTGTACCTGTCCTGTTTTGAAATGCTGGTTGCCGCTATTTCCAAATGTTTCTCTATTTTCCTTTGAATTTGGTACTTCCACTTTGCTTCCATCAATCGCAATCAACAAGTATCCTTCCCAAAGTGTAGGTTCATCAGAATGGTAAAAATCCATGAGATATTCACGGTTCAAATATGGAAAGATTTCGGGATTTAAACATTTTCTCTGTTGTAAATATCCCTGAACGGATAACTGAATGGACAAATCTCTTTTTACTTTAAAATAATTTCTGAGTTCAAATGTCGTGGTAAGCCCTTTTTTCGAAAGACAGCATAGCAGCATGTCTTTCAGGGGCATTTTCCGTTTTCTCGAAAAAACATTGTTTCCATTTTGTCTTGCACATTTTGCAAGTTCTGGATCAGATAATAATACAGAAAAGTTTTGAAATCTTGTTTTATAAGAGTTGTTCCTATGCACCCCTGTCTATATTTTAACACAAAGAAAGGAGGCTGCGAACAGATTCCTTCCATTTTTCTTAAGTTTATGATGTTGCGCATAGCAAGTGGTTTATTTTCCGCTCTATAAAGTTTCGTTTTCTACACTGGAGTTTAAAGACTTATGAATAAGTTTACCTGTCGCAACATCCGTTTCCTACTTAGCTCCTTTGGCTTATTTCTTCTTGCTTTTTTACTAATCCACCTGTAAACTGGTCAATATACTCTTTCAAAGACATTTGTTCATATTCCAAATCTTCTTTTCACTGATTCCTAATATACTTTTCTATCTTTTTCATATTTTTTCCTACTGTATCTACATAGTATCTTCTGCACCAAAAATACCTGTTTTCATATTTATATTTCAAGTTAGTATGTCTTTCCAATATCATAAGTCTACTCTTTCCCTTCCAATACCCAACAAAAACTTCTAACAAATTATAAAAATATATAAATTTAAAAAGAATCTTTTTTATTGTTTTCATTATAATCAGAATTTATATTATTTATAACTTCATTACTTACTGAAATATACTCTAAATGTTCTAATGCATATTGTAATGCCATACACATCAATTCATTTCTTGAACGACCACTTTGTATAGACAATTTATCAAATTCTCTTTGTAAATTTTTGTTTAACCTCAAAGTCATTATAACAGATTTGTCTTCTTTCTTCTCTATATTTTTTGGCTTTATAATAAATTTATCATTCATAATTACACCTCTGTATTATAATTTTGTATTTTATTATAATATATTAGTATTGACATTTATATATCACAATATTATAATATATATATGTAATATATATTAGTAATACAAAGGTGGTGAAATAATGGATAGGATATTACAGGCTTTATATGACGGTAAAATATACCCAGCAGAACAATTCCGTCCTATGATTGAAGAATTCAAAATTCTACAAGAAAAAAAACGTGAACATTATGAAAATTTTATTAAAAAACTTAACAGCCCTCTTGATGAAGAATTTGATAATATCATGGATGAGCAGCTTGATACTCTTCCTCTTGAATTAAGAGAAATGTTCATTGATGGTTTTCGATTGGGAGCAAGAATGATGGTAGAAGTTTTTGAAGACAAATATCAAAAAGATGATTGTTAGAAAAAGAAGAGAAGAAATCCATATTTTTGTTTTCTGCTTAATTATTTCCAAATAGACAAGAAATACAAGTGTAGATGAATATACCCATTCATTTTACCCTTGTACTTCTTATCTATTCTACTATATCTTTATAATTTTTTACTAATTTTCTTTATAATACCTTATCTAGAAATTTTTTTCTGATTTCCTTTATTTTGATCTAAATAAATTATTTTTTCTATCGCTTGTGTTATTTATATATAAACTATCTCTTAAAAATTGATATTATATATATATATATATAATAACACTTATTAGTGAAATATACCTTTCAAAACAATATCACTCTTTACGAAAAAATAAAAAGTTTTTCCGAAAAGGTAAGAAAATAGTATAAAAACTATAAATGAGCAAACCTTGAAAAATACACAAAAAGAATATTATATAGTTTTTGTAACAAAGACTTTTCTCTGTATTTTAGTGATATTATCCACATAACACAGAATTTATTATGAAATATTTTATATTTGCCCATTTATAGATAAAAATAAAAAAAATGAAAATAAGATTTACTAACATACTTATATCAAAACTAAATAGAAAAGAACTCATTTTTTTAACATTTATTTCTAATATTTTCCGTTAGATTACTTAATTATCTAATAAAGAATCTTGCCTTTATCAAGTCAATCACATAGTAAGTTGGTATAATGTTTATGGAATTTATGAGAGTTTATATGGTTGTATTTCATATCTATAAATTGTTCCACCTTTTAGAATAATGTTTCCTCTGTATTAAATTATTATATTTTTCAAATTACTATCCCTCTAACACAATAACGGAATTTGCTATTCTCTTTTCTTTTCCTATTGGTGTAGTATAAAATCTCTGTTCTATGCCCAAAAGTAGCATTTTCAAATCTTCTTCGTTTCCAACTTCAAACGAATCATCTGTGCTTTTAAGGTTTGGGCAATACTCTCTGATATAGGAAAAAACTTGTTCTCGCTCAATTTTAGGCAAACTCAAAAATGTATCTTTCACTAATGCAATCTTTTTCCTATTAGTTGTTTTCACATACTGAGAAGAAAAATTGTTTTTTAAGGTAATAAAATTTTCCTTCAAAAATTCTTTTGTTTCATCTTCTGTAGCTTCACGATAAAGCTGATCAATTCCTTTAAATATTCCTGTTATAGAAGCAAGTTTCTGAAAATAAAGTGTATCTATTTTCCTTGCATAAACTGCATCTGGAATTTCATTTAAGACAATCGTCATAAAACTCTCATCATACTTAAATTCTTCTCCAATATGAATGATAGCCTTCTTTCGTACTAATCGTGACTTACTGATGTTTTGAAAATACAACCTATTTTGCTCTTCTACAAAAATATAATCAATCTTATTAATATCCTTCGCTGAAAGAATATCAAAATCCACTGTTTCAAATTGATCTGATAAAATATCAATAGTGTATTTTGACTGTGAAAAATCCTTAATAGAATACCATTCTCCTTCTCCCAATAATGTCTGAGGATGATAAGTAATACTACTTTGAATCAGTTCTGTGCTCATAGAATAAATACATTTATCCGTAGACAAAAGTTTCCTATATTTATTACCATTTCCCCGAAAACGAATTTTTACAAACAGTTGACTCATTTCTTTTTATCCTTTCCAATATATGTTGTATCATTAATCCTTCTTAGTTCCATAATCCTGGTATCTTGAATATTTCGGATTACTTTTCCTTTTATAATTACAAATACTCTTGTCCCCTGTTTGGTCATTACATGATAGAAATGGTATCCAAACAATAGAAAAATTGGATTAAAATATTGTGTCTGTGTTAAGAATGTGAAAACAAACACGATTGTATAAATAAAACATAATGTAGTAAAATCATTAACACTAAGTGCAACAAAAAAATATCCTAGATATACTGGCAAAAATTCATTATCGGCAAGAACACATTCTCTGCAATTTTGTATTTGATCATAACTAAAAAAAGAAAATAAAGCAATTGAAACTAATGATAATATTACAGGAATAAGCAAAAGGCATACACCTACGATTTCCGATGGAAAAATAAAAAACTTCCACTGCCTTTTTATTCCAAAAATAACAACCATCCATGATGTTGCATTTACTGTCAACACTAGGCGAAAAATAAAATTAAGCACCTTATCTCTCCTTTCATTTTTAAGATAGTTTTAGGTAATTGCGAAACTCTGAAAGCCGCATAAAACCTAGCTTTTCCGAGTCTTACTTCCGTATATCTTCTCACAGAAACTTCATAGATTATTGCAAGTTTTATTTTTCAAAAAGTAGAACAGCTAATGAAACAGCGGAGATAAGGATGTATTTTATAAGAAGTCCCTTGGAAGACGTCGGTACTTAATGAGCGAACCTACAGGTTCAGCGCATTTAGTATCGCTACGTCTGGAACGAAACGAAAGCGCGACTTGACTTGAATATTTCCTTGCCGTAGCGCCTCCTTTTGACTTTCGCAATTACTTATTAAGATAGTTTTAGGCGTTTACTAAACTTTAAAACTTATATAAATACTGACTTTTTTAGGAATTACTTTTGTGTATCTTCTCACTTAGCTTTCATATTTTTTGTTATAATTGTGTAAAAATTATGGAAATAAACTTTTTTTATACAAACTACACAAATATCCATCTATGAATTTCACAATCATAAATTAAGATAGAAATATAAGTATAAAGCTTCAAATTTCTTAAAGATATCAAGATTTTATCTATAATAATATATTATTTATCTCACAATTTTATCAAAAGATAGATAATTCTATATAGTTTCTCTTTTTTTAATAATCTTTCTTAATTTTTAGTTTACAAAATCTATAACTTTGTTTATTATTTTATACCACTTACATTTGTTTTTAGCAATAATATTTTTTAATTTCATTAATATTAACACCACTTTACAACTTTATAACTAATACTCCTGTTTCTGAACCAGCTGTTTTAAGGCATTTATTAAGGCATTTGATTTTATGCTAGTTTCGACTTTTTTCACGAAAATGGCATAAAATACCTGTTGGTGAATCTGTTTGCTTAGTGCAAACCGAAACTCCTGTACGCTTTCTGTCCGGTATTTTGAAAATGCTTCGTCATGGTATGGCAGCAGCTTCATTGCACAGTATGTTATGTTGATCAGATTGACTAACATTTCAATCCCTTTACGGCTGCGAACCATATAGCTACATAGTGACCAGAACGTTTTCTGTTCGTAATAACTAACTTCAATGTTCCATCGAAATGTATACAGCATTAAAGGAATAAACTGTATGCGGTCACTTCCAGTTTGGTTTAGAGGAGATGTTTCCTGCCATGCGCACAATAGCTGCAGCCGTTCCGGAAACACGGTACTGAAAAACAGGCGTCTGCTGTTGGAATCTTTTTCTGTGGAAGTTACATAGGCAAGGACTTCCTTTTTACCAAAAATGTTTGTAAGCACACGGCGTACAGCCATGTAGTAGTTCCCAATTTTTTCATCAGACAGCATAAAGTCATCCTGGATGGAAAGCCTTTTCCCATGCAGTGCAGGTCGTCCCCTTTTTCCTGTCCGCTGTGGAGGCAAGTCATAAAGAATGGAATCAGACCGTGCATTTCCTATCAGGTCAAGGTTTTCATATTCATCTACAATAGAAACAAGATTCTTTTTGACATACCAACTATCACAAAGGAGGATTACCGTTTCTTTTTCACGGAATATGGGCATAGCCCGTCGCACCATGGACGCAGCAAGTTCGAGCTTGGATTCCTTTTTCTGCCACATGCGGTATCCAAGCGGAACGGAAAGGTAATGAATCTTGTTTTTCTCCCATACTGGAACACAAAGCATGATGCTTACAAAACAATGCCCATTCAGATAGTTGAAACCGTTATGTGCTGCATGGTCAAAAAGTTTGGAAACATTTTCAAATTTTTTGCCGAATTTTGAAATCATGGTGTCATCCATACACAGAAAAACAGGTTGTGAGGACAGTGTTTCTGGTATCAGTTTTAAAGCTATACCTGCAGTGACATTCCTAAATTTGGAATAATCAACCTTTGCATAAGAACATGCATAATAAAACGCATTCAGGGATTTTTTGGTAACTTCCGATAAAAAATGTCGGTACAGCAAACGAATGGAATCTGCTGACTCCATAGCCAATATCGATAACACCAGAAGGAATAAGGTTTCCGCCGTTGGGATGGAAAAAGTCTTAAAATAAATATAAAAATAACGGTACAGTCTACCAATTAGATTGTTTTTGTTGTATAATAAGTCTGACGTACAAAGTCACCAACTTTCGTATAGTTTTGTGTGCAAACTTATTATACACTAGAAAGTGCCTTGTGCGTTATTTTATTTTTCAAAAAGTTGTAAAGTGGTGTAATATTAACTATATTTTTAATATTTTATAAACATTTTTTATTTAAAATGTAGATATTTAATATATATTATAAGGTAGCATAATCTTTCATTTTTTTTATTCAAAGTATTAATATAAGCCCACAACAATCCATTTGATGTATAATATATCTTGGAATAAATAAAATAACACACAAAGGAGATTTCTTTATGAGCAATTTAAATGAGCAAATAAACAGCTATCTTGAATACTGCCAATATCAAAAAAGACTAGATGATAAGTCCTTAAAAGCATATCGAATAGATTTGAAACAGTTTTCAGAACAGTTTATGACAGCAGAGATATTGGATATTACTTCAGAAATGTTAGAAAAGTATATTGTTACTCTACATCAAAAATATAAACCTAAAACGGTCAAAAGAAAAATTGCTTCTATAAAAGCCTTTTTTCATTATTTAGAATATAGGGAATATATGGAAAAGAACCCATTTAACAAATTACAAATAAAGTTTCGTGAACCTATTATTCTTCCGAAAACAATTCCACTTCATATTGTAGAACTCTTTCTATCAACCATATATAAACAACGAAATGAAGCGAAAACAGATTATCAAAAAAGAAATGCTTTAAGAGATGCTGCTGTTATTGAACTTTTATTTGTTACTGGAATAAGGATTTCTGAACTATGTTCTTTAAGTATGAATGATTTAAATTTGTATGATAGAACTATTTTGATATATGGAAAGGGTTGTAAAGAAAGATTGATACAGATTGGGAATGATGATGTTATCCATACATTAGAAGAATATAGAAAAGAATATATATCCGAAATTGAAAACTGTAAATACTTTTTCACTAATCAGATGGGACAGAAGTTATCAGACCAGTCAGTTAGAAGAATGATTAACAAATACACTTCTCTTGCGGCGATTAATTTACATATTACACCACATATGTTTCGTCATACTTTTGCTACAAGTCTTTTAGAAGCAGATGTTGATATTAGATATATCCAAGAAATACTCGGACATAGTTCAATTAATGTTACGCAAATATACACTCATGTAACTATGTCAAAGCAGCGAGACATACTTACAAATAAACATCCAAGAAAAAATTTTCATATATAATCTATTAACAGTCCTTCTTTTATTATGTCGATAGATGCTAATTTTATACACTAAATTTGACAGATAATCAGAAGTTATCTATCAGTTTGAAAGGATGAAACTATATGGATAATTCTT
>CAJUHN010000005.1 GCA_910585935.1 uncultured Lachnospiraceae bacterium | reverse complement strand
GGGATTTGCGAATTTAGTACCGCTACGTCTGGAACGGAGCGAGAGCGCGGCTTCGCTGGAATACTTCCTTGCCGTAGAGTCCCTTTGATTCCCAAATAGACTGAACTGTAACCCTTTCTTGTTACAGTTCAGCCCACTAACTAAACCTAAATAAAAAAAATATGAAAAAACTCGCTTTTCCTTTGTATTTCTGTTATACTTTCCTTATCAGAAATTATGTGGGGAGGTGACTCTTTTGGGTGGTAATTATGAACGAGGACTTTATCATCAACTTATGGAAGTTATGGAACGCCTGGATGCTGTCGAAAAAGAGTCCAAAACAGAAATAAAACACTTAAATGATGAAATTTCTCATCTGAAAAAAGAAAATCAATATCTACGGGAGGAAAATCAACTCCTGCGTGACGATAATGCACGTATGAAAAGCATCCTTGATAACAACAGCTCTAATACGTCACAACCTCCGTCCACAGACCAGAAGGGTGGAAAACCTGTCAATCTCTATAATGGCAGGAAAAAGACCGACCGTAAAGTAGGTGGTCAGAAAGGACATAAAGGTATCACACTCACAAAGAAAGCAGTGGAAGAAAAGATCTGTTCTGGAAAGTACCATCACCAGGTTCAAGTAATTGGAAATCCTACCGGAAAAACTTATATTACAAAATATGAAGTGGATCTCAATGTTGTACCAGTCATCACAGAAATACGTATTTATGCAGATGAGGAAGGACATTATGCCATTCCTTTTGAATATCACAGTGATGTGGTTTATGGTGCGAATATAAAAGCGATGGCAGTTACACTGTATAGTGAGGGAGTCATGTCTAATGACAGAATTGCATCTTTTTTAAATGCTGTTTCTGGTGATGAACTCAATCTATCAGAAGGAAGTATCTACCATTTCTGTAAAAATTTTTCAAAAAAGTCAGAATCCAGTATCATGCACATAGAAGAAGAACTGCTGAATCAGTCTGTAGTCGCAACGGATGCAACGGTTATAACGGTAAACGGAGAACAAAAATATATTAGAAATTTCAGTACGGTAAAGAGCGTCCTTTACCGAGCAAGGAAGGATAAAACACTGGATACGATGCATAAAATCCGCTTTCTCGAAAATTTTACAGGAATCCTGGTTCATGACCATGAAACGGCACTTTACCATTTTGGAATCGAACATGCAGAATGTAATGTCCATATCATTCGGTATCTACGAAAAAACACGGAAGATAGTGGAAATACATGGTCTGACCAGATGATAAAACTTTTATGTGAAATCAATCAGGAAAGGAAGAAGAGAGAAGGGAAAGGCGCTTTCTTCTTAGAGGCTAGTGTTATAACAGAATATAAGAACAGATAGGATACCATTCTAGCCAACGGGAGGTGTGAAAATAAAAAAACCAAACACAGGTATGCCCAAAAAGAAGAAAAGCAGCTACTAAAGCGGATGGAAAAGTATAAACATAACTATTTACTCTTCCTGTATGATTTTAGAGTGCCATTCGATAATAACATGAGTGAAAGAGACTTACGCAAAGCGAAGAACCGTCAAAAAATGGCTGGTGGATTCCGTAAAATTAGCGGACATGAGATGTATTGCAATATACTGACCATGATCGAAACATTAAAAAAAAGAAAAATGGCAGTTTTTGAAAATATAAAACGGATTTTCATGGGAACACCGGCTATTTTCTAGTCGGTGTTAGAAGTCGTGGTCTAATTGATAGGCTGAACTGTAACCCTTTCTTTTTTTATTTCTTCATTTCTAGTTGACAAATAAATTTTAAGATGGTATTATATTCTAGTGTGCCGCTCAATGAGGTTATAAGTGTTAAAAATTTTTTAACCACCGTAATTGGCGAGTAATGATAATAGGAGGTGCTATATGTACGCAATTATAGCAACAGGTGGTAAACAGTACAAAGTATCGGAAGGCGATATCATTAAAGTAGAAAAACTTGGAAAAGAAGCAGGAAGCAATGTGACATTTGACCAAGTTTTAGCTGTAAACAACGGAAATTTAGTAGTTGGAAATCCAACCGTAGCAAATGCAACCGTAACAGCAAGTGTTGTAAAAGAAGGCAGAGCAAAGAAGATTATTGTTTACAAATATAAAAGAAAGACTGGATATCACAAGAAAAATGGTCATAGACAGGCTTTCACGGAAGTGAAGATTGAAAAGATACAGCTTTAGTCATGATTGAAGCTGTGTTTTATAAAAATTCAAATGGAATTTATACAGGATTTCAGATAAAAGGACATGCAGGGTTTGACCGATATGGAAAAGATATTTTATGCGCTGCTGTTTCCACTCTTTCTATTTCCACCATAAATTCTATTGAAACATTTACAGACGATATATTTGAATCCGGAAGCAAAGAAGGATTTTTATACTTGAAATTCAAATCAAGAGCGAGTGAAAAAGCAATACTTTTGCTAAATTCTTTGCATTTGGGATTACAGAATTTATCTGAGGATTATAATAAGAAATGGAAGAAATATATCATAGTGAAAGTGAAGGAGGTGTAACCTTATGATGAAAATGAACCTTCAATTATTTGCGCATAAAAAAGGAGTAGGTTCTACTAAAAATGGTAGAGATTCTGAATCTAAGAGATTAGGCGCAAAAAGAGCAGATGGACAGTTCGTAAAAGCTGGAAATATTCTTTATAGACAACGTGGCACTAAAATTCATCCAGGCGTTAATGTAGGACGCGGCGGAGATGATACATTATTCGCATTAGTAGACGGTGTTTTAAGATTTGAAAGAAAAGGCAGGGACAAAAAACAGGCTTCTGTTTACCCTGTAGCTACAAACGAATAATTTCATTCAAAAACAAATGGTGAATGGGGACATACCTATAATGGCATGTCCCCATTTTTTAAAAAGTAAGCGAGGTGCAATCATGTTTGCAGATAGAGCAAAAATATTGATTAAATCTGGAAAAGGCGGAGATGGACATGTCAGTTTCCGTCGAGAGATATTTGTTGCAAATGGAGGGCCAGATGGCGGAGATGGCGGACGCGGTGGAGATATTATCTTTGAGGTAGATGAAGGTTTAAATACTCTGACTGATTTTAGACATAAGACAAAATATGTGGCGCAGAGCGGAGAAGAGGGCGGAAAGAAAAACTGTCATGGAAAAAATGGAGAAGATTTAGTGATTAAAGTGCCCGCTGGAACAGTAATACGGGAAGAGAGTACAAAAAAAGTGATTGCAGATATGTCAGGAGAGAATAAAAGGGAAATTATCTTAAAAGGCGGGCGCGGTGGAAAAGGAAATAAAAATTATGCCACTGCGACTATGCAAGTGCCTCAATATGCACAGCCCGGACAAGCAGCGAAGGAATTATGGGTGACATTGGAATTAAAAGTAATCGCAGATGTAGGGTTAGTGGGATTTCCCAATGTAGGAAAATCCACATTTCTATCAAGAGTGACTAATGCAAAACCTAAAATAGCGAATTATCACTTTACCACTTTAAACCCCAATTTAGGTGTTGTGGACTTAGATGGACACAACGGTTTTGTAATGGCAGATATCCCCGGATTAATCGAAGGTGCTTCCCAAGGCGTCGGATTAGGTCATGAATTTCTGCGCCATATTGAGCGAACCAAAGTGTTGATTCATATCGTAGATGCTGCTTCTACAGAAGGAAGAGATCCGATAGAAGATATTTATGCGATTAATAAAGAGTTAGAAGCTTATAATCCAGCTCTTTTAACCCGTCCCCAAGTGATAGCGGCAAATAAAATAGATTCTATCTATGAGGAGGAACTAGAAAGTCCGATTGAAAAATTGAAGGCTGAATTTGAACCAAAAGGAATCAAAGTATTCCCTATTTCTGCGGTCAGCGGCAAGGGAGTAAAAGAACTTCTCTATTATGTTCATAGTCTTTTAAAAGAAATAGATCCAGAACCTATTATCTTTCAAAAAGAATTTTTCCCAGAATATATGGAAGAGATTTCCTTGCCTTATACCGTAGAAAAATTAGAAGAGGGGCTATATTCTGTAGAAGGTCCTAGAATTGAAAAAATGTTAGGCTATACGAATTTAGAAGCAGAAAAGGGATTTGAATTTTTCCAGAATTTTATGAAGGTAAATGGCATTTTAGAAGAATTAGAAACACTTGGTATTCAAGATGGAGATACCGTAAAAATTTATGGATTTGAATTTGACTATTATAAATAAAACGATATAATAGAAAGTAGAAAGAAGAGCGAAAAGAAGAAAGGAGAAATTACTAGGCAAATGACAAGTAAACAAAGGTCTTATTTAATGAGTATGGCTTCTTCCATTACACCTATTTTTCAGATAGGAAAGGCGAGTCTGACAGAAGAGTTTGAACAAGCAGTAAAAGAAGCATTAGAAGCGAGAGAATTGATTAAAATCAGTGTTTTAAAAAATTGTATGGATGATCCAAAGGAAATAGCTGTTTTATTGGCAAAAGACACTCGTTCAGAAGTCGTTCAGATAATCGGAAAGAAAATTATCTTGTATAAACAGGCAGATGAACCCAAAAAGCGTAAAATTCAGCTTCCGAAATAATATGATTCATCATCATTCCTAATCTTTTTTATGGGGAAGTAAGTTATGAAAATAGACGTTTTGAGTTATACTAATAGATGGAAATATAAAATACGACATGCTCTATCGACAAAGTATCCTAGTATAACGGTAATAAACGGTCTTTATTCTTGTTTGCTTATTACAAAATTGTTACACTAGATATGGGAGGATTTTTATGAGTGTTCAAAAAAAAATTGGTATTTTAGGCGGCACGTTTGATCCCATTCATATCGCACATCTGATATTAGCAGAAAATGCCTATGAACAGTTTCAGTTAGAAACCATATTGATTATGCCAAGTTATGTGCCGCCTCATAAGCTGAATAAAAAAGTAAGTCCGGCACAGCATAGAACGAAAATGGTACAATTAGCGATTGAAGATAATAAACATTTGAAACTCTCCACGCTTGAGCTAAAAAGAGGAGGATTAACATATACTTCTGATACGCTGTCAGAATTAACAGAAAATAATCCACAAAATCAATATTATTTTATCATAGGAGAAGATTCTCTATTTCAGATAGAAGAATGGCATGAACCTCAGATTATCATGCAAAAGTCGGTTTTATTAGTTGCTGTCAGAGAACAGCAAGAAATAGGGGATATAGACGAAAGGATAAAAGAATTAGAGCAGAAATACCATGCTGAAATCTATCTATTAAAAACACCAAATATGGAAATCTCTTCTAGTATGCTCCGAAAAAAAGTGGAAGCAGGAGAAACGATAAAATATTATGTGCCAAAAGATGTAGAAAAATATATTTATCAAAATCATTTGTATAAAGAAAAAGAATAATTACGTTCATTTGGGATGGGGGAATACTTGATGCAATATAATATTGAAAAAATAAAACAGAATTTAAAGAGAAAATTGAATTCCGATAGATATGAGCATACCATCAGTGTTGCCTATATAGCAATCGCACTTGCCATGAGGTATGACTATGATATCAAAAAAGCGGAAATAGCAGGATTATTACACGATTGTGCGAAGTGTATTCCAGATGATACAAAATTGTCGAAATGTATGAAATATAATATCAGTATTTCTGATATAGAGAGAGAAAATCCTTATTTACTTCATGCAAAATTAGGTGCTTTTTTAGCGATGAATAAATACCGCGTAGATGATAAAGATATTGTCAGCGCCATTTTATATCATACAACTGGAAGACCGTCTATGTCCACATTGGAAAAAATCATCTATATTGCAGATTATATTGAACCAAATCGTACAAAAGCTTTTAACCTTTCAGAAGTCAGAAGAATCGCATTTGTAGACTTAGACCTTACCATGTATCTGATTTTAAGGGATACCGTGGAATATTTGAAAAAGAATCCTAAAAATATTGATGTCATGACAATAAAGGCATATGAATACTATGATTTTTTACAAAAAGAAAAATCGAATTTTTTAAAGAACGAGGAAGAGGACTAATTACGAAACAGTTTAATAGATAGACAGAACCATAAATACAGATTATATTTTAAAAAGGAGGTTTCAATGGAAACAGAACCATCAAAAGAAAAAATAAATATGGGAGCAGAGAAAATGGAAGCAAAAGTAGCAGCGAGAATTGCTTATCAAGCTTTAGAGGATAAAAAAGGGGAAGATATCAAAATCATTGATATTTCCAATGTATCCGTATTAGCAGATTATTTTATCATTGCAAATGGAAATAATAAAAATCAAGTGCAGGCATTAGTAGATAATGTACAGGAAGAGTTAGATAAAGTAGGCGTACAGGTCAAACAGGTAGAGGGATACCGCATGGGAAATTGGATTCTATTGGATTATGGGGATATCATTATTCATGTTTTTTCAAAAGAAGATCGCTTGTTTTATGATTTAGAGAGAATCTGGAGAGATGGAAAAGATATTTCTATAGAAGAACTGAATCGTTAATACTTATTAAGCCAGTCCGTAAAGTTTTCGGGCTGGCGATACAGGTCTATTGTTTACATGATATTTTTTCTAAACAATCCAATAACTTTTCCTACAATATCTACTTTGTTTACAATAATAGGCATCATATAATCATTCTCTGGCTGAAGGCGATAATGATTGTCTTCTTTAAAGAATCTTTTTACGGTTGCACTATCTCCCACAAGGGCTACTACAATTTCTCCATTTTCAGCAGTACTTTGACTTTCTACAAGAATGTAATCTCCATCGAATATTCCTATATTCATCATACTGTTTCCCCTCACGAGCAGCATAAAAGTATCTTTATTTGGCAGCATATCGATTGGAAGAGGGAAATAACCCTCGATATTTTCAACTGCTAGAATCGGTTCTCCTGCTGCTACACGTCCTACCACAGGGACTTTTGCGTATTCAAAGCTGTTTCGTCTTATAGATTGAAAATTGTTGTCTAATATTTCAATCGCTCTAGGTTTAGTTGGATCTCGGCGCAGATATCCGTTTTTTTCTAAGGTAGCTAAATGGGAATGGACAGAAGAAGTAGATTTTAAATTCACTGCTTCACAGATATCTCTGACAGTAGGCGGATAACCTTTTTCTAAAATTTGCGATTTAATATATTCTAGAATTTCTAATTGTTTCGCACTTATTTTTTTTTGCTTCATTTTCCTTCCTCCTTTCTAATCTTATCGTGATTTCTCAGTTAATTTAATTTCCAGAAAATTTACTTTTTAACTGTAGCTATATTTTAACATATTTAGATAGGGATTGCAAACAAATGTTTGAAATAGATAAGATGGGAAATAATTAAAAATAAATGATTTTTATATTTTTCTAAAAAATGGGCATATTTTTTCTAAAAGATATGGTAAAATCTTATTATCAAATAGGGGATTGCGAAAGTCAAAAAAGGGGACGCTCCGGCAAGGAAGTATTCCAGCGAAGCCGCGTTTTCGCTCCATTCCAGACGTAGCGGTACTAAATTTGCGACCCTTATCAGGGCTGCTTATTAAGTACCGACGTCTTCCAAGGGGCTTCTTATGGAATACTTCCTTGCCTCCGCTAGTTCGTTGGCTGTTCTGTTTTTTGAAAAGTGAATGTTACAATAAGTTATGAAATCTAAGTGAGGGGATAGGAAGAAAGAATTTTCAGGTTTTCAGGAAGAGTAGTATTTATATGAAACTTGGAGTTTCGCAATTATCTATTATTATCAAAAAATAAAAGGAGAAGATCAGTTATGAAAAAAACGAAAATTATTGCAACAATAGGTCCTGCATCAGAATCAAAGGAAATCTTAAAGGAAATGGCACTTGCTGGAATGAATTGCGCACGTTTTAATTTTTCTCATGGAACACATGAAGAACAGCTAAGAAAGATACAAACAGTGAAAGAAGTAAGAGAAGAATTAGGACTTCCTATTGCCATCTTATTAGATACCAAAGGACCAGAAATCCGTTTTCGAGATTTTGAGAATGGTTCTGTGATATTAAAAAAAGATGACATTTTTGTGCTGACAGCAGAAGATAAAATCGGAAATCAGAAGATAGGCTCTATCACATATGATCAATTATATCAATCCGTTTCAGAAGGAGTGATTATCCTTGTAGATGATGGGAAAATTTCTCTGCAGGTTTTAAAAATAGAAGGAAAGGATATCATCTGTAAGGTATTAGTGGGAGGAAAAATCAGCAATCATAAGGGAATTAATGTTCCAGATACACCGATTGATATGCCTTATATCAGTGATGTGGATAAAAAAGACCTCTTATTTGGAATACAACAAGAGGTAGATTATATCGCGTTATCTTTTGTCAGAAGTGCAGAGGACGTTTTAGAGATAAGAAAATTTTTAAAGGAAAATGGTACAGAAAATATTCGATTAATTTCTAAAATCGAGAATATGCAAGGAATTAGAAATATAAAGGATATTATTGAAGTGAGCGATGGTATCATGGTGGCAAGAGGAGATATGGGAGTGGAAGTTAATTTCACAAAATTGCCTTATATTCAAAAAGAAATTATTTTTGAATGTAATAAAAAAGGAAAATTAGTGATTACAGCAACACAGATGCTAGAATCCATGATCACAAATGCCCGTCCTACCAGAGCAGAAATTTCTGATGTCGCAAATGCTGTTTATGATGGCAGTTCTGTTGTTATGCTTTCCGGTGAGAGTGCAGCGGGAAATTATCCTGTAGAAAGTGTAAAAACCATGGCAGAAATCTGTGAGGAAACGGAAAAACACATTAACTATCGAGAAGTGCATGAAAAGCTATTTGAAGATTTTCCAATGCATTTTCGTGATAGAGATGATACTGTACGTGTTACGACTATTTTAGCCGCTTATACTGCAGCAAAATATCAGAAGGCAAAAGGTCTTGTCATTGCAACTCATACAGGCAGAAGCGGCAGAATTCTTTCTAGCGCGAAACCTGGGTGTGCGATAATCGCCTGTACAGATAATAAAAAAGTGCAAAGACAATTGAACTTGGAGTGGAATGTAATTCCTATCTTTATGGAAACCAAAAAAGATTCTGATGAACTCATCAGTGAGTGTATTGAGGTAGCGGAGAAAAAGTTGGATGCACAAGTAGGAGATGCTTTTGTTATCTTAGGAAATTCAAAATTAGGTACAAGCACAGACTTAATTAAAATACACATCTCATGTTAAAGGATAGGAAATTAGAAAATAATGAAGTTATAATCATTTCAGAATGAAAATTCTTTCGTTATCATAGGCGAAAATTCACTATTTTTAGATAATAAATAGTTGACCTAGAAAAGGTTTTTTCTGTAGATAATTCTTTCTTTTTTCGATAACTTTTTTATCATACAGAAAAAATCTTTTCTTTCTGTTAGGTTCTATCAGAAATCAAGAAGATTTAGACAGTCACAATCAGAATCAGACCTTAAAGGTATTATTCATGATATAATTTTTGGGTTTCATACTTGGCTTCACAAGTGAGATGGATTCCCAAACGGTGAAATACTTTTAAATCAATCTCTGCTAACATGACAGAAGTATGAACTTCGCATCCTTTGAGATTGGGTAATTGTTCCAAAGCAGCCTTGGCATCAGAATGAGAAACAGCGCTGATGGAGAGAGCAATCAGGACTTCATCAGTATGTAATCTCGGATTTTTGCTTCCTAAAAAGTCTATTTTTAAATGCTGAATAGGTTCTATTGCAGAGGGAGAAATAACATGGATATCATGATCAATGCCAGCTAATTCTTTTAATGCATTTAATAATAGGGCAGCAGAAGCCCCCAATAGATTCGAGGTTTTTCCTGTAATGATTTTTCCATTTGGCAATTCAATCGCTGCTGCCGGAACAGATGTTTTCCTTGCTCGCTCACAAGCATAAGTGACTACTTTTCTATCTTCTGTTGTGATTTTTGCCTGCTTCATCAGTAATTCAATCTTATGGCTACATTCAATGGATTCTTTTCCTTTTAAAGCATCCATTCTTGCGGTATAATAACGGCGTAAAATTTCCTGTTTTGATGCTTCACAGCATACCATATCATCTATAATACAGTTTCCAGCCATATTCACTCCCATATCTGTAGGAGATTGATAAGGACTTTTTTCATAAATCTTCTCAAAAATAGCATTTAATACAGGGAATATTTCCACATCTCGATTATAATTCACAGCCGTTTTTCCATACGCTTCTAAATGGAATGGATCTATCATATTGACATCATTTAGATTAGCGGTTGCCGCCTCATAAGCGATATTCACAGGATGTCGCAAAGGCAGATTCCAGATAGGAAAAGTTTCAAACTTGGCATATCCAGCATGAATTCCTCGTTTATGTTCATGATAGAGCTGAGAAAGACACGTCGCCATTTTCCCGCTGCCAGGACCGGGAGCAGTGATAATCACTAAAGGTCTGGAAGTTTTGATATAATCATTTTTTCCAAAACCTTCTTCACTTAAAATAAAGGGAATATTGCTGGGGTATCCTTCTATGATATAATGGGTATAAACACAAACACCAAACTTTTTTAATTTTTCTTTAAACATATCTGCGCTATATTGTCCAGAATATTGTGTGACAACTACACTTCCAACATATAATTGTCTTGCTTGAAAAGCATCAATTAATCTCAAAACGTCCTCATCATAGCGTATTCCCAAATCACCTCGTACTTTATTTTTTTCAATATCGGCCGCATTAATCACAATGACAAGTTCAGCCTGTTCTTTTAAATTTAATAACATCCGCATTTTGCTATCAGGCTCAAATCCAGGCAGCACTCTAGAAGCATGGTAATCATCAAACAGTTTGCCGCCGAATTCTAGATATAACTTATTATCAAATTGGTTAATTCTTTCTATAATATGTTCCGATTGCATTTTTAAATAAGCGTTATTGTCAAAACCAATTTTCATATGTTTTGTACTCCTTTTCTTGCTTGTATTTTCAGTCACTTTTTTACTTCTTATTTATTCTACCATTAGAACCCTATAAAAGCAATTATTTCCTTCCTTAGTTTATAAACATATGTAAAGCTGTGAGAGCATGTGGGCGAGAATGAAATCAGAGATGTTGTATGACCGTTATGACACAGAGATGTAGGACGGATTTTACGGACATTCAAAATAAAATTTTCTTTTCGGAAAGTTTATAGTAAGGCGACTGCTAAAAGTAATGCTAGATGAGTTGACAATGCCGTATATATCGGATATAATAAAGAAACACATGTAGTGCTACAAGTGTTTCTTTATTTAAGGAGAAGAATATAATGCCAAGAAAATTTATGTTTACGAGAGAAGAAGTCCTTGCTGCCGCACTTGATTTAGCAAGAGAGCAAGGAATTACCGCAGTAACCGCCAGAGGATTAGGTGAAAAACTTGGTTCCTCTTCTAAGCCAATTTTCAGCTTGTTTGAGAACATGGAAGATGTACTGAGTGCTGTCATGGAAGCTGCTGACGAATTATATCAAAACTATCTGAAAGAGGATATGGCAATCGGGAAATATCCACCCTATAAGGCAAGCGGCATGGCGTATATCCGTTTTGCAAAAGAAGAAAAAGAGCTTTTTAGACTGCTCTTTATGCGTGACCGTTCTCATGAAAGCATAGAGGATAAAGAAGAAAATAAACCTTTAATTGAATTGATACAGCAGAATTTAGGTATCAGCGAAGAAGATGCCTATCTGTTCCATCTTGAAATGTGGATATATGTTCATGGTATGGCAACTATGCTCGCCACATCTTATTTGGAATTGGATGAAGAATTTATAAGCAGAGTATTAACAGACGGATATGAGGGAATGAAAGCCCGATATATTGGAGGAAAATCAATATGACATCGAAACACATTTATTAAAAAAAAGTAGGGAATAGAACTCAATTAATTATTCCAGTGAGAAATCTTATGAAAAAATTCCCTTCTGGATTGCAGGAATTATATCTGGATGTGTGTGAATATGGCGAACCACCGATCAAACATCAAAGACTTACAGAGAAGAATTTAAAGCAGCTTCTCAGGAAAATACACAGGAGGAAAGTGCTTGGGGCTGTTCTATCCTATCTGGACAGGGAAGGGGATTATTTTAATATTGAAGTAAATTCCAGTTGGATTGCTTTCGAATATGTTGTCAATAACGGTATGAAGGACGGCGGCTTTTATTCTAGCTTTAACCCAGATTATCTGGACTCTGACGAGGAATCCGATACGAATACAATCTATAGAAGTTTTATGCAGCTGCGTTATACCATGCAAGATCCCGAACTTGCCGAAAAATGTGTGGAATATTTTGCGAGGACAGGAGAACTTTATCCGGGAACGGCATGGCTGAAAGGGAAGGCTGATGAATGATGATAGAACTAAATATTAAAATTAAAAATGCGCTGGTAAAAATGGACTTTATCAAGTGAGATTTCAAACTTGCTTAGATAAAGAATAAAATGAAAAAATTTTTATGTGCATGAAAATTCAATACTATTGTTAAAAAAATTCTGAAAGAATGGAGAGATATGGTATGTATCGTATCGGAGTGATATCGGATACACATGGTTTATTACGAGAAGAAGTGATAAAAGAATTACAAAGTTGTGATATAATTTTGCATGGAGGAGATATTGATACAAAAGACATCATAGAAAAGCTAAAAAATATAGCGCCTTTCTATGTAGTACGGGGGAATGTTGATAAGGAATGGGCAGAGTATCTACCTAAAATGTTAGAAATAGAACTGTATGGGATTCATATAAAAATGATTCATAATAGAAAGGAATTGCCTAAAAATCTTGGTGTCACAGATTTGATAGTATTTGGTCATTCGCATAAATATACAGATCAGATGGAAAATGGTATTCGATGGTTAAACCCAGGAAGCTGTGGCTTAAAAAGATTTTATTATCCTATTACTATGGCTGTGATAGAAGTGATGGAAAATGGGAGATATGAGATCAGGAGAATTGATATTTCTCATGAACAACATGAACAAAAGGAGAAAAATTTGAAAATGCCAGAAAAAGAACAGGATCGTCAGAAGATAGTTAAAGCGGTAATGAAAGATGTAGATAGAGGAAAAACAGTGAAACAAATTGCTGAAAGTAATCATATCAGTTTAGAATTAACAGAACAGATTTGCCGTATGTATTTAACTCATCCCGGAGTAGATGTAGATGGTATTCTAAATAGGATAAGCTGATTTAATCCATTTCTATTTTTAAAAACCTGCTGCCATATGAAAGATTATTTGGACAAAATAGGCATTAGAAAATATTATAGATAAAATATATAGGCAGCAGGTTTTTAAGAGTTTTTTCATTATCAGACAAACTCAAATCACTCACTTACATATTTTTCCTTTTGCCGAATGACATAAGCACTGATTTTTTCATCATATGGTGGATAGGGATAATTTAATCTCTGCGCTGCTTCCTTTGAAACCTCTCGAAATAATGTCATACACTGCTCTAAAGATTTCCACATCTGCGTATAGGAAGCCATTTGGTAAGTCATCATAAGTCTTTCCCACAGTTCTTTTGGTACATAGCGCTCCAAAAATTTATAGTTTTTACCTATACTGAAATGAAAGCCTTGTTCTGTTCCAACCACCCATGAAATCATACGTAATAATTCTTTGCGAACTACATCATTCATATGGTCAATAGCAAATAAAATCTCCTTACGGCATAGACCTTTTACTACATATGGTATAGTATTCCAAAATTCATTACAACAATCATCAAACATACGTGCTGTAGGACATTGCAAATGATAATCTATATCTGTTGGTACAGGAGGCTGATAAATACGATTATCTTTATCCAATAACAATTTTACTAACTTATCCCATGTGAAATACTCATCTATCAAGTCTAGTGACAATAAAGTTAAATCTATTTTAACATCATCATAAAATAACATCAAATAAGAAAATCCTTTTTCCTCTGCTGGAAATAATTCCATATCCTCTGGTTTCTGCATAATCAATCTTTCACCAAATACATTCAACCATGAATCATCTGCTGTAAAACTCTGTATATCTGTTACAAAATATGTAATATCATAATCTTGAAAATCATCTGATGGAATATTGACATTTGTTCGAGAACCCTCCAAAGTAACCATACGAATACGTTCATCTGATTTGGCAAAATTCAGAATCATTTCATATATCTGCTTTTCTGACCTCATCGAAATACCTCCTGTTCTATTTCTGATACAAATACGAATTTGTTTCTGACATTCATTTTATCAAAAGATTTTAAATTTTTCTATCTTATTACCAAAAAAGAAAACGACTTTCTGGAAAGTTTATATGTTCTGTGTTAAAATATATGTATTATGTGATTTTAAAAGCAGATTATCGACGTTCAGAAATATCTTCTAAAAAAATGTTATCTAACATTTCTCATGATAACAGGAATCCGTTTTTGGAAGCAATGGAATCTGTTGCAAAATTGGCAAGTGCTGGAAAAGCAGGCAATAATGGAAATATGGATTATGGCGTAAAGAAAGGCAATTATTTAGGGCATGGGAGTAATCTTGTTTATACAACAGATGTAGTTGATGTAATGAGGACAATGGATAGTAGTGCATATACAGAATATCAGAAAATCAGCAAAGAGGACGGCGGGATTAACTCTTTGAAGTATTTGACAAATTGGTATTCAAATGCTGTGAAAAAAAGTCCAAATATGATTGATAATTATGAAAAACAATCAGATGAATATGTGGAACAGAATGTGAAAAATCAGAAGTTGGATAAAACATTTGCTGATATAAAGACAGAAAGTAAATCTATTTTTCTTGAAAGCCTTAAAGCATTTCAGATTAGTAATCCGGGCTTCCTTACTTCTATTATTGACAGAGAGTTAGCTCTAAAGTTTTGGAATTTATAATAAATTGCGAATGGATAAACAGGCATTTTGAAGAACAGGGCAGTGCCAATCAAATTTGTTTCATACATCTGTAAGAGTGAAAGCGCATCAAAATCTAAAATCAGACAAATTTCGCATCATCAAAAAAGTGTACCACAGTGAAGTTTCTTTCTTCATTGTGGACACCTTGATGTGTAAAAACACTCTGTAATTTTTTATCTTTTGCGCTCAATGGAAGATAGCGGGTTACTTACCCGGAAAGTATATCCAGAAGTCTTCAAAGATATGATCGTGTATGACAAATGGTTCGGCGCATACACGGTGTTTATTTTTTGTATAAAACCTGTGGAATCATCAAGTTCAAGATTAGCAACAGATGTTCGTTGATGCATTAAGGTACATTTCATTTTTGCCACCTCATTTCGTATCATTTTATCGTCATCAACCTATTATATCTTATAACTTTTTTGTCAATTTCATCTTGTGAAACCATAAAATGTAAATATTGCAATCTTACTGTCCTATGAAGATTACGAAAGCAGATAATCTATTATATTTTATACTCTAAATGCTGCTACCGTCGTATTCAACTTCTCACTTAATTTTGATAAATTCGCCATTTCTGAAACTACATCAGCAGATTGTCCGCTCGAATCAGTAATCGCTTCTTCAATCACTTTCATTCCTTTTGTTATTTCTCCCACAAGATTTGCTATCAAATCTATAGATTCATTGATATTTACCATACTTGCACTCATTTCTTCTGATGATGCCCCCAGATCTGTTGCTACGGAACAGAAGAAAATCGCATCATCTTCATATTGTCTGGAAATGGAAATCATTTGCTGATAATCTGCCATTACTTTCTCATTTATAAATGTCAGCAAAGCATTGGATTTATCTGATAAGGAGGTAACGCTCTGTATAATAGCATCTGTAACGCTTGTAATCTGATCTACGGTTCGTTTTGAAGTATCTGCTAAATTTCTTATTTCTTCTGCAACAACAGAAAAACCTTTTCCAGATTCTCCAGCTCTTGCAGCTTCAATAGAAGCATTTAAGGCAAGAAGGTTTGTTTGGGAACTAATTGCTAAAATATCTTGAGCAAGGTTTCGTATCTCATCAATTCTTTTGCTATCTTTAATCGCCTTTTCCAATCCTTCTTTTGTGCTATTATATAAACTGCCTACTTGACTTCCTGCTTCCTTTGAAACAGTATAAAGTTCTTTTGCCCTCTCCATAATATCATTAGACTGTCCTGCTGTATCCGTTGCTTTTTCTGCAATTCCTTCAATCGCTTGCCCGATTTCTTTTCCTGTAATATGTATTTGTTCTGTAATAGAATCCGCTTCTTGGGTTTGTTGAAATACATCACTGACAGTATTGGATATTTTATTCATTTCTGTATTAAGTACGTCCATTTTTCCTGCTGCCGTAGAAGAAATAATACCAATATTTTCTGCTTCATCTTTTGTTTCAAGGATAATGCTACGAATCTGTTCTTTTACTTTTGATGTGGCAATCGTGATCTGTTCGGTTTCATTTTTATATTCTTTTGGTATTTCCTTACTGATTACTGCATTTTCAGAGAAATCTCCAGAGGCAAATAATTTTAATGTCTGAACAGGAGCTAACATTTTTCCGATTAAGCCACTTAAAACAATCACACTTACTATAATAGCAGCCAATACGATTCCAAATGAAACAAAAAGAGTCATTTCCAAAGTAGATGTCATATTAGACGCTGGTACTGTCACGCCAAGTTCCCATTCACAACCATTTACTTTTGTTACAGAAAAGTAACTTTTCTCACCATTATAGTCTTTTGCTTGAACCACTTTTCCAGTCATTCCCTTTAATTCGGGTATAATATCCGTAAAAGCGACAGTTTTATCTGTTGTTGGTTCAAAGTCTTTATTATGGTGTGAAATATAATTACCAACACTATCCACTAAAAAGCCGTAAGCACCATCTACATAATCAATGGCATCAACCAGTTCCGAAATTTTTTCCAATGTTAAATCTGCCCCAACAACGGCAACTAATTCATTGTCAAAATATACAGGAGTTGCTATTGAGGCACACATATCATTTATCACGGCATCTATATATGGATCAATAACAATTGTTTCACCACTCTTTGCCGCCTGCTGATACCATCCACGTTCTACTGGATTATAGCCTTCAAAAGTATCTCCTTCTATCGTTTTGATAAACATTCCTTCTGCTGTTCCGCAGTATAAGTTTAACAATTCATCTCTATCTGCTGCATATCCAAAGACAAGACTTGTTAAAAATTCTTCATCTATCCTTTTTTCAATCTCTATCATCTTTGCAACATCTTCTACCACCATTTTTTCTTCTTGAATCCAAGTATTAATTTCCGCCGCATATTTTTCCGATTGAAGCTGCAACTCATTTTTTTTGCTCTCTACAATCCCCTTTCCTGCAATTGTCATAATTGAAACAACAACCAAGAACACTACCATAACTACAATTAAAATTACACTTGAAGTAAGCTTTCCCTTTATTGTTCTTCTCATTTTGTTTCCTTTCCTCTCCTATTCATAATAAATTTTCTTTACGTTACAAA
This sequence comes from uncultured Lachnospiraceae bacterium, assembly GCA_910585935.1. GTDB lineage: Bacteria > Bacillota > Clostridia > Lachnospirales > Lachnospiraceae > MGBC136627. Next base: position 25,900 of record CAJUHN010000005.1, on the reverse strand, counting down.
AAATGATATAGTTAAATATATTTTAACGTATCTAAATTTAAAAAGCAAGATTATTCATCTGAAACTCACGGAAATCATTTTTTTGAATAATATTTGTAACTTTTCTTTTAAATTTATTGACACAGGTAGTTTCTTGATATATAATAAAACAAACGTTTTAATACATATGTTGCAAAACATTCAATTTAATTTAGGGAGGATATTATATGCCGCCAAAAGCAAAATTTACACGGGATAACATTATACAAGCTGGACTAAATATCATAAGAGAAAATGGAATGGAGGCTTTATCTGCTAGAGCATTAGGAACAAAACTAGGGAGTTCCGCCAGACCTATTTTCACCATATTTCAAAGCATGGAAGAGGTGCAAGAGGAAGTTAAAAAATCGGCAAAATCACTTTATGACGAATATGTCAAGAAAGGTTTAGAGCAAGAATTAGCATTTAAAGGTGTAGGCACACAATATATCCTTTTTGCCATTCAAGAACCAAAATTATTTCAATTACTTTTTATGTCAGAACAAAAACAAAACCCCGCAGTTGTCAATGTATTGCCCATAATAGATGATAATTACAAAGACATTTTATTGTCGGTTCAAAACGAATATCATTTGTCTGAGAATAAGGCAGAACAGTTATACCGTCACTTGTGGATTTACACACATGGTATAGCAGTGCTTTGTGCAACAAATATGTGTGTATTTACAGCAGAAGAAATAAACAAGATGATTGCGCAAGTATTCAAAGGGATATTGAAAGAAATGAAAGGAAACACTTAAAAACATGAAATTTTCATACAACGCCTCTATATGGTAGAAACACCAGCCATAAATCGTATCTGCTTGAAAATGAAATGTTGGAATTGGAGGAAAAAATGAGTAAGAAAAAATGGATAAGTATAGTGTCGATTTATTCGATAATATATACGGTAACAACATTGTTAAATAGTATTTTATATCTTAGTAATGGTATTTATGAAGACCCAAGCGGTAATTGGCACGAATTAGATAGGGCTATGATTCTTTTGATTGGTATTGTCGCATTTCAGTTGTGTACGGATTTACCTGTTAAGCCTTTGATTTTTAGATACATAATTGCATATGTGCCATCTCAATTATTAGCATTTATATATGTCTGGTTTAGCGGATTAAGGGAAGAGTTAGCGGAAACCGCATATAGAGATATTTGGATTAACTTTACAAGCCTTTTTATAATATTATGTATTGTCAATACCATGATTAGTATTTATAAAGAAAAAAGGAATAAAACGCTTCAAAGATATATATAAAGTCCCATTTGTAGGGTTGTGTAAAAACATGAAATTTTAATCATTAATTAAGAAAAAAGAAATCTAAAGTTTCTTGCAAAAGTGTATTATCAATAGTATAATAAGCTCATCAAAAATCAAGATGGATTACGATTAGGCAAAAGGAGGAGAAAATAGATGGAAAATACAATCATAAAAGCCGTTAAAAATTATTTTCATGTTCAGCCCGAAAAAATAGAGGCATTGGGAGGGGGATTTTATGGCAGAGCTTTTTTAGTAACACTTCCATGTGATCCATCTACTATTATTGCAAAATTGTATTTATTCCCTAACTTTGCGGCGAGGGAAGCAGAGCAGATACAATTACTTTCTAAACATAGTTTATTAAAAATGCCTGAAATATATGATGTCCAAGAACAGAACACTTCTGGATTAGCTTATGATATAGTATTTATGGAATATCTAAAAGGAGTCAATGCAGGGGATTTTGATGTTACAAAAATTTCAGAAAATACAAGAGAAATTATATGTGATGAAATAGTAGATAATCTGATTGCTATCCATAATACTGTAAATCCAAAAGGATTTGGACCTTTAAATACATTACAATATTATCAAAGTTGGCAAGATTATTATTATCCGATTGCTTGTAAAATTGTAGAAAAAGCCAATGAACTTTATCATAAGAAACAGATTTCTAGTAATGTGCTGTCTATATTTGAGGAGTCAATAAAATATTTTGATCAGATATTCTATTTGCCTATCACAAAGGCAAGACTCATTCACGGAGATTATAATACATGGAATATTTTATTAGCAGAGGATAAAACTCATGCCGTAGCAGTGATTGATCCCTTTGATTGTTGCTGGGCGGATAATGAATATGATCTGTATCAATTAGATAATGCCAATGGAAAAGGATATGGGTTATTAAAAAGATATTCCCAAAAGTACCCTCTTAGTCCTAATTTCAAACAGAAAAGATGTTTTTATGAATTATATACAGAAGTGAATCATTATTATAATTCCCATGTAGAAGTAAATCAAGAGGCAGTAGAACAGTTGGCAATAAAATTAAAAGAATTTTTGATTTATTAAAAAAACAAAAAAATAGAAGCAACTATAAAATAATTCTACAACGAAAAACTTATTGAAGCCAAGGAAAGAGAAGTCGCTTTCCTTGTTTTTTTCTCTTTTGATAAGACAAAAACGCTGATCCGGCAACTTTTACAAGGGCTTCAATAAGTTTTTTGTTATCTGTTTCAATACACATATCCACGACATCCTTTCTATATCTACAGATTTCATGCCAGATATATAGCATTCGTACAGGTACATATTTTTGCATACAGTATCTATAAATTCATTATGATAGAAGGATTTCTTATGGGTAAGGTGGCAGTCCGCCTTGCTGTCGATAATGTGAGCAATCATGTCAAAAAAAGCGGCGTGGCTCAAGCGGCAGGTTCCGTTTTCCTCCCTGCGATAAATCAGGACTTCCTCCTCCAGAAAACAGACTGCATCTCCCCATGCCACCTCTTTCCTGTCCTTTGGCGCGCTCAGGAGGAAATTAAAATGCACCATGCTATTGGTCACCTGTGTCAGACGGCGCAGTGCCATTTCATCATACGCATACAGTTCGCTGAGTGCTTCCGATGCCTTCTTTGCGCCGATCGGCTTCCCCTGCTCTGCCTTGCAAAGAACCTCAAGTTTTCCTTTGCTTCGTTCCGGCAAGGGGAACAACTCACGGAAATAGGTCTTTTCGATCTGCTGCCCCTTCCATGCCAACTCCTTTTGGTATCGTTTCTCGTACTCGGTGAAGTACAGATCATTCTTAAGCCACGCAAGTAGTTCTTCCTCAAAAGGCGAACTGCCATCGAACTGACTGCGCACTTCCCTCCATCCATAATATTCCAGATACCTGGGCTGGGAGCTGACATAGCTGCCATAGCATGGGTGCAGCACCCAATTCCGAAAAGCATTCTGGAAACTGCGGTTGCACAGAAGCTTTTTCCAACTTCCTGAAGAACCATATCGTGCCTTCAGCGCATCAAAGCGCTGCATAAGCGGCACATATCCGCGTTCATGGACAGAATGTCCTTCTCCTGTAGAATCCAGCGCATCCACAAACGCCTGGAAAAATTCCCACCGCTTCCCGCACAGATGCGTATATTCCTGCATTTTCGCCGACAACTGCCGTGAGAACAAAGGATGCGGCAGACTGCAAAGGTTGCGGAGGGTAAATTCCGTATCGGAATCAGGAAGGGAGGACATCAGCAGCCATTGCTCCGCCATGCCCGGAAAGCCCTCTGCAAAGGCGGTCTGCTGTTCTTTATTCCCCATGCCCTGCCAGAAGCAGTATGCCTCCCTACAGAAAGAAACGAAGCGGCGTTCTTCTATCAGGTCAGACCAGCACTGGAGATCCTGCACATATTCCCGGTGATTCGGGTGTACGGCAAGCAGCCCTTTTATACGGTCATATTCGCTTTTCGCCTCAGGAGCTGCTGCCAGCCTCGCCAGCCTGTCTGCAGCCGCCGTACCATCGGTATCCGTGAAAAATCCATATGCCATGCATATGGCAAAATACAAATCCTGTCCGATCCCTTCAAGACGGATCAGGCTTTCTTTCTCCAGGAAGCTGCAAAGTCCTGCTAGAACTTCCGGGCTGTACTGCCTTTGCAAAAAAGCCGGATGGCAGAACACAGACAGCCATTTTCTCTCTTTCCACTCTTCCCATGAGATGTGCAGAAAGCGCTTTGACTTCCCTGGCAGATACTTTTTTGACGCATTTGTTCTGTTTTCTGTCCCTGTTTCTTCTCCATGGTATTTATAGCAGATAAGCCGTAGAATCTCCCGCGACTGGCGTTTTTCCTCATTTGGCAGAAAATGTTCAATCCATCTTTGTGTGATTCTATGCACATTATGCAGAGATTGCCATACTTTTGAAAATATCATCAAAAACCCTCCCTACATTTAAAATAACCACCGGTATTAAATTCTTGTATATTCACTTTTCTAAATTCTCCTTGTAAAAGTAATCAATGACTCAGGAAATCGCAATGATATAATTCCAACTTATTGTTATGTTCAGTTTAGCACATTTGTAGGACAGATACAAGATTCCATGTGTGAAAAAGCAAAAAGAATGAATTATTCAATAGATTTATTATACTTAGTGGTTGTTGTAGAAAATAATATAGAATGTATATTCGATTTTTAACTACCTGCAACGAAGATTGTCGGAAGTTAAAACAAAAAACAAATATTTTCCTTGTCATCCATCACATTAAAGGCGCGAATATCCTTTGAAAATAGATATAAATTTATTAATCCTGCTTCCACAAAAAATAAACATAGTTCAAAAACAAGACAGAACGATAATGTTATGTTAAAATAATAAAGAAATAAAAAAGGAGGAAACAATTATGAAATCAAAAAAAAGTTTAATAAAAGTCAGTGGTATTATTCTTATGACTATGCTGTTAGCAGGATGTGGAAAAACAGATATAGAAAACCAAACTGTAATATACGAAAGCAATTCAGAGATTTGGGAGAGTCATGAAATAGAAACATTTCCAAAGCAAATGCCTAAATTTACATCAAAAGATTTAAAAGGAAATACTGTAACAGAAAATATTTTCGCTGAAAAGGATTTGACCGTTTTAAATATATGGGGAACTTTTTGTAATCCTTGTATAGAAGAAATGCCAGAGCTTGGAGAATGGGCAGAAACTATGCCAGACAATGTACAGTTAATTGGTCTTATTTGCGATATTGAAAGTGAAGATGATAATACCCACTATGATTTAGCAGTACAAATTATGGAAAAATCGGAAGCTGATTTTACTCAAATTATCATCAATAAAGATTTTGAGAATATCATAAAATGGGTTATTGGCGTACCTACTACGTTATTTATAGATAAAAATGGAAATATTGTAGGAGAACCGATTATAGGCGCTGATGTAGATGGTTATAAAAAATTTGTAGAGGACTATTTAAATGGAAAATAAAAAAAAGAATATATTGAAAACTACTATTATCATAATATCAGGATTTTTCATTCTGTATGGCTTTATGAGAAACGAAACAGAAATTATCCTTAATAAAGCGGTCAATATTTGCTTGGAATGTATCGGATTGGGGTGATGAAAAGTGAAAATAAAACATTCTTTAAAAAGAAAATTGTTTCAAATCATCGCTTTTGGATATTCTAATCCATATTTGATGAATTTTAAAGAAGGAAAAATATTTCAGGGAAAATGGAAACAATTTTGCAATCCTGGATTAAACTGTTATTCCTGTCCTGCTGCCAGTTTCGCTTGTCCAATCGGAGCACTTCAAGCTGTAAATGGTTCTATGAATTTTAATTTTAGTTTTTATGTAGTTGGTATTTTGCTCGCATTTGGAGTATTATTAGGGAGATTTATATGTGGGTGGCTTTGTCCTTTCGGATTACTTCAAGAATTCATACATAAGCTTCCAAGCCCTAAGTTAAAACTTCCAAAAATTTTTACCTATATAAAATATATAATTCTTATAGTCTTTGTTATTTTATTGCCAATTGTAGCAACTAATTATATGGGAATGGGTAAACCCGCATTTTGCCAATATATTTGTCCTGCTGGAACTTTAGAAGGTGGGATCTCGTTACTCAGTACTCATCCAGAACTCAGGCAAACAATAGGCGGACTTTTCTTCTTGAAAATATTTATATTGATTTTGACAATGATAGGCTGTATCTTAATCTATCGTTTTTTCTGTAAAATACTTTGCCCATTAGGCGCTATTTATGGTTTGATGAATAAAATAAGTATTTATCATTTAGAAATTGATAAACATAAATGTGTTAATTGTGGAAAATGTAAAAATATTTGTAAAATGGAAGTAGACCCTATAAAAGCATCTAATTCTGCCGAATGTATTCGCTGTGGAGAATGTGCAAAAGCTTGTCCCAAAAACGCCATTCATTTAGGATTTAAAACAAACGCCTCTTCTTTTTCGGAAAATATAACGGTATGTAAAAATAAAGATGAAAATTTTCATGGAGTAAAATAGCGTTTATTTTTTGAATATTTATAAATTATATAATAATTATCTGAAATTAATACCAAAATAGCAATATGACCTCATAAAATCATCATACAACCCATTTTATGTCTTAGGCATATTTTATATCAAGAAAATCAAAATAAAGGCTATATGGGCATTTTATGAGGTCATTTTTTGAGAGATAAAATCCAAAATTTTATAATTTTATCTATTTTATTTCACTCGAAATATAATTTGCACATTACTACTTCCAAGTGCTTCTGCAAGTCCATCAGAATTGTCAATCCGACCAAGAGGTGTGTAGTTATAAAAAGTTGAAAAACTTTCATAAAATAATACCAAACAGTTATTTCCATATAGCATAAAATCTCCTGTATGAATACTAGATGGTCTGCTGGCATTTGTGGGAAGACTATCTGACAGATAATAATATTTTTCATTTCCATTTAGTTCTTCCATATTGAGAGTCATAGGGAACTGCTCAATCAAAGCTCTTGTTGTTTCATTATCATATAATATTGCAGAAAAATTTTGTTCTCCGACAACAATTTCCATATCAAACATATTCTTTTCCTCCTCGATAATGACTTGAGCTAATTCTGTAGATTTACTTTCTTTTAATATATCATCAAACTTATCTCTTTCACTATTGTCTTTTGCTTGAATTTGAAATTTCCCATTCATGTTCCGAAGTATATTCTCATTTTCCTGTATGTTTGATATCGATTCAGAAACTTTTGGAATATTTGATTTTTTCTCTTCTGTCAAATTCCTGCTACAGGCAGCAATAGAAAATGATACTGTAATCGTACATATTATCATCCATATCTTTTTCATTGTAATTTCTCCTTATTCTGTTCCAACTGTTTCTGTTGCCGTAAAATACTATTCTCACCCATGAAATGTTTTTATCAAAACAACCATACCGAATAAAATCAAAACTGTTCCAAAGATTTTATTCATATAGCGAAAGCTGTGAGTTTCTGTCTTTTTCTTTATGATAGATACTATCGCTGACAGTGTAATCCACCAAATATATGTTCCAATAAATACCCCACAGACAAGCCATATTCCTAGAAACAGATTTTTTCCACCTGAAATGCCAAAATAAGAAAAAGCAAATAAAAATGTTAGAATTGCCGCAGGATTTGTGATACCAATAACAAAAGACGATAAAAACATTTTGATACTATCTGTTACTTGTTTTGGACTTTGTAAAGAAATAAGTTTTCTTTTACAAATAAATAATTGAATACCCATAGCTAAAATCAAACTGCTGCCAATAAGATGAATGATCATTTGATGTTTTAAAAGGAAATCTGAAATAAATGTCAAGCCGAAAACTCCAATACAGGCATAAAAACAATCAGCAGTGGATGAACCAAGCCCTGTCATAAGTCCGGCTTTAAAACCGTAACGGATAGTTCGATGTACTGTCATTGTACCAACTGCTCCAATCGGTATACCAAAAAAAAGCCCAATGAAAATTCCCTTTATAAAATAGCTTTCCATTCCGCTGCCCCTTTCTTTTATTTTCCCCTTTTTTAAAACTCATGCACAACAACAGCAACAATTCTTTTGTATGATGATCTCTCCTTTTGCCTCTGCGATATCCATAATGATTTCTCCAACTTTTGGTACATAAATATGACCAGATAACGGATTTTTGATACTGACAATGGGAGTGGTAAGAGTTGCTTCTACATCAGAGCGTTCAAAACTCAAATCTGTATCTATCATTTCACAATTAATAAGTTTTAGATTTTTACAGTAACAAAGAGGTTGTGTTCCAATAATTTTGCAGTTTTCAAATGTAATATTCTCACTGTACCATGCTAGATATTCGCCTTTTACTACACTATTTCTGACAGTGATATTTTTAGCGTGCCAAAAAGCATCTTTTGTATCAAAAATGCAATTCTCAAATATAGAGTCCTCAATATATTGGAAGGAATATTTACCTTTCATCTGTACATTACAAAAGTTCAGATGATTAGAACGCATCATAAAATATTCACTTTCAACAATACAATCCTCCATTTCTATTCCATATACTGACCATCCAAATTCGGGAGAAATAATATCACATCCACGCATTTTTACCTTACTACATTCACGTAATGCTTTGATTCCATGAAGTTTTGTGTCTGTAATTTCAATATTCTTAGAATACCAAAGAGCAGCACGGCAAAGCTCTGTCATTTCTGATTCTGAAATCTTCAAACCGTCGTCATGCCAGAACGGATAACGGAGATTGAAAAAACAATCTATAACAGTAACTTCTCTTCCTTCTTTAAAGGCACTTTCTCCATCAGCAGAACCATCAAAATTGCAGTTTTTTACAACTAAATCCCTTTCTCCATATAATGCTCTTTCCTCGTCAAAAGTTTTATTTGTAATCATTTTCATATAAAATAACTCCTTTCTTTTATCGAATCATACATTTTTTTATTGGTTTTTTCCATTTTATAAACCAGATAATCCAGACATTTAATTTGCTTTTGTTCTTTATGAAGCTCGTCTAAAAGTGTCTGTTTTTGACTACTTTGATTTTCTGTTTGTGAAGAATTATTGTCCTGTTCTCTGTTATGATTATCTGACTGACCACATCCAGCCAATGTGAATGTAAACACAAAAATAAAAGTGAGTACGACAGAAATTTTTCTTAAAATATTCATATTTGTTCTTTTCCTACCCTTCCTGCGTCGATTCTTTGACACAAATTTTTTAATCTATTTCTTAATTTCTATTGATATTATACTTCATCTTTTTATTTATAACAAATACTTATATTACATACTTATTAATAACTATTAGGCATAGCTTTTCCTTTCTTTGAAATCATATGGAAACCTTTGACTTTATGATAGACCATTTGATTGAAAGTTTATATGAATAATAAAAGGTAGAGAAAGACTATTTAAAATGGAGGTAAAACCTAACTCTTCTCTGGCTGTTGATAAACTCTGCGGCTTTATCCATCAAGAATAAAGAAAGAGCTATGAACTATCATTCTGTTCATAGCTCTTTCTTTTGAACCACATTCACTCTTTTTAATGCAAAATTTATTGCACTATCATTTAACACTTTGAAATGAAAAATGGTGTATTTCATATTGTAGAAACATAGACAATAGAAAAAATTGTTCTGCTACCTGTCGTATTAATTTTATCCTTTTATCGGAAAAAAGCATCTATATTCTTTTCTGCTGCATTTTGAAAACGATTTAAGTTATGTGCATAAACCATAGTGGTCTGAATATTTTTATGTCTTGCCATCGCTTGTGTATCTTGTAAACTCGCTCCTCCTAACAAGGCAAGCGTGACTGCTGTATGGCGCAGACTATGTGTTGTTATTTTAGAAGAATTTAATCCAGCTTGTATTAATGCATTTTTTACAATCATTCTTATAGAACGTGTAGTCAGTCTTTCCCCTTTATTTTGATTGGAAGCTGAAATAAAGAGAGGTTCTGTTTCATCTGTAGATTTTCTTAGTTTTAAATATTCTAACAAAATGTGATATAAATCATCTGTTAAAACAACAAATTCATCTTTTGTTTTTCTCCCTTTTCCCCATACATATAAAATCGTCTGCCCTGCTTCTGAATCAATATCTTCAATATTAAGCCTTACAATCTCTATTTCTCTCAGTCCTGTCCGAATCATCAGGTTAATGATACAATAATCTCTCATGACAAAAAGAGGGTCTTTTTCTTCTTGTAAAACAGTTTGCATAAGTTCTTTCGCTTGTAAAATAGATAGCGCTTTCTTTTTATTTCCTGTTTTATCCTTTACCTTTTTAATTCCAGTGGAAATATTAGGATAAGCATGAATATCACAAGTGAAGGAAAAAAATAGGCGTATTGGAACTAAATATAGATTTACGGTAGCAGGTTTCTTGGTTTTTAACAATAAGTTCTTATAATTTAAGATATCTTCATGTCTTGGTTGTTCGATTTGATTTTCTTCCAAATAGCGAAAAAAGAATGTTAAATAAGAAGTATATCGTGTTCGTGTACTATCAGAAACATCTATACTAGAGAGAAAAGCCTTCACTAAATCTTGAAAATCTATTTCTTTTATATTAGAACATTCTGGATAGACAGAATACATCGTCGTAATATCCATAAAGATCTTCTCCTCTTTTAAAATTTTATTTACTTGTGTTTTTTTCTGGCCAACCTTGTATATGACCATTTAAAATAGCTCGAAACATACGTTCTTTTACACCCGGATTTTCAAGATTTAATTGATAGATTAAATCTTTTGCATAGGCTCTTTTTGTATTTCCGTCCATAGGACATGGACTTTTTACCACAGGAAGCTGATATCTATTCTGAAAACAAATGATATCCGTTTCATTGATATACATAAGAGGTCTAATCACCACTAATTTCATTTTATCTAGATAAGTATATGGCGAAAAGGAATGAAATCTCCCTTCATATAATAAAGATAATATCATAGTTTCTATGATATCATCTTTATGATGAGCATAAGCGATTTTATTACATCCTAATTCTAATGCTTTACTATTTAACGCACCCTTTCTCATTTTTGCACACAAAGAGCAAGGACTGTTTTCCTTTCTTTCTTTAAAAACAATATCCGCAATTTCTGTTTTTACTATACTATATCTGATATCCAACTGTTCACATAATTCTTTTATCGCAGACAAATTTAAGTTCTCAAATCCTAAATCCACCGTAATTGCCTCAATAGAAAATTTCTTAGGATAAAACTTTCTTATTCCTTGTAACGCATATAATAAAGCTAAACTATCCTTTCCGCCAGAAATGCCAATGGCAATATTATCCCCTTCTTCTATCATCTGATAATCCTCTAATGCTTTTCTTGTATATCTATATAACTGCTGTAATTTCATTTTTAAATGCCCTTTCTAATATCTCCTCACTGAAATTTCATAGCTTATCGTAACATTCATTATATTCCGCGTTCTTAAATTTTTTTAATTCGTCCTATTTCCTTTTAAGACATCTTTTGCTTTTTTGATATTTTCTTCTTCTGTTCTCCAGATTTCATACTCACTGATGCCTTGTAAGCCCATATTTACCCTTTCATTCCGGTATATCATTCCGCTTGGTATGGTTATTTTTCCGGACATATGAAAGGTAGAAAGAGATGTCTTTTCTAGAAAACTTTTTATCACCTGTGCATTGACTCCGCCTCCTGCCATAATACAAATGGATTGTTTTTCCTCTTCTATCTTTTTTTGTAGTGTATTTAATAAATCCATTCCTTTCATACAACTATTTTCCTGTCCAGAGGTCAAAATGGTGTCTACTCCAAGTTCTATCGCCTGTTCCAATGCTTTGAGAGGATTGTTACACACATCAAATGCGCGATGAAGTGTTATTTTTCTTCCTTTTCCCAACTCTATCATCCGTTTCATCGCTTCTATATCCAGTTCTCCATCTGGTTTCAGACAGCCGATTACCAAGCCATCTGCTCCTTCAGAGGAAAAAAGTTTCACTTCTTCATATAAAATCTCTAATTCGTAAGCAGTATAAAGAAAATCCCCAAATCTAGGTCTTAATAAAACATGAATAGGAATATCTGTATTTCTTCTCACCGCACGATATAGTTCTACACTAGGAGTTGTTCCTCCAATAATCAAATTTCCACACAACTCTAACCTGTCCGCTCCCCCTTTTTGCGCGGCAATCGCGGATTCTACGGAATCTACGCAACATTCTAATAAATACTTTTGCATCTCTTTTTTTCCTTTCTCTATCCTGATTTGATTACATAACACTCTGAAATCCTTTTCCACTCACTTTACTGCTGTCCAATACAATCGTAAGGGCTTGATTATCAATTTCCCAGATATATTTCTGTAAAGTGACACAATTATGTTTAGTTGCCACACATAATATTACATTTTTTTCCTGATGGGAAAATCCACCTTCCCCTTTTAAAATAGTGACACCGCTGTGATGCTCTAAAAAGAATTCTTTAATTTTTTCCGTTTTTTCCGAAATAATCAAAAGTAAGTTATTCATATAAGCATTTGCTAATGTTCTATCCATAATGAATCCAGAAATATAAACGACCACTATCGCATATAACATCGTTTCAATATTTTTATAAATAATTCCAGAAGCCAATACAATCGCCATATTTAATCCACTGATTAATGTCCCTACTTGAAATTCAGGTCTAATTTTCTGCACAATGATTCCTATCAAAGAGATTCCTCCTGTGTTAGAGCCTCCTAAATGAACCAAGGCTAATCCCATTCCCATCAATGCTCCTGCAAACATAGAAGCGAGCAGGGCATCGCCTTTATAAACAGGCAGTCTTGCGACGATAAGATCCGTAATAAGAGATAACAAAAGCGTAGAAATTAATACCTTTCCGACAAAAATCTTAGAAAAATAATTTTTTACTAAGATGAGAGCCAACAGAGGAATGTTAAATACAAATACAAAAAATCCTATCGGAATGTGAAAAAGGTAATTTAACAAAATCGCCACACCGCTCGCTCCACCGGGAGCGATATTGTGCGGTGCAGCAAAGGAATTAATTCCCAGTGCATAAATAAAACATCCTGCAATATTAAATAAAATATTTTTTATAATTTGTTTTCTCAGAAGCTTTTCATACATCGTGTGTTCTCCTCACTCACTTATAGAAATGATTTCTACTTTTCTATATTTTCTTTCATCAAGTAATATAAAGTAGTCACTCCTGCTCCCGTAGCGCCTTTAGATTCATATTCGTATCGTGGACCTCCTGTCCAAGCTGTTCCAGCGATATCGATATGTATCCATGGAAGTTCTTTTGTAAAAGCCTGAATGAATAGTCCTGCTGTAATCGTTCCACATCCGCCGCTGGTATTGCTGATATCTGCCATATCACTGTTTAACATTTCTTTGAATTCATCATAAATAGGCAAGCGCCAATACTTTTCTCCAGAATTTTCAAACGCTTGTTCAAACTCTTTATAGAAATCATCATCATTTGACAATGTTCCTGCTGCCACTCCTCCAAACATAGAGGCTACTGCTCCTGTCAATGTTGCGATATCTACAATACGAGTTGCTTTTTCTTTCTCAATCGCATAGGTCACAGCATCTGCTAAGATTAATCTTCCTTCTGCATCCGTATTTCCAACTTCTATTGTCTTTTTGGACATACTTCCAATCACATCTCCTGGGATAAAAGCATCTCTGGAAATACGATTTTCACAGCTTGGAATCACAACTGTAACATTCTTTTTCACTTGATTTTTTACAAGCGCATAAAGAGCACCTGTAACCGCTGCAGCACCTCCATTATCTCCTTTTACACCTGGAAGAGAGGCAGCAGATTTTAGGCAGTATCCACCTGTATCACAAGTAACACCTTTTCCTACAAATGCTGTCACTTCTTCTGTCTTCGGATTTCCATGATATCTCACCACAATCAATCTAGGCATATATCCGCTTGTCATACCAACCGCCAAAAAGGCTTCCATTCCAAGTTCTTTTATCTGATTTTCATCAAAAATTTCAACTTCTACAGGTAAATCTTCAAATAGATTTTGAATCGTTTCTGCCATTTTTTCTGGTGTTAAGTGATTAGAAGGAGCATTGACTAAATTTCTGGCGAAGATAACTCCTTTTGCAATCTCTTCTGCTTCTTTTACCTGCTGTACAATTTCAGAATAATTCCCATCTAATCCACACAATTCAATATCCCAGCATTTTTCTTGCCTATCTGTTTTATAATTCTCCACTTCATAAAGTCCTAAATAAATTCCCTGTATGGTATAAACCAAAGGCAATACCGCAAATTTTTCCAAAGAAAGTGCAAAGGTATTTATTTGGGCATTTTTAAATATCTTTACCCCTTTTGCACATAGATTCATCACATCGGTATCCTTTAATTTCTCCATAGGCGTTGTATAAATATAACGATTTCCTTCTTTTACAATACTGATTTCTTTTTCCTCTTTTGCTTGAAAACGATAATCTAAAAAAGGTCTTCCCTCTTCTGGTTTTGTTACTACTTTTAAATTTATCATCTTTTCCTCCATTCCGAAGCGTGTTACTCCTATTTATTTTTATGAACCTAACTCTAGCTAATTCAAAGAAAGATATAGCTAGAGTTGTAGGCTTTTTTAACTTTCTTTATGCACCTTGATAATAGATAACATAGTTTCTGCTGTACCAATATTATAATTTGCAAATGCGAATAAACCTTTCATCTCTTCAGAAAGTACCAGTGCAAAAGGAAGTCTTTCATCTCCTACCTGCATCTTTCGGTGTAGCTGATATAAATAATCACTATTTTCAAAAATAAATCCTTTCGCATAGGAAAGTTCTGTGAGTACTTTCTTTAAAGTTGCATTTTCCATAGAAGAATTATCTGGAACTAAAATCAAAACAGGACATTTGAAATTTTCATAGCTCTCTTTATTCTCTAGTAATTCCTGTAATAGATGTTCTGTTGGTTCTTTTCCCGGTTCTGCAAATATCACAATACTATATTGATTGTTACATTCTTGATAAAGAGAAGTGTTATTTATCGAAATATCTGGTATCTCTACTTCTTTTAATTTTTCTCTTGTATTATCTGGCACTAAATCAATACAGAGTTCCATGTCCTTTTCAGCACAAAAATAATAGGTTTTTGCAAGGACTGCTCCATCAATCTGTCTAGCCGACGTTATAATACGGTAGTTTCCTGGTCTTATAGATAATACCGTTTCTTTCTCTACTATGAAATCTCTGTAATACAGAGTCTGATAAATGCCATGTTCCAAATATCCTATGGTGAAGTTTGTCATATATTTTAAAGGTTTTTCTGATCCATTTATAAGTTTTAAAGAAATCAAATCCTTTCCTATCTCTTTAGAAGGTATTTCTTCAAGAGGAATATATTCTATCTTTCCATCTTTTTTTTGACTAATATATTCTGGCACTTGTGTTACTGGATTGATACGAGCTGCTATTCCTAGTGCACGGCAAACGGATATAAAAAGTATAGGAAATTGATGTGCGCCACACATTTTATAAAAAATTCCGCCATAACTATCTGCACGAAGATTTTCACAGTCATATTCAGGTTTTATCACAATTTCTTTCTTCAAATAGTCCCAAATATCAACCGCATCTGTGAAAAACTCTTCTTTTTTCTGTAATTCTTCAAAATATCTTCTGATTTTTCTTCTATTTGGCAAAATCATCTCATTTTCGATTCTAGGTGCAAGTACATAGTTTTTAAAAATTTCTTGTGGATATCGTCCTTTCCATGGCTTCGCTTCTTCTAAATATTCCACTAAAATTTCATTTGTGATATCCACAAGGTCTTTTTTTCGTAAAGTAGAAAGTAAATCCAATTTATCCTGCATAGAAAAATTTGAATTTTCTAAAAATGCATCTATTTCTTTCCCATTTCCTTTTGCTAATGCTCGATAATCATCAGGCGTTTTTTCTTCTGTTTCTTTTTCTGACTGCTGAAAGAAGGTCTGTTCATATTGCTGGCGTATCTTTTCACAATTTTCCAATCTATCTTTGTGGAGTTTTTGACACTCAGAATCAATATGCAATGTTTCATCAATTCTTTCTTCTGGCGGCACCATATCAAAAGTTTTTTCTACAATGCCTTCTAATGTTCTAGGAGAAATGGTTATCGATTCATCAGAGAAATCTAAGGTAATCTGTTCTTGTTTTCTGACATCAAAACGATATCCAAGCAGTTTGTCTTCCTTTGCCGCTTCGATATAAATATCCCCATATCCTGTCACAAAGCTTACTTTTCCTTCTTCATCTGTGATTCCTGTATAAATAGGAAATAGTTCAGAATAGTTAATCAGTTCAAAATGGACGGGAATTTGTGGTTGTGCTATTCCATTTTCTGTTATGGTGACAACAATATTTTTACAATTTCCATAATTCTTTGTGCTGTTGACCAGTTCAAACAGGCGGGATTCTTGACGATTTCCTTCTTCTACAATATAACGAGAAAATGCCTTGGAATGAACTAACATACTCTTAGAAGCGGCAGCGGTAAACCAGCCTTTATTTAAAACAGGCTCTGGCTCACAAGCTCCTAAATAATACCATTTGTTGTCTGCCCACACTTCTACCCACGCATGATTATCATCACAGTGTGCCCATCTTGGAACATAACACTGTCTTGCTGGAATTCCTACACTTCTTAATGCTGCTACTGCTAAAGTAGATTCTTCTCCACATCTTCCTTTTGCAGATTTTATCATTCCCAAAGGAGAAATCGTTCTGCCGTCAGTCGGAATATAAGTGGCTTTTTCATAACACCAATAATTCACTTCTAAAATGGCTTCTTTGATAGACTTTTCCTGTATTCTTGGCAATAATTCAGAATAAAATATTTTTCTATGAGAATCAATCGCTTCGTTATTTATTCTATAATAGAGAACATAGGCAAGAAAAATCTCTGTTGGAATATTTTGAACATAAGGAATAGTTTCCCGTGCAGTCAAAGCACTGTCTACAAATTCATAAATAAATTCGACAGGGTAAGTGATGATATCTGCGATTGGCATAAATGCATATAAATACTGCAAGCACACGTTTCTATCCATATCAGAAATATCTTTTAATACCATGTCAACTTCTTTCCTCTTTTTCGGATATTCCTTCATGGCATTCTTATAATCATTTTGTATGTTCTCGATAAATTCTTTAGAAAATAATGGTTTCATCAGATTTTCTCCTTTACATTTGTATTTTTGGAAATCCATCATATCTATCCATACCCCTATATTAGAATATTTTTATAGATATGTCAAACCTATTTCCAGAAATATTGTATGGATATGTTAGAGTTTAGGGTACTTTAAAAACAAAGGGGCGCTGCGGCAAGGACATTTTCCAACGAAGCCGCGCTTTCGCTCCGTTCCAGACGTAATGGTACTAAATTCGCAGCCCCTTACAGGACTGCTTATTAAGTACCAACGTCTTCCAAGGGGCTTCTTATGGAATATGTTCTTGCCTTCGCTAGATTGTAGGCTATTCTACTTTATAAAAAAATTATAAGTATCTCTGCTATGTTTATCATCTCCAATAAAAACCTTGTAACTCTGATTGCAGTTTTTTATTTTATGAAAATACTTGTATTAGATAAGTTTATGTTATATCATATATTATATGAAATAGGAATGGGGGTTGTCTTTAGAAATTACTTTTAACTTAAGGTGATAATTTTATGTAATGTTATCAATAGGATTAATGGAAGGGTTAAACTTTAGGGATGGAGAGTGTCAATAATTAGAAGAGTATTATTTTTCATAAATTTTTTTCTGTGTTATGACATTCGTCATTATGAAAATATGAAAATTTTCACTTTGTTTTTTAAAAAGTTTCTATTATGATAAGACTATAAGGAAGATATGTTAAAAGAAATGGCAGCAGGAATAAGATTTAGAATAAACATAACTTCAGATGTATGATAGAATAATCTAAAAATAAGGAGGAATCATATATGCAATTTTTTAGTAAAATTACTGAAACAATCTCTGATACAAGTAAGGTGGTAGCACAAAAAGCAAAAGATATTTCAGACCTCACTAGATTAAATTCACAGATTTCTACAGAGGAAAATCGTATCAATGCTGCCTTTTTAGCAATCGGCAGACGTTATTTTGAAGAAAATGCAGGAGAAGTTTCGGAAGAATATATTTCTGACTTTTCTGCTATCAACGATGCAAGAGCAAAAATTAGAAGTTATCAAGATCAGATTAGTATCATTAAAGGAATATGCACTTGCCAAAATTGTGGAGCAGAAGTTTCTAATGAAGCTGTTTTCTGCAGTGCATGTGGAACAAAGGTAGAAAAACCAGAACCTAAGAAAGAAGAAAAAAAGGATGACGAAAGTAAAAAAGAAGATCATCAATCAGAAATAAATGATGCGGCAAAAGTAATAAAACAGGCGGCAAAAGCTGCAAAGGAAGCAGCAGAAACATTTAAACAGGCTATGAAAGATGGAAAATGTTCAGAAGCAGAAGATACCGCTACAGAGAATAAAGAAGAAACTGTAGATGTAGAGGCAGAAGTTTCACAAGAAACAGTGAATACAGTAGAAGAAACCGTGGAAAATACGGATGATACAGAAGAAACAGATAAAAATGAATAAATTGATTATTACATGATTTTGCCGCTACCGCCAAAATCTCTTTATCATAACATTTTATTGCCAAATCTAAAGTCTATTGCTACTACATAGAATATAAATTCACTCTATGTAGTAGTTTTTTATTGTATAAAACTTCTGATTTTTTTATACTTTCTTTCGCTAGTTGATTGTTCAGCTTTAAAAAAATGATAAAATTTATTTTAACTAAAATCTTTCAGTTTACATAATATAATTATGTAAACTTATTAATCTATTTAATTAGTATCTTGCATTTTTTCTTCTATCCATCGCTCAAAATTTTTTTCTGGTTTCCATTTGGTATATGCTGATTTCATATTTTCATAAATACGTTGTGTATCTTGATGGCTTAATCCAATTTTTAATGTTAGAATCTTATATGCTTTAAAATAATAGGTTAATGCCGTTTTATACTCACCTTCGTCTGTATATAATAAAGCTAGATTGTTATAGCTAGCTGCTGTATCTGGGTGTTCTTCTCCTAGTACTCTTTCACTAATGCTTAAACTTTTTAGATAAAGTTCCTCTGCTTTCTTATATTCGCCTTCTTTTATATATATTTCTGCTAAATTGTTATAACTATTTGCTGTATCTGGGTGATTTTCTCCTAGTACTCTTTTTCTAATATTCAAACTTTTTAGATAAAGTTCTTTCGCTTTCTTATACTCACCTTCATTTTTATATACTAAAGCTAGATTGTTATAACTAGCTGCTGTATTTGGATGATTTTCTCCTAGCACTTTTTCAATAATATTCAAACTTTTTAAATAGAATTTCTCTGCTTTCTTATATTCGCCTTCGTCTGCATATACTAAAGCTAGATTATTATAAATAACTGCTGTATCTGGATGTTCTTCTCCTAGCACTCTTTCACTAATATTTAAACTTTTTAGATAAAATTCTTCTGCTTTCTTATACTCACCTTCATGTGAATATACTAAAGCTAGGTTATTATAACTAGCTGCTATATCTGGATGATTTTCTTCTAACACACTTTTCCTAATATTCAAACTTTTTAGATAAAATTCTTCTGCTTTCTTATATTTACCTTCTTTTATATATATTTCTGCTAAATTATTATAACTACTTGCTGTATCTGGGTGATTTTCTCCTAGTACTTTTTCATTAATATTCAAACTTTTTAAATAAAGTTCTTCTGCTTTTTTATACTCACCTTCATTTTTATATAATATGGCTAAATTGTTATAACTAGCTGCTGTATTTGGATGATTTTCTCCCAATACGCTTTTCCTAATATTTAAACTTTTTAAATAAAGTTCTTCTGCTTTCTTATATTCTCCCTCTTTTTTATATATTACAGCTAGAGTATTATAGCTACTTGTCGTATCTGGATGATTTTCTCCCAATATGCTTTCCCTAATACTCAAACTTTTTAGATAAAGTTCTTCTGCGTTCTTATACTCGCCCTCTTTTATATATATTTCTGCTAAATTATTATAACTACTTGCTGTATCAAGATGGTTTTCTCCCCATATTTTTTGATGTATTTTTAATGCCTTTTTATAGAAATTCTCTGATTCTTTATACAACCTCTGTTTTTCATATAGATGACCTAATTTTTCATAAAAAATTTCCATTTCCAAATGTTCTGAACCTAACAATTTTTCCCTAATTTCTTTCGATTCTAACAACAATCTTATACTTTCTGAATACTCCTTCTTATCTTCTGCCTCTTTTGCCTGTTTTATCAAATCATACGTTGCCTGTAATTTTTCTCTTGTTTCTTCTGAACTCCATTTTTCTTCCTGTATAGACTTAGAACGATTCTTGTCTAATACTTGTTCTTCCACTACTTGCTGTTGTTGGATTGCTTCTTTTTCAGAAAGCAACTCTGATTTTTTATTTATTCCCTCTATCTTATAATCATGAAATGTGATTCTTATTTTTATAAAAGAGTAGAAATCATATGCGCTGACGATAAGTTTGTCATCTCCAGATGGAGTTGTAAAAAAAATCAGATTTTTTTGTAAATTTGCTATCATATCTCTACTAAAATTCAACCGTTTTAAATCCTGTTCACTGCGTATGGAAAACTGAAAATTAACAATAAAAAAAGTATGAATTTCTGGTAAAGAAAGAATCCATTCTTTCAGATTATGAAAAGAATAGGTTTCCTGATGTTGTTTATAATCATAAATACCTATCTTTCCTTTTTGATAAATCTCAACAATTTCTTTTTGTATCGTTTCATCAGCTATCACTAAATATAATCCGTATTCTGATTTATTAATAATCCACCCTAAAGTTTGATAACCTTCTTGATTACTTTCTTCCATTTTAAATCAACCCCTGTTCTTTAAAAAAACGCACCACTAAGGGATGAACATTATGCCAACGTTTTCCATTATACTCAAACACTACCGATGCCTGCAGCATTTTTAATAAGATTTCTTTATCTTCGATCTGTTCTTTATTTCCTCTATAAATATTTAATAAAAATTCATAATCCTTTTTCTCAATTCGTTTTGTTAAAAATGTTTTTGATTCTGCTAAAGCCCGTTCTGCATCTTCCATACAAATAACATTATCTTCTCTACGTTCTGCTCTTTTGGCTGATGAATTAATCACTACGAATAAATCCCTCAAAGATCCTCCTGTATATTCAATCAATGTTTCCAATACCCCGTTTTCAAATAAATGTAAGTTTGCACGTTTTTTCACAATTTCTTTTATAATATCAACACCATCTTGAAATACTGTCCCTTCTATCGTTTCAATTTTAATCATTGGCAGTGTTTTTGTGATAAAATAACCTTCTAAGGCTGAAAATTTCGTATCATAAGAAAGCGCAATAGGAAAAGTATAAATAACCGGAAATGGCATACCAGAAAGAAGCGCTGAATAATTGTAAAACACTTCCCAAGCATCTTTCGGATTTAATTTATCCAGATCTTCAAAAATAATGATTGGTCGCTTCCCCTCCATTTTTCTAGTAATTTCTTCTGATACTTGTCGCAGCAAAGCAATCCATTTGCTAGAACGTATCCTTATTTTTTGACGATGTTCCTGCCTTATCTCCTCATTAAATTTTAAATCTGTCTTAATATCTGCAAATATTTTTAGAAGACTTATAAGTTTGGGTGTTTCTATGGAGGTTTCTATTTCTCCAGAAGTATCTTTTATCTGTTGTGATGTGATAGTTTTTGTATTTTCATCCCAGAAATTCTTAATCTCTTCCAGAATCTCTTTTTTAATTTTACATTTACATTCTTTTGCTATTTCTAATAAAGCTTCTCCCATTAAAATAAATAAATCAGAATACACAATATTTAACAAATCTAGGTCCATATTACAAATAATAGTTTTTACATAATAACCTCTTTCAGCAAGTTTTTCAGACATTCGGTTTAATTCCGTACTCTTACCACAGCCTCTATGTCCCAATAATAAAAATGCATTGTGATTTTCTCCCTGTTCCTGACACATATCAAAAATATCTTCTATGGGTGAACTGTATTTATCACTCATACGATACTCCATCGTATTACTACAATAAAATTCATTCATCTGACTACTATTTAAAGGGGCTGGTGAAAATGCATTTATAATTTCAGAAATCTGATCTGCATATTTCATTTTATATCCTGCTAATAAAAACATATACCTCTATGTCATAACTTTTTGACTGGTTATTCCATACATGCTATCTTGTTTTTAGCTTTTCCTTTCCTAAATTTTATTTTTTGTTCTTAATTTTTTGAACTTGACCATGAAATTAGTTCAGACTATTTTCATGGATAAAAGATTCTCTTCGTATACATGAAATTTTAGATACTTTACTTATGATATTAGTATATATTATATTTTAAATATTGGCAAATTTTTTCCTATAATTAATTTTTTATTTCTAAAATAACTTAGAATAACCTATCTTTAAATTCTTCTTAAAATGAAACTTTCAACTTCACACTATATTATCATAATTCTCACATTTTCAATAAAATATGTTATTGACAAATTATATACTATGTATTACGATATATATAAAGGAGGTACATTATATAGTGAAGTTAGAAGATTGGAAATCACAAATAAAAAAAGGAACTCTGGAATTTTGTATTCTGCTTATGATAGATGAGAAACCTTGTTATGGATACGAACTTATGGCAAAATTAGATAAATGGGAAATATTGAAAACAAAAGAAAGTACGATTTATCCATTATTACGAAGATTATTAAAGGAAGAATTTTTAACATCTTCATGGCAAGAAACATCCGAAGGATTGCCGCCTAGAAAATATTATTCTATTACTCAAAAAGGAAAAGATTATCTCCATATGATGTTAATAGAATGGGATAATTTATTATCGGCAATATCAGAAATAAAGGGGGAATCATGATGGATAAAGTGATGAATCATTATCTCGATCAAGTAGATAAATATCTTAAATCCATGCCAACTGGGGAACGAGTAGATATTGTGAAAGAAATTAAAAGTGAAATGTTGGAATTAGAAAAGCTGCAAGGGCTTTCTTCCGAACAGATTATAGAAAGGTTAGGAAATCCAAAAGAACTAGCAAAAGCATATTTAGGGGATTATATTTCAAAAAACACAACTTTTAGCTGGAAAAAATTCTGTTCTATCGTGGGATTTTATAGTCTTGTTGGAATGGGTAGTTTGTTCATACTTCCTATTATTAGTGTACTTTCTGTTGGATTTATTTTTATCGGAATCATTTCGCCTTTAAGTGGTGTTATCAAGTTTATTGGTTTCCTATTTGGCTTTGATCTTCCATTTGTTATGTTTCAAATAGGCTCTTTTACTGCACCACCATCATTGGCTCTTTTGCTATCTGTTCTATTAGGAGGTTTATTCTTTCTTGCTGGAAAGGGATTATGGAAACTTACGATTAAATATATTCATATCATAAGTCAGGCAAAGAAAAAGATTTTTTGAATTAACAGCCGTATGGAAAAAATTTCTATACGGCAGATTCGTTATTTTATTGTTTTCATAACTCAATATCCACTTGATAGCTGTCATCAATCAAAATATAATTGCAATTATATTTTTTACACATCTCAAAATTTTTTACATTCTCATGAAGTACAGAATCTTTCGTACACCATAAATCATCTAAACGGTCTTCGATGATATTTGCATATTTTTTGATTTCATCAAAATGATTTCTAATATATGTTTCTGTCATTACAAGACAATAATATTTTATTTCTTTCAGATATTCGCTCGAAAAATCTTTTTCCCAATCAAAAGGAACATAACACCCTTCGACTATGAGATTCTGACTATTTTCAACAGCAGTTTTTATCATCTCTTTTACAATAGGCCAGAGATAGTCTTTTAATTCCTCGTCATCTTCTGGCGTTAATTTGGTATATCCACTTCTAATAAGTCCCATTTTTAGCAAATCTATAGACAAATATGGATACTTATATTTCTCTAATACCTTTTGCGCTAATACCGTTTTTCCTGTATGAGAAGCACCCGTAATTATAATAATCATTTAGATACCCTCCTATAAAAGTTTTCTATTTCTTCATAAATTTCTAAAACATTAGAACACAAAATATATGGAAATTGGTAAACTGATTGAAATGCTTTCAAAAAATTAAAGAAAAGAGGATAAATAAAAAAATGAATATTATTCATACAACATACAATATTCAACATAACAATGTGGATGGATGCGGAAGATTTTTTAGAAATGTAATAATACCTATAGGATATATCCGCCTTTTTCAATCACTTTCCAACAGGGTACATTTTATTCTCATAATCTATATTCAAGCTGACAATCACAAGGTTCTTTTTCCACATGTAAAAGATTATATTCTTCCGCTTCCATACATCCCATTGAACGATAAAATGCTTGACTTTCCACCGCAGAATGTGCTGATATATATAATTTTCTTGCTCCATGTATTCTTGCATAATCTGTTACTTTTTGAAATAAGCCTTTTCCAATCCCTTTTCTTCTCATATCCTCAGAAACATAGATATGAGATAAATCCATATATTGAGTATGACTTCCAAATAACTGTGGTTCTACAGAAGCAAACCCTTTTAGCTGTTCTTCCAAAAATGCACCAATTACAACCCCTTCTATCTGAATGATATATTTCAAATATGTAATCAATTCATTATATTCTTGTTCTGTCCAATCATCTATAAAAGCAATATCCTTTATCATCCACTCTCCATTCACTTTTCTCCAACATTTCGTAACATTCTGCCTTCTTTGAAAATAAAAAAATAATGGTCGATTTACTTCTTCCAAACATAACTCGCGATACAAAATCATTTTTTTCCTTTCTTGTATTTATATCTATATTAGTTAATTGCCAAACTCTGCAAACCGTATAAATACAGCCTTTTACAAAAAAATATTCATATTCTATTCCATCTGTAGAATAAAATTTAATCCTTCTACCCTATATAATATACAACAAAAAAGTGTCCCATCAAGAAGGACAAGGACACTTTTTTCAAACTGCTAATATTTATAAAGTGTATCTTTTACTTAAATTCGTTTTTCTGTTCTTTTATTTTAATAAATTGTTTAATCATCTCTTTTGTTCCATCAATACCTGCAATGCTGCTGTCAATACATAAGTCATAGCTTTTTGCATCTCCCCATTTTTTACTGGAATAATAATTATAATAACTTGCTCTCTTTTTATCTGTCTTATTAATGACATCTTTCGCTTTATCTTCTGTCATCTGATATAATCTTTGTATTCTTTTGATACGGCTGTCTAATTTCGCATGAATGAAAACACTAATCGCATTTTCATATTCTTCTAAAGCATAATCCGCGCATCTTCCCACAATAATACAAGATTCTTGATGTGCCAGTTTTTTAATCGCATCAAACTGTGCCAAAAAAACTTTATGATTAATAGGCATATCCACAAAACCAGAAGACGTATACCCTAAAGAATATGTATCCATTACTAAAGAGTATAAAAAACTATTTGTAGGCTTTTCATCATGTGTTTCAAATAATTCTTGACATAAACCACTCTCTTTTGCCGCTACCGCCAAAATTTCTTTATCATAACATTTAATTCCCAAATCTGCAGCCAACTTTTGTCCTATTTCTCTCCCCGCGCTGCCATATTGTCTACCGATAGTAATCACTAAATTATTACTCATAATATTTTCCCCTTTCGTCAGTAAAATAATAATCCTGTCACATTTCACAATCTCCTAACTATCTATCATACCTTGTGATGCAGATAAAATAAATAAAATACTATATAGTTATTATATAGCAAAATCATAAAAAAGTATACCAAAAATCCTCATAACCTAATCTTCCCAATTAAAATTACCATTCATCCCTTTTCCTCTATTATAATTATCATGAAATTCATTTTAAAAAAAGTAAAATAGCCAGCACCCAGCGAAGGCAAGGAAGTATTCCAAAAGAAGCCCCTTGGAAGACGTCGGCACTTA
>CAJUHN010000004.1 GCA_910585935.1 uncultured Lachnospiraceae bacterium | reverse complement strand
CGTCTGGAACGGAGCGAGAGCGCGGCTTTGTTGGAATACTATTCCATCTTACGCGAACCTTAGTGAAACTTTGAAACTAATAATGGAAAAATATGTTAACTAAATGTTAATAAAATAAAATAAGGCATTAAAAAATATAGAACAAAATTTTAATAAATTTATAAGAGAATTTTAGTAAAACCTTATAGACTTAAAAAAGAATAGAACTACAAAAAAATAATTACTTATACAGATATTAACTTAATAGGGGAAAATTGTTAGAAAATGATGTATTGTTCAGAATGAAATAAAGAAAATTAGACAGAAAATATAGGGAGTGTTTATTATATACAATAATCACAAAAATCCAAAACGTAAAAAAGACATTATGCACAAAAAAAATGCAATACTTACTTGACAAAATGTAAACTAGATGTTAATATAATGTCAGGTTAATTATTAAAAAAGTTTGAGAATTCTTAAGAGGAAATAAAATAATAGAAAATAAATGAAAAATCAATAAAATTTTTTTTAGAAGAAGAATAACATAAGAACAGCAGCAAGAAAGGAATTTTAAGATTATGGAATTTAGCTTTAAGAGATTGCCAGAAAGGTTTCAAAAACCTCTTTCTATATTAGGAGAACGGTATCATTTTATAGAGAGTGCTTCTGGCAGAGAAATCGAGTTTATTTCTGGTGATGAGAACCATCTTAAGATATGTGCAGATGAACATAAGATAGTGATAACTTGTGGTTTTGATGCAGCATTTTATCGAGGTGTTTGTACGGTTGTTCAATATGCACAAAAAGGAACGACAGAATTTGAATTGGAAGAAGAAGTTTGGTTTCCGTTTAATGGTCTTATGGTAGACTGCTCAAGAAATGGAGTGATGAATATTTCTTATGCAAAAGAAATGATAGAAATATTATCTGCCATGGGCTTAAACGTGATGATGCTTTATATGGAAGACGTTTATGAGTTAGAAGGTTATTCTTATTTTGGATATTTAAGAGGGCGTTATTCTAAAGAAGAGTTGAAAGAATTAGACGATTATGCTTATCAGTTTGGTGTTGAATTAATTCCTTGTATACAAACATTGGCACATATGGATCAATTTTTATATTGGGAAGAGATGGCATCGAAATATATTGATCTAGATAATGTTTTAAATGTAGGAAGTAAAGATGTAAAAGACCTGATAGAAAATATTATCACACAGCTTTCTAATACATTTCGTTCTAAAAGAATTCATCTAGGAATGGATGAGGCATATAATTTGGGAAGAGGAAAATATGCAGATGAACATGGAATGCGCAAGAAATCAGATATTATGAGAGAGCATTTAGAGTTTATCTTAAGTATCTGCAAAAAGAATGGGGTAAGACCTATTATTTGGGACGATATGTTCGTGAGAGAATATGCAGCAGATGGAAAGGTAATTATTCCAGATGATATGGATTTGATGTATTGGGATTATTATAACAATACAAAAAAACATTACATAGAAAATATTAAAGTGAGAAAGAATTTTAGTAATCATGTAATGTTCGCAGGTGGAGCTTGGAAGTGGACAGGTTATGCACCACATCATGCGAAAACATTTGCAGCAACAAATGCTTCTTTAGCCGCATGTAAGGAAGAAGGCATTAAAGAGGTGATGACAACTGCTTGGGCAGATGATGGTTGTGAGTGTCCTATCAGTGCTATGCTTTTTGGAACAGTTTTATTTGCAGAACATGGTTATAAAAAAGAAGTATCCGAAGAAGAGTTTTCAGAAAAGCTGAAATTTTATACAGGGATGTCTTTTGAAGAGTTCATGAAGCAACAAGAGATTGATATTTATCCAGAATATGAAGAGAAGACAGCTACTGTGACGCCCGGAAAGTATGGTTTTTACGAAGATCCGCTCTATAGTATGTTTGTATATCATACAAGAGATGCGAAAGGAGATATCACCGTTCATTATCAGAATTTAGCTCAATACTTTGAAAAATCTGCAGAAAATCAGAAGAATGAAGCATTAAAAGCAGCACAGGAATTTTACGCATATTATTGTGATTTTATGAGATATAAATGGAATTTAGGACTGAATATTTATGATGCTTATCAGAAAAAGGATAATAAGGCGATTCTTGATGTTATAGAAAAACAGCTTGTTCCTGCAATAGAGAGAATAGATAAAGTACGGTTAGCGCGTCAAAAAGAATGGAATATCACAAATAAAATTTATGGTTTTGAAGTTTTAGACGTAAGAATGGCTGGTATAAAACAGCGCATGGAAACAGCAAAAGAAGTGTTAATGCAATATATAAATGGTGTGATAGATAAGATAGAACCGCTTGAAGAAGAAAGACTTCCTGTCGTGCCTTACAGAGAAAAAGGAATGGGAGAAGTAATTCATTATAACCGCAGCTTGAGAGCGATGACACCGGGAAAAGTAGTCTGGTAATATAGATTAGGTATCAGTGAAAAAGATTGATGAAAGATAGGGTAGAAACTTATATAGATAGTTAATCCATAGTCAAGTTCTAATAGTAAAATTAAAAATTAGAAAGAAAGGGGAAAGCTGCTAAAATAAACTTATAAATATAAAAAATGAAATATTTATAAGTAGGGATAGATTTTTAGTAGCAGAAAGAAAGATGATACCTGAATGGTTTTCAAATGCCAAATTAGGAATTTTTATTCATTATGGTATTTATGCAGTAAATGGAATAGCTGAGTCTTGGTCGTTTTATAATGGCAGAATTTCATATGAAGATTATATGAAGCAGTTAAATGGTTTCACCGCATCTAAATTTGATGCAGAGAAATGGGCAGATTTAATAGAAAAAAGTGGTGCAAAATATGCAGTGCTCACTACAAAACATCATGATGGAGTGGCATTATTTGATACAAAATATAGTGATTTGAGTGTGATGAAAAAGACACCAGCGAAAAGAGATATTGTAAAAGAATATGCACAGGCACTTCGGGAACATAATATTCGAGTTGGAATGTATTATTCTTTAATTGACTGGTCACATCCAGATTATCCGAGTGTGTATACAGATGGAAAAGTCCCAGAAGATTTAAGTACTGTGAATCGTTTCTCTTCTCCTACAGATGGTGTTCAAGATGAAGAAACTTGGAAGAAATTTTTAGAATTTAATAACCATCAATTAGCAGAAGTGTTAGGCAATTATGGAAAAGTAGATTTATTATGGTTTGACGGTGATTGGGAAAGAAGTGCTGAACAATGGGGATTGCCGGAATTTAAAGACTATTTAAAATCTTTTAATCCAGAGTTGATAATAAATTCCAGATTAGCTGGTCATGGAGATTATAAGACGCCAGAACAAGGACTTCCTATCACAAGACCAGAGGGTGCATGGGAATTCTGTACTACGGTAAATGATTCGTGGGGATGGCAGGCAAGAGATACTCACTATAAGTCACTCAATCAAATTATTCGTATGTTTACAGACTGTATCAGTATGGGTGGAAATCTTTTATTGGACATTGGACCAAAAGAAGATGGCAGTATTGATGAAAGACAAGAAGCGTTATTATTAGGATTAGGAAAATGGATTCACACTCATGAAGAGGCTGTTTTTGGAACAAAGGAAGGCATCATGACCAGATATTGGACAGGCGGCAGCACTATTTCAGAGGATAATAAAACATTATATTTATTTGTTCATGATAACCCAAAAGAGAGCATTTGCCTGAAAGGGCTTTGCAATAAAATTAAAAAAATTACTGTTTTACATTCAGGAAAAGAGCTTACCTATGATATCTTAGGAGGTGTGCCTTGGTTTAATATACCGGGTGCTACTTGGATTAATTTAACAGCCCAAGATTGTCATGAAAACGTGACAGTTGTTAAAATAGAGCTGGAAGGGGAGATAGAGATGTATGGGGGAAGCGGCGCAGTAGTGACGCATAACTAAATATATCATTTATTTTATTATTTTAAGGAGGAATAGTATATGAAAAAAAGTACAAAGAAACTTTGGGCACTAGGTTTATCTGCTGCTATGGCATTTTCTGTAACAGGTTGTGGTAATAATGGTGATAATAATAATACCACTACTACACCTGCTCAAACAACAGCAAATAACAATGAAACAACAACAGCAGCAAATCAAGATGAAACTACCACACAGGAAGAAGAAAAATATGATTTCGGTGGACAGACAGTAAGAGTATGGGGAAATGGCTTTGATCAGTTATTAAAAGAAGATGAAGACTTAAAATATGCTGAAGCAAAAGCAAAAATAGAAGAGAAGTATAATATAGTATTAGAACCTATTACTTTAGATGGATATGATGGAACAAATGAAACACAGCTATTATTATCTTCTGTAGCTTCTGGTGAGCCAGCTGCTGATATTGTGGTTTTAAATGTAGGTTCTTTCCTAGGATGCGTTATGAACAATTTATTATTGGACATCACAGAGTATAAAGATGAGTATAAAGTAGGTTCTGCTTATTTAGATGCGATGACTTGGAATGGCAAATGTTATGGTATTTCTTATGATGACGTAGGAAGCTGCTGGGTAATGGTTTATGACAGAGATTATCTAAAACAAATCGGTATGGAAAAGACACCTACTGAAATGTTCATGGAAGGTAAATGGGATTATGAAAACTTTAAATCTTATTTAGCAGATATGAAATCAAAACTTCCTGAAGGCGTATATCCAATCGGTGCTTATCCATTCCATTGGGCTACTATGGCAGGAGCAGCAAATGGCTATCCTACTTTAGATAGTAATGGACATTTGGCATATAAAGACGAACCATTTATTGAAGCGATTCAATTATATAGAGATTTACAGACAACAGGTCTTGCAGCACCTGCAAAACCAGTGGTAAAAGATGATGGATCAACAGGATATCAATTCGCTTATAGATATGATGATGAATCAATCGTATTAGCTAGAGCAGAACAATGGGAGTTTGGCTATATCAGTTATGATTTTGGAATCGTTCCTTATCCTTGGGGTTCTAATGTAACATGTGACGGCGATTATAAAACATTAAGCGATAATTATAAAGTAGCATTCACTTATTGGGGCGGTATTTCTGTATTAGATGCTGCAGTACAGAGAACAGGAATTCCGGGTAATATTTTAACAAAGATAGCACAGGATTATCAAGAATTAATTAATGATAAATCTTGGATGCATGACGCATATGAAAAAGAACAAAATGGCGAAAAAGATGTTATATTCAGTGCTAGTCCAGGAGCTGCTGGAAGCTTTACAACTCAAGAAGATATTGAAATCAATGACTGGATGCATTCTCGTTTTGAATATGACTGGGGTTGGGGCGCTGATAGTGCAGAGTTAATGTCCGCTTGGGATTGCTTCAGAGATATTTATGGACCTGGTAATGATATACGTGCTACTCTTGAATCTTACTATAACGAAGCAGCAGCAAAGATGAAAGATGCAGGTTTATCCTTAAACTAAAATCCGTTTTTTTAAGTTTTCATTCATTCTAAATAAAAAGCGAGGGAAAGCATTTTCCCCTCGCTTTTATAAGATAGTAACAAAAAAGCAAGCATCAAGAAAAGGAGGGAGAAGGATTTGAAGAAAAAAAGTAAAAGCAAGAAAGTACTTATGGTTCTAGTACCGATTGTAATCATCGCAATCATTATTATTGCAGTGACAAGAGGCGGCAACGATACTTCCATAAGAGATAGTATTCTGGCAGGTACTTATGACTTCGGAGCTTCTGACATGGTGGCATATAATGAATATCTGGCAGGTTTTACAGATAATGATTATGTGAAAAATGCAGACCCTGTGAAAGTGGGCGGAAAAGATTACTCAGACAGCACAATGAGTGATTTAAAAGTAACAGATGGCTATTTACTTACGGGTAATAGTGGAAAAGTAACCTATAATTTTAATGTAAAACAGAGTGGTCTTTATTATATTTCTGTGAAATATCGTCCAGTTGCAAACAGCACATTATCCATTGTGCGAAATGTTTATATCAATGATAAGATTCCTTTCGAGGAGGCAGAAGGTGTTGTATTTGAGCGTCTATGGCAGGAAGAAAATAAAGACTTTTTGATGAACACAGATGGAAATCAAGCGATGCCACTAGAAAAGCAGAAAGAAGAGAGCGCGACAAAGAATATCACCTCTTCCGATTACAGTGTAGCGGGAGATTTTGCTTTTTATTTTAAACAGGGTGAAAACACGGTGACTTTAGAATCTGTACAAGCAGATATGGGCATTGAAGAGATAAGCCTTGTGCCAGCTGAAAAATTGATGTCTTATCAGGAATATTATGCTGCTAAAGTGGCAGAAGGAGTGCCAGTTATCAGCAATGGTGATTTAGCTGATCCTATCACCATTCAAGCAGAGGATGCTCTGGTAAAATCTAGTCCTAGTATTCTGCCTCAGAATAACCGTTCTTCTACCAAAACACAGCCTTATCATTCAACTTATATCGTATATAATACAATAGGAGGTGAAAGTTGGAGTGCTACAGGTGATGGTGTTACTTGGCAAGTAGAAGCGCCAAAAGAAGGCTTATATAAATTAAGTGTTCGTTTTCGTCAGGCGCTGAACAGAGGTTTCTACTCCATCAGAGAGATAAGAATTAATGGAGAACTTCCATTCCAAGAAGCAGCAGAAATTGCTTTCCCTTATAAAACAGATTTCCAATTTGAATATCTAGGAGATGAAAACGGGGATTATTATTTTTACTTAAAAGAAGGAACAAACACAATCACTATGACAGCTACTTTAGCTTCTCTGTCTGATGCAGTTAGTGAAGTAGAAACATGTGTGAGAAATCTAAATGAACTTTACCGCAGATTGACATCTGTTATGGGAACAACTCCTGATCAATATCGTGATTATAATATCTTAGCTTCTGTGCCAGATATGGTGGATATCATGAAGGTAGAATATGTGAGATTGGACAATGTAATCAAAATGTTTGGGGAAGATGTCAACGGAGGAACAAAGACATCTGATTTGTCTCAGATGATGACAATTCTGGAAAAAGTAATCGCTAAACCTGATAATATCACAAAACAGTTGACAAAATTAAATGATAGACTCTCTGCTTTAAGTTCTTGGATGTTAAATTTAGGTTCTCAGCCATTAGAGATGGATTACTTGATGGTATGTCCAGACGGATATAAATTAGGAAAAGCAGAAGGTGGCTTCTTCGCAAAATTAAAACATTCTGTATTAGCATTTATTGGCTCTTATACGAATGATTATGAAGTGAAGAGTGAACAGGGAGAACAGACAAAACAAAAAACGATTAATGTATGGATTAGTACTTCTACTCGTAGCCAGTATGAAATTGTACAGAGTTTAATCAATGAACATTTTAAAGACAGCCCTTATCGTGTAAAACTTTCTATGGTTGGTGCAGATACATTGTTGCCATCTACTGTTACAGGAAATGGTCCAGATGTAGCGATTCAAGTTAACTATTCTATGCCTACAAACTTCGCATATAGAAATGCAGCATATGATTTAACACAGTTTTATGATTTCAAAGATGTAGCAAGTGAGTTTTCACCGGGCGCTATGGAATATATGGAATATAATGGAGGATATTATGGTCTTCCAGATCAGATGTCATTTCCAGTTATCTTCTATAGAAAAGATATATTTGAACAATTAAATCTTTCTGTTCCAGAAACATGGGAGGAATTACAAGAACTCATTCCTTATTTGGAAGCAGAGAATATGTCTTTATTCATGAATACAACAAATAGTTTAACCCTTGGCGGAACAAGTACAACTTCCAATAAGCCAATTAATCCTATTTTCTTATCGATGTTATACCAAAATAAAATTGATTTATATAATCAAACACAGACAAAAACGAATTTAGGAGAGAATGACGCACTTTATATTTTTAAATATTGGACAGAGTTTTATACAAAACAAGGTTTGGATTATACGGTAGATTTAGTAACTCGTTTCCGTACAGGACAAGTTCCGATTGTAATTGACGATTATACATATCGTAATAAAATTATGGTTTCCGCTCCTGAAATTGACGGACAATGGGGAATAGCTCCTCTTCCTGGAACAAGAAATGCGAACGGAACGATTGATAGAACGAATACTTGTATGGTCGGCGGAAGTATGATTATCAAAAATACAGTAGAAGCAAAGAGCACACAGCAGGAAGCATGGGATTTCCTGAAATGGTGGGTGAGCGCAGAAACACAGCAAAACTATAATATGGAATTAAAGGCAAAAGATGGTGCATCAGCAGAATATCCGATGGCTAATATTGAAGCGCTGAAAAATGTTTCTATTGATAATGAAACAAAAGAAACTTTATTGGCAACAGTAGAAAACTTAAGAGGAGTAGCTCAAGTTCCTGGCGGATATATTACAGGACGTGTTATCTCTAATGTTTTCATAGATGTTATTACTAATAATGAAGAACCTGTAGACACAATGTATTTGAATATCGGCGAAATTAACACAGAAATTGAGAAAAAACGCCGAGAATTCGGATTGCCACAATAAGAAAGGAGGTAATATCGTGGATGAGGTAATAAAAAGGACGAAATGGCAATGGTTTGTACATGAAGTAAAACGATATAAGGTGTTATATTTTATGATGGCTCCTTTCATGATATTATTTTTAGTGTTCGTTGTATGGCCTGTTGTACAGGCAATAGGCTATAGCTTTACAGACTACAATGTCTTAGAAAGCGCGAACTTTGTTGGGCTTCGTAATTATAGAGAGCTATTCTTGCAGGATAAAATATTTATTAAAGCATTAAAGAATACCATTATTATCGCCTGTTTTGTAGGACCGGGTGGATATATCCTCTCTTTCTTATTGGCGTGGTTGATCAATGAATTACCACATACATTAGGTACGATTGTGACAGTTATCTTTTATTCTCCTTCTATGGCAGGTACAGCAGTAACAGTATTCGCTATGATTTTCTCAAATGATAGCACAGGTTATTTAAATGCGATTTTAATAAATTTAGGACTTACCTCAGATGCAATACTTTGGTTATCTGATGAGGGAACAATTCTTCTTATCGTTATTCTTGCATCATTATGGCTCAGCCTTGGTGTTGGCTTCCTTTCTTTCGTAGCAGGTATTAAAAACGTGGATGAAGCACAGTATGAAGCAGCAGCTTTGGATGGAATCCGAAATCGTTGGCAGGAATTGTGGTATATCACATTACCAAATATGAAACCACAGCTTTTATTTGGTGCGGTAATGTCTATCACAGGAGCTCTTTCTGTTGGTTCAATCGGAGACTCTTTAGTTGGATTCCCAAGCCCGAACTATGCATCTCATACCATTGTAAACCATTTGAATGACTATGGTATGTTGCGTCTGGAAATGGGATATGCCTGTGCGATTGCAGTTATTCTTTTCGCACTTATGATGATTTTAAATATTTTAGTGCAGAAATTCCTGCGTAAGATAGGTACTTGATAAATACTAGAGAAAGGAGAGTTCTATCTATGAAGATTTTTAAAAAAAGTCAGCCAGTCGCTCAGGTTAAAAAGGCAAAAAGAAGCGTTGGTGGGAATATTGTGTTAGGCGTGTTCCTCGCTTCTTTGGGATTTTTATTCTTCTTTCCCGTGCTTTATATGATAAGCCAATCATTAAAGCCGATGAATGAAATGTTTATATTCCCGCCAAGGATTTTAGTACAGAATCCAACCTTAAATAATTTTCGAGATTTGTCTAATGTGTTAGCGAATACATTAGTTCCATTAACTAGATATATTTTTAACTCTGTAATCGTTGTAGTAATAGGTTCTATCGGACATATTATATTTGCATCTATGTGTGCAT
This sequence comes from uncultured Lachnospiraceae bacterium, assembly GCA_910585935.1. Taxonomy (GTDB): domain Bacteria; phylum Bacillota; class Clostridia; order Lachnospirales; family Lachnospiraceae; genus MGBC136627. The sequence continues at coordinate 35,679 of CAJUHN010000004.1, read as the reverse complement.
TTCCCTTGGCAAAATATAGATTTCCGGGTGTTAAAATATTTAATAAAATTATTGAATATTCCTTGATGTTCGATGCAACAGTTACTATGATACCTAACTTCATCACAATTTCTAGATTAGGTATGTTAGACAGTTTGAGCGCGATTATTATACCTAGTTTTGCAACCACTTTATGTTTATACTTAATGATTAACTTTATGCAGCAGATACCAGACAGTTTATTAGAAGCAGCTCAAATTGACGGTGCTGGATATTTCCGCACTCACTGGAAAATTGTAATGCCGATTTCTAAGTCAGCTTTAGTTACTGCATTTATCATGATTTTCCAAAGATTGTGGACTAATACAGGAGATAAGTTCATTTATGAAGAGCGTTTAAAAGGTTTCTCCTATTTAGTAACACAGTTATCCAATGGTAGTGTAACTGGTGTAGGTGCTTCTTATGGTGGTATTTTAGCAGCAGCACAGATTATCATGTTCTTAGTACCAGTAACAGTCTTTTTATTCATGCAGAGCAATGTCATTTCTACAATGGCTACATCTGGTATGAAGGATTAGGAGGATGGTATGAAGAGAAACAATATAAAAAGATATATCATTTTTCTATTTGCTATGATGATGCTTTTGAGTCAGACTTTATCTAATATAGTAATAGCAGCAGAGGATACAAGCTATAGTTATACTATTTTAGGAGAAGAAGTACCTGCTCCTAATGCATATGAATTGGAACGCAGTGTGCGGGCATCTGATTTAGGGTTAGATTCCTTAGCAAGTATGAGTGATATTTTTTATCGCAATGGAAAAATTTATATTACTATGACAGGAAAGGTTGTAATCACAGATTCTGATTTCACACATGGAGAGATTATCAGCACTTATAAAAGAGGAAGTCAGGATTCAGCCGTAAAGAATCCAACAGGAATTTTTGTTACAAAAGATAATCATATCTATATTGCAGAACAGGATGCAGGAGAAATCGTAGAGTTTGATGAAAACCATAATTTTGTACGTGCTATTGGAAGACCTGATATTACAGGTTTAACTTTCACTTATGCTCCTACAAAAGTAGTAGTAGATGAAGTAGGACGTATTTATGTAAAGGCGAAAAGTATCTATGAAGGTATTATAGAACTTTCTCCAGAGGGAGAATTTAACCGTTTCGTCGGAGCAAATGAAGTAAATCCGAGCATTACAGATCGTTTTTATCGTATGATCGCTACAGAAGAACAGATCAGCCGTATGCAATTATGGCTGCCAACAGACTATAGTGATTTGGCTTTGGATAAAGATGGATTCTTATTCGCAACGGTAAATGACTCTTCTTCTTCAGAACCAGTTAGAAAATTGAATTCTAAAGGAAAAGATGTTATGCCAGAGAGCGATTTTGAACCGCGACCGATGGGAGATTTCAAAGCAGGAAGTTCTTTATCTCTATTATCTAGTGTGGCTTGTGCAGAAGATGGACGTTTTGCCGTATTAGATGTGAACAATTCAAGAGTGTTTGTCTATAGTGAAGATGCACATCTGATGTATATTTTAGGTGGAAGCGGTAGAACAAAAGGAAATTTAAACAGCCCTATAGATTTGGCTTTTATGAATGACAAGATTTTAGTAGTTGACTTAGTTACTCAGACAATAGAAGTCTATCAGGAAACAGAATATGGAGCATTAATTAACAGTGCTTTAAATGATCAGGCATCTTATAATTATGAAGCTGCTTATGAAAAATGGAATGATGTATTAAAGATTAATCCTAATTTCTATTATGCAAATTTAGGAATTGCAAAATATCAGCTTCGCCAAGGTATGTATCAAAGAGCGATGGAAAACTTTGAAAAAGGCGGCGTTCGTAATTATTACTCTATCGCATATAGCTATGTGAGAGATAATTGGATGAATAACAATTTTGCTAGAATTATCAGCATCATCGCATTAATCGTAGTTTTAGTGATAGCAAAGAAGATTTATCGTCATTTCAGACCAAAACAAGGTCCTTTAAAAGGAAAAGTATGGGATATCTTAAGAAAGATAAAATATGAAGCAGTTACTTGGCCTATGAAAGTATTCTCTACTCCATTTAAAGCTTTTGATGCAGTAAAGATGGATAAAGATGGTTCTGTAGTAATGTGTGTCATTATTTTGATAGCATTTGCATGGGTATCTTTAATTAAGGAAAGATATACAGGATTTTTAGTTGCTTTTGTGGATAAAGATAATATTAATCCTGTTATGGTTATGGCAAGTGCCGTTCTTCCATATCTTATTTTCATAGTATCAAGCTGGGCAGTTGGTGTGCTTGTAAATGGTAAAGGTAATATGGTGGATATTTTTAAAGTGATTTCATACTCTTTATATCCAGTTGTGATTTTAAATTTAGTAGGAACTTTATTATCAAATATCGTGACAGAGGATGAAGCAGCTTTAGTATCAGGAATATTTGTTGTAGCATATGTATTCTTTGTATTTTATGCATTTATTGGATTAATTATGGTACATCAATATACATTTACAAAGAATGTAGGAGCAATCTTATTATCCTTTGTGGCTATGCTGATTATCATATTTATTACTCTGTTGCTTGTGACCTTATTAAGTGGATTTATTACAGACATTGTGACAATTTTCAACGAATTTAAGATGCTGATGTAGAAAGGAGGCATTAAAAGAATGAGGAAAAAATTTAAAAATTTTTTGCTAATGGGATTATGTCTACTTGGATTAAGTGCATGTGCATCAGTACAAGCAAGTGAGCAAGGACAACAAACATCAGATGTACAGCAGACTGGCAGTTTATTAGATGAACCTATGGATAATTTGACAGGTTCTGAATTCCAAAAGATAGCAGAAGGTTCTAATATGGAACTGCTATTAAAACCTAGTGATGGTACTATTCGCTGGCAGTCAAAGAAAGATGGAACATATAGAGATACTAAAATGTTTGATTTAACAGATAATATGAAGTCTGATATAGTAGCCTATTATTATGACGGCGTGTCTTCTAATATCTATGGTACTATCTCTAATATGAATACTTATACTATGTGTGTAGAAACAGGAAGAATATCTTATCAACTAATAGATAATGGTGTCAGAATTATTTATGATATAGGTAATGATGAAATCACCTATAAAAACTTCCCTAAATATATACGTCAGGAAAGATTGGAAGAGTTAGTATTACAATACTTGAATGAAGCAGAGAGACGTCTTGCGGAGGATCGATATTTTCTCACTGGCAGTGGAATTTATAGTAGAGGCGCGAGCAAAGATAGTCCTTATAAGAAATTAGCAGCACAGGAAATGTATCATCTTTTTTATGAATTAGGACATTATACCTATGATGAATTGATGGCAGATAATGCGGAATTTGAAATTGACAGTGATGAATATCCCAGCAATCTTTCCATCGTGCTTCCAATAGAGTTTACTTTAGATGGAGATGACTTAAAGGTTAATATTCCAGCAAATAAGATAGAAGTATCAGATGAAGATAAACCGATTTCTTATCTGGAAATTCTTCCATATTTCTTATCTACACAAGAAACAGATGGATATATGTTTGTGCCAGATGGTAGTGGAGCACTTATCAATCTGAATAATACTAAATTAAATGAAAATCAGTTTACGGCACGTTTTTATGGCGGAGATAAGTTGGTAAATACAACAACTTATGATGAAACTAAAATCAATATGACGATGCCAGTATTCGGATTGAAAACAGGAGATAGTGCGGTTTTTGCTATTGTAGAACAAGGAGCAGAGGCAGCAAAGCTTTCCGCTTATATCAATAAATCATATCAGAATGAGCCTGTGAGCAGATTGGCATTGACCTTTTATATCCGTGAAAGACAGAGAACAATAGGTGGAAAAACTGCTACTACAGATTATTATATTGATAAAACGACAGATGACTATTATAATACAGATTTTACGGTTCGCTATCATTATCTGACAGGAAAAGATGCAGATTATGTCGGAATGGCAAACTATTATACAAAGTATTTAGAAGAAAAAGGTGTATTGACAAAAAGACAGGATGAAGAAAAAGCACCATTTTATGTGGAACTTTTAGGAGCGACAGATAAACAGAAATATATAGCAGGAATACCTTATCAAGGAACAGAAACACTTACTACATTTAAACAGGCTCAAGATATTTTAATCAATATGACAAATGCTGGTGTAAAAAATATTAAATTAATTTATACTGGTATAGTCAATGAAGGAATGAACCAGCGTTCTGTAGAAAAAGTTTCCCTTGTATCAGAATTAGGAGGAAAGTCTGCATGGAATTCTTTAGTATTTTATGCAGATAGTATAGGAGCTCAGGTATTCCCTAATATAAAATTACAGACAGCACACACCACAAAAGGTCTTGGTTCAGAAGAAGTATCTTATCTTTTAAGTAATGAAAAGGCTATTTTACATGATTTTGAGCCAGTTCAAAGACAGGTTGAAAAGAATGATATATATTCAAAATATATGATTAATCCATCTTATTTGACAGCCTATCTGAACAAATTTAGTAAATCTTATAATTCTTTGGGAGTAAATAATTTAGCTTCTAATGATTTTATGACATTTTTACCAGATACTTACCGGAAGAAAAAACAGGTTTCTCAGACAACTGCGAAATCATATGTACAGACTGGATTGGAAACTATTTCCCAGGATAGAAATTTAATGCTTTTTAATCCGATTGATTTAGCATATGGTTATACCGATTACATTGCTGATTTGCCTGTAAAGACGAGCGAATTACGTATATTAGATAATACCATACCTTTTATGCAGATGGTATTAGATGGTTATATCAATTATTCCTCAACCAATATTAATAAAGATTCCATAGATATCGCAGAAGATGTATTACGTGCGATAGAAGGAAAGAGTTCTTTGAAATTCTCTTTTGTTTCAGCAGAACCAGAATCTTTAAATAATACAAAACAAAATGACCGTTTTGCAGCACAATTCTCTGTTTGGCAATATCAAATTGGCGATTATTATAGCCAATATAATAACTTTTATCAAAAAGTAAAAAATGCATCTATTACAAATCATGAAATGTTAGATGATGCAGGACTCACTAGGATTGTGACATATTCTAATGGAGTAAAAGTTTATCTAAACTATGGTCATGAAGAAACTACCATCTCTGGAGTGAAAGTTGCTGCTCAGAGTTTTGTAGTAGAATAGGAGGATGGTAAAATGAGTGAAAATAGTAAAGCAAAAGTGAAAGGAGAAAAAAAATCTTTCTATTCAAGCTTAGATTTTAAAAAGAGAACAGCAGTATGGGGCGTAATATTTTTAGTCCCATGGTTATTCGGAGCAATTTTCTTCTTTTTAGCACCGTTAATAAAGACATTCTACTATTCCATATGTAATATTAATATTGTAGGTACAGGATTTAGTTTCCAATATGTTGGGTTAGAGAATTTTAAATATGCAACTGGAGTAGATCCAGATTTCAATAAGGATTTGATAGAAGCGTTAACAAATGTAGTAACTAATGTACCAATTCAAATTTTTGTTGCTTTGTTTATTGCTATTTTATTAAATGCGAAGTTTAAAGGAAGAGGATTTTTCCGTGTGATATTTTTCATTCCTCTGATTTTATCAACAGGAATTACAGAAATTGACTTATCAGAAGTATTGAATACTACAGAGGAAACAACCTCTATTATTAACATCGCTTGGATTACGGAATTAATCACAAATAGTGGTATACCAACCAGTATACTTTCTGTTATAACTTCCGCGATTAGTAATATTTTCGACGTAATCACAACTTCAGGTGTGCAGATTCTCATCTTCTTATCTGGTTTACAAGGAATTTCTCCATCACTTTATGAAGTTGCAAAGATTGAAGGATGTAGTGGTTTTGAAAGTTTTTGTAAGATTACATTCCCAATGATATCTCCTATGATTCTAGTTTGTGTAGTCTATAGTATGGCAGATTTATTTGCAGCAGCAGAGATATCCGATACCATTTATAAAGTAACATTTACAAGTGGTAAATATGGCTTAGGCGCTTCCATGAGTGTGATTTACTTTATGGTGAGTATAGCATTAATCGGTATTGTAAGCTGGATTATTTCGAAGGGAGTGTTCTATTATGACAACTAAAACAAAAGGGAAAATGCCCGGTATGCAGTTTGTAGAAGATGTAAAAGCTGGAAGAGTCAGCAAGGCAGCTGTAAAACAAAAGGGAAAAGACATACTAGGTCATGTATTCCGCTATGTATTATTAATTAGTCTTGGTTTTGTTATTGTCACTCCTCTTTTAAACCTGTTAAAAGAAGCGGTTACAGCGCATAGCGTATTAGGAATGAAAAGCTCTGAATGGGTGCCGCCAGAAGTTTCTTCTGTATCCTTCCAAGTAGCGCTTGAAGTATTAGACTATTGGAAAGGACTTGTATTCAGTCTTTTAAATACAGCGATATTGGCTATTTTGCAGACACTGTGTGCTGCACTCGCTGCATATTCCTTTGCCAGAATGAAGTTTAAGGGAAGTGGCATACTTTGGGCAATTGTAATATTTTCTATCGTTGTGCCCAGCCAGTCTATCATGCTTGCACAGTATATCACATTTAGAAACTTTGACATTTTAGGAATATTTAAATTATTGACTGGAAATCCTATATCTTTGATAGGTTCGGATATTTCGTTATATTTATTAGCAGGTACAGGTATGGGTGTAAAAGGTGGTTTGTTCATCTATATTTTAAGACAGAACTTCCGTCAGCTCCCTATCTCTATTGAAGAAGCAGCGTTTGTGGATGGAGCAGGATTTTTAAAGACTTTCTTCTCTATTGTATTGCCAAGTTCTGCAACATCTCTTACTACAGTAGGTGTGCTGAGTTTCTTATGGAACTACGCAGATGTTTATTTCACATCTCTGCTCACCTCATCTTCTAAGAGTTTAGCGCTTACATTTAACCGATTACAGTCTAATATAAGATGGCCTATCGGAGATGCTATAAAAGTACTTCCAAAAGAAGTAGGTGCTATTGTAAATAAGGAATCTCCATTAGTACAATCAGCAGTAGCAGCAGGATGTGCATTATTAGTAGTAATTCCTCTATTAATTCTCTATTTATTCGTACAAAAACGCTTTGTACAAGGTGTAGAGCGTAGTGGTTTAGGTGGAGATTGATGGATAAGGCTATACAGACAGGCTTATTCTGTTATGAGTGAATGGATTTCTGTAAGTAAAATCTCTTATATTTTAATATGATAAATTAGTCCCCTGTCTGAAAGGCAGGGGATAAATTGCCAAATTAAGAGGGAATGGAAAAAAGATTTATTAAAAGATGTTTGCTGTTTGAGGGGATTGGCGAGAGGTTCACGCAGGATAAATCATATGCCTAGTCAGACGCGCTTTCGCTCCGTTCCAGACGTAATGGTACTAAATTCGCAACTCCTTACAGAGTTGCTCATTAAGTGTCAACGTCTTCCAAGGGTCTTTCTAGGCATATGATTTATCCTGCGTTACTTTCTTGCCAAAGATAAGAGTTTAAAAACATGATTTGATTGATATGAAATCTAAAGCTTCGTTTTGAAATGTTATGTAGATAATCTGCGAGAGTATTTATTGCGCAGAAAATGAATTTATAGAAACAGATATTAAACTTCTTAAATAGAGCGTAAGTTGTTAGAAGTTAATTACCTTTAGGTGGGTGGCAGTTCACCGTAAAAATATAAAAGGGCAGAAGGAAAATATAAAATGGAAACAGATAATTTAGAAGAAAAGGATTTGTCCACAGAAGAAAAGGAAGACATAGAAAAAGAAGAAGAAAAAAAAGTGGAAAATGGAGTGCATAATTATAGTGCAGAAGATGCATATGTATGGTCTACAGATCCATATGTTTTAAAGAAATTAGAATGGTTTCAAGACCAGAAACTCGCTTTGATGATGCATTGGGGACCATATTCCCAATTAGGAGTGGTAGAATCATGGGCGCTCAGTGATGCAGATGCGAATTGGTCTAGAACAGGAATTGACTGGGACGTGAGTGCGGAAGAATTTAAAAAAGAATACTTTGATCTGAATAAGACCTTTAATCCTATCCGCTTTCAACCGGAAAAATGGGCAGAAGCTGCAGCAGATGCAGGCTTTAAATATGCCATTTTCACGACAAAGCATCATGATGGCTTTTGTATGTGGGATACAGAATTTAGCGATTATAAAATTACAGAAGAAGATTGTCCTTTTCATAGTCATAAATATGCAGATATCTGCGCTCATCTATTTGAATCATTCCGCAAAAAGGGAATCGGGATAGCTGCTTATTTTTCTAAGGCGGATTGGCATATTGACAGTTATTGGAATACAACGAGCAGCCGTGGCAATTATCAGTGGCGTGGACCTTCCTATCGACCAGAAGAGAATCCAGAAGAATGGGAACGCTTTGTGACTTTTACACAGAATCAAATTAAGGAATTAGCTACAAAATATGGACAGATTGATATTATGTGGTTTGATGCAGGGTGGGTTTGCAAGCACTCAGGACAGGATATTCGTTTGGGAGAAGTGATTGAGGAAATCCGTAAATTTCAAAGAGGAATGCTCTGCGCAGATAGAACAATCGGAGGACCTTATGAGAATTATGTCACACCAGAGCAATGTGTTCCAGAAAAACCATTGAGCGTGCCATGGGAAAGCTGTATTACCATGGGAACATCTTTCTCTTTTGGATATGAGGATAGATATAAAACACCTAGAGAAGTGATTTGTCTGCTCACTGATATTGTGGCAAAGGGTGGAAATCTTGCTTTAAATGTAGGACCTCAGCCAGATGGTCGTCTTCCTGCTGGAGCACTTCGTACCATGAAGGGAATGGGAGAATGGCTCAGAAAATATGGAGAAGCCATCTATGGAACAAGAGTATGCGCGCCTTATAAAAAAGACAATGTGGCGTTTACTAAAAAAGAAGATGTTGTTTATGCAATTCGTACTTATCCAGATGAAACACAGCCAGTAGAAGCAGAAATTTTTATTCCTTATACTGGAAAAGTAAAAGATGTATGGTGTTTAAACATGAATGAAACGATCACATTTCAACAGAGAAAAGATGGAATTGTGGTCACTCTTCCAGAGGAGCAGAGAAAAGATACACCTATTGCACATGTATTTAAGTTAATATAAAAAAGTATGGTTTTGTTTACTTGAATGTCAAAGGTTCGCGTAAGGAAGGAAGTATTCCAGCGAAGCCGCGCTTTCGCTCCGTTCCAGACGTAACGGTACTAAATTCGCAAATCCCGCTTCTTGCGGGTTTGCTCATTAAGTGCCGACGTCTTCCAAGGGGCTTCTTATGGAATACTTCCTTCCTTACGCTGCTTTATTGGCTTGTCTAATCTGTGAAAAATAAGTTTGTTTCATGATAATGATAGGTTTCAAAATAACAATAGAATAAAAAAGCAAAACAGTGATATGAGTATGACTATTTTATGGGCAAGCCTTGAAAGATAAGAGCAAAGAAAAATAGAATATAGGAAAGGGAAAGCTAAAATATAGATGAAGTTTATCATATATTTATATTTTAGTAGTAGGAAACAATGGCAAAAATTATTGGAAATAGTTTATCAAATTTACCTTGGCAGGATAAGCCAGAAAATTATAAGATGCCAGTATGGAGATATACAGAGAATCCGATTATTCAAAGATATCAGACACCGACATCAAATAGTATTTTTAATAGTGCAGTGATTCCTTTTGAAGATGGATTCGCTGGTGTATTCCGTTGTGACAGCTTAGGAGTCAGCATGGATATTTATACAGGCTTTAGTAAAGACGCGATTCATTGGGAAATTAGTCATGAACCTATCAAGTTCGTAGGTGATGATCCAGAGATTTTGAAAAGAGAATATCGTTATGACCCTCGTGTTTGTAAGATTGAAGATCGTTATTATGTTACATGGTGTAATGGATATCATGGACCTACGATTGGAATAGCATATACAGAAGATTTTAAAACTTTTGTACAATGTGAAAATGCTTTTTTACCGTATAATAGAAATGGTGTATTGTTCCCTAGAAAGATTAATGGTAAATTCGCAATGTTGAGCAGACCTAGTGATACAGGACATACACCATTTGGTGATATTTTCTATAGTGAAAGTCCTGATTTGGAATATTGGGGACATCATCGTTATGTGATGGGAACTTATAGAGGTGATGCATCTGCATGGCAGTCCACAAAGATCGGTCCTGGACCTGTTCCGATTGAAACAGATGAAGGATGGTTATTAATTTATCATGGTGTATTAAATACTTGTAATGGATTTGTATATCGTATGGGTTGTGCTCTGTTAGATATTGATCAGCCATGGAAAGTAAAATATAGAAGTAAATTTTATATTTTAGGTCCTACAGAATTATATGAACAAAATGGAGATGTTCCTAATGTGGTATTCCCTTGTGCTACCTTATCAGATAGCGATACAGGAAGAATTGCGATTTATTATGGATGTGCAGATACTGTAGTAGGAATGGCATTTACTACGGTGGACGAATTAATGAATTGGATGAAAAAAAATCCATTAAATTAGATTAGAAAATAGATTGAATTGAGTTTTTTGTGAGTTTTCGCTCTGGCGAGAACCTATTCCAACGAAGCCGCGCTTTCGCTCCGTTCCAGACGTAACGGTACTAAATTCGCAACTCTTTACAGAGCTGCTCATTAAGTGCCGACGTCTTCCAAGGGGCTTCTTTCGGAATAGGTTCTCGCCAGAGCTAGTTTATAGGCTTTTCTACAAATAAAAATTTCCATAATCGTTTGATTAGCAGATTGTTTTAATTTCTAATATATAGGAGTGAAAGCTTTTGATATATAAACATTATAATGAAAAAAGTAAATTGATTACAGATGAAAAAAAATAGAAATTTGAAAATCACGATTCTATGAATACAAAAGGACTTCTTACTACCTTGAAATGCCAAGAAACTAGCTGGAGGGAAGGAACTATTCCGAAAGAAGCCCCTTGGAAGACGTCGGCACTTAATGAGTAGTCCTGTAAAGGGCTACGAATTTAGTACCGCTACGTCTGGAACGGAGCGAAAGCGCGGCTTCGTTGGAATAGTTCCTTCCCTCCAGCGGGAAAGAAACCTATCTATTAACTTGCATCTCCTGTGGATTGCCGGAAAATGATTTTTGAGCGTATATAGATTATTTCATAATCTGCTTCGGGATTTTCAAAATGATATAATAATTGTTCTGCTAATCGTATTCCTACAAAATGATTTTGCACATGTACAGTAGTGAGAGGAATAACTTTTCTGAACTCTCTGCTGTCATCAAAACCTGTAACCATCACTTGGTTAGGGACAGAAATTTCTTTTTCCTGTAAATACTGAATGACTAAATAAGCAATAAAATCATTCGCACAGATGATCGCCTCTGGAAAGGTGGAAAGGTGATCTAAAAATTGATAAATCTGCTCTTTATGAGTTTTAGCACCTAGTGAAGTGGTTAAATTTGTCACTTCATAAATTGACAGTGAATTTTTCTGAAGCGCTTCTATATATCCTAAATAGCGTTCTTTATTTGTCTGTGAAAATTCAATATCCCCAATAAAACTGATATGACGCCGCCCTTTTTCTATAATATGCTGTACAATAGAACTCACTGTAGACTTCCCTTCTATTAGAAATAAATCCCCGTTTAAGAATTTATAATCAATATTTGGTATACAGTCTAAGAATACTTTTGGAATAGGCAAGTCATTTAATTTATAAAATAAAGTTTTATCATAAATGTTTAAGATGATAATCCCCTGTACAGTGTTATCTATCAGAGTAGATGGTAGTTCATAATCCTTTTCTGGTTCTGAAGGCAGATATGTATATAACATATTCATGTTATGTTTTGAAAGCACCATAGCGATGCTGTGAATGATATTCATCCAAAAAGGAGAATCCTCTGGATGGGACACTACAACGGATACATTTTTATGAGAACTTTTTTTCTTCGGAGTAGGCGAGGAGTATCCTTCTTGGAGTTTCAGTGGATAACCGAGCGTAATAGCAGTAGAAATAATCTCATCTCTCAGGGATGCAGAAACACCATCTCGGTTATTTAGAGCTTTCCAGACGGTAACGCGAGAGGTATTTAAAGTGTCTGCGATGGTTTGTAAAGTTACTTTTTCCATAAAAATCCCTCCATTATGATCTATAAGCTATAGCCATTCTGGTTTTTATTTATCTTCATCTGGAATGAATCCTGTTTTTCCATCTGAATATAAATAAATAGTTCCTGTATTCTCAGCATTTCGGCAATATAATTCATAGGTATGAGAAGTCGTTTCTAAATGAATCGGATAGGAGGGCAGATCTGTTGTTAAATCTGATAGGTTAGCGGCATAGCGATCATGTTCATTTCGATAATGACTCTGTAGATAGTAAAGTTTTCGGAGTTCCCATTTTCGATATTCGATATCTGGAATGGAAAAAGTCTTAGAAGCATCTTTGGTGAAGAATAAAAATCCCCAAAGTTCTGGATAATGAATATTAATGACACCAGTAGGCGACCATACCCAATTATCTTCTGGCAGAGGAGTTTTGCCATCTTCTCTGGTTTGTTTTATGAATTTTCCATCTTTAAAATCAGTGTTCCATTGTACACGAGAAAAGTTTAATCTCCAATAATCTCCTTCTGAAGGGCGTTTGTTTTCAGGAGCACATTCTAATAAAGAACGGTAGGGGAAGACGATTTCTACAGACCAAAAAGCGTCTTTTTCTGACTTTCCATTTAATGTTCCATGTTCGATATGGACAGCGGAACGGATTCCTTTGATATCCCATGAATCTAAAGGTTTTCCTCCATCGCGGTAAGCTTTTGTGAGCATTAAATCCCAGATGGTATTGAGTGCATTCATTTCAAATTCATAATATTGTTGTGTGTCAGAATCTGGATCAAGAAAGACTTCAAAATCATTGTCTACAAAGATGACATCATCTCGTTGTGTTACAGTAGCCCAGATTTCATCTCCATAGAGAATTGCCCCCACATAAAGATTATTATCATCCCATGTTAATTTCGCCTTTGTTAAAAAGCGAGGAGTGGGACGAGAATTGCCTTCAATATCGATAAAGGGTTCTGTAAAAGGGATATCCGCCCAAAAATCTTTGTCTAAATTGCCATCTAGTGTGAAGGGTTTAGTGTTATACTGGCAAGTATAGATAGGGGGTTGAAAGGAAATAATAGGGCTTGGTATGCTATAATTTTTTGACATGAGTTTCCTCCTTATGATAAATAAAAAATTTTGTATTATCTTGCATAAAAATAAATTGTTAACATGAAGTTTTTGGAAAAATAAGCATAAAAATAACACTTTTTTGAAGATAATATTACTTTTTTTAGTTAAATTTAGTTAACACTTTAGAATTTTAGTATAACAGAAAAATAGAAATTTATCAAGAGATCTAGTTCTTATTTTTGTAAGAAAAATACATGATTTTTTTAATAAAATATTTCAAAGAAGTGGTTGAAAATCTGATCAGTATGTTGTATGCTGTAAGAATATTAAGTTATATATAAGTTAACAAAATGTTAAGGAGGGCAGGTAATGAAATGCAGCCAAAAGTGATGGAAACAAAAGAGGGATTAGTGGATTATTTCTTGTCAGTTATGACATATTCTGACAGGGCAGATGTTGACAAAGAGATGTTGGAAAAATATGCAGAACATGCAATGATGTTGAGGAATACAGTATCTTGGTGTAAAGAACTTCCACAGGATATTTTCTTGCCATGTGTTGCTGAATATCGCATTAATAATGAAGCGATTGTAGATGTCAGAAAGATGTTTTTTGATGAAATTTATCCGAGAATCAAGGACATGAGTTTGAAAGATGCTATTTTAGAGGTGAATTATTGGTGTGCAGAAAATGGCACTTATCATAGTTCTGACAGCAGAACTGCATCTGCATTAACTGTCTATAAGACAGGATTAGGAAGATGTGGGGAAGAGAGCGTGTTAGCAGTTACCGCATTAAGAAGTGTCGGGATTGCAGCAAGACAAATATATACTCCATTATGGTCACATTGTGATGATAACCACGCTTGGGTAGAAGTATACTGTGATGGAAGATGGCAATTTTTAGGAGCTTGTGAGCCTGAACCAACGCTGAACAGAGGTTGGTTTGCAGGACCAGCGACAAGAGCTATGTTAATTCATGCTAGATATTTTGGATCAAAAGATTATCCTGATAAGGTAGCAGAAGATGGAGGAGTTGCTTATATCGGAAGTATACAAAATTATGCAGTTACAAGACAGTTTGAATTAAGAGTGGTAGATGAACAGCATCATCCTATATCAGGTCTTACTATAGAATTGCAAGTACTCAATTATGGAAGATATGGAAAGCTCATTACGATGTATACAGATGAAGATGGCAGAGTTCAAATTCAAATAGGAGTAGGGGATATGCGCGTGAAAATGAGAGATGATGAAAAATCTCAGATAGTGCAAGTGCCATATACCCAGAATCAATTAGAAGTTGTATTTGATGGAAGACAAGAAGAGAAAGACATATGGAAAGAATATCATTTTCATGCTCCGAAAGAGAATACTGCTAAAGAGAATACAGTGACAGAAGAACAGCAAAAACAAAATGCGCTGAGAGTAAAAGAGGCGAAGAAAATACGAGAGGATAGAATCGCGTCTTACTATGATGAGAAAAAGGCACAAAAGTTTGCAGATTGTGAAGAGATTCAGAAATGCCTGAAATTGTCTTATGGAAATTTTGAAGAAGTTTATGCTTTCCTCACAAAAGATGAGAATGAATATCGAAAGAAAATGATTCTTTCTTTAAAAGAAAAGGATTTATATGATTGTAAAGCGGATATTTTAGAGGAGCATTTACAGCAGGCACTGAAAGTAAAAGGAGATTATCCAGATAATATTTTTGTTCCATATATATTGAATCCTAGAGTAGAACAGGAAGAGCTGACAACATATCGAAAGGAAATTTTAGAATATTTAGATGAGAGTTTATTAGAGGAATTTAAAAAAGAACCTCAGAAACTTTATAGCTATATTAAAAATGAAATAAAATATAATAGACAAGAGGACTATCCAGTATTGCGCATCAGTCCGATGGGAGCATTAAAATCAAAGAAGGGAAATTTTGAGAGTCAAAAAATTTTATTTGTAGCTATCTTGCGCAGTCTAGGAGTGCCAGCCAGATTAGATCCGATGGATAGAGAACCAGAATATTATAGAGATGGAAAATTCCATGAGGTGAATAGTAAGGGAGAAGAGGAAAGAAAAGAAGCTGTATTTATGCTCCATTTTGAAGAGGGAGAAGACTGGAAGTATCATTTAACATGGACATTAAATAAACTAGAACAAGGTTCTTATCATACATTACGACTAAGATTAGAAGACTTAGAAGGAGAAGATAATCACAAGAAGCTTTGTGTTTCTGCTGGCATCTATCAGATCATTATCACAACAAGGCTAATAAATGGAGATCAGATGGTAAGAGAGTTCTATACAGAAGTGAAAAATGGAGAAACAAAAGAGATTTATTTAAGAAAGGCAACACCAGATATAGAGGATAAGGTTTCTACTGTTAGCTTGACTGATTTGCCAGTTTTGGATAGAGAGGGAAAGAAAACTTGTTTGATCAAGGAAAAAGCAGGAGAAAGAAAGTTATTTATATGGTTAGGAATTGGAGAAGAACCAACAGAGCATGTACTCAATGAATTATTAGAAGAAGAGGAAAGTGCTTTTTCACAAAAAGATAAGATTTTCTTATTGGTAAAGAATTATGAAGAAGAAGCAAATGATACTTTAAAAAAGGTATTAGAAAGGATACAACCACAACTTTATTGTCCAGAGAAGTTTCTCACATGGGAGCAGATTGCACAAAAGCTGGGAGATGAAAATGCCAAGAGATTGCCAGTAGGATTAGTAGTGAACAGAGATGGAAAAGGCATTTATGGAACATTTGGATATAATGTGGGTTCGGTACATCAGATGTTGATGCATTTAAAGAATGAAAACGAGTGAGAAAACAAAAAACTATCCTATTTTTTGTGAAAACAGAAAAAATCAAAAGATAGATATGACAAAATGTCAAATAAGATGTAGGTAATTGTGAAAGTGAAAAGGGACGCTGCGGCAAGGAAGTATTCCAGCGAAGCCGCGCTTTCGCTCCGTGTAAGACTACGCGGTACTAAATTCGCGGTTTCGCTTTTTGCGAAACAGCTCATTAAGTGCCAACGTCTTCCAAGGGGTTTCTTATGGAATACGTCCTTGCCTCCGCTGTTCCTTGGCTGTTCTACTTTTTGA
The DNA here is from genome assembly GCA_910585935.1 of uncultured Lachnospiraceae bacterium. GTDB lineage: Bacteria > Bacillota > Clostridia > Lachnospirales > Lachnospiraceae > MGBC136627. The sequence goes on along the minus strand of CAJUHN010000004.1, from coordinate 19,382 downwards.
AAAGGGAATGTTACCATAACTTATTTTCACAATTATCTAAAATAAGATGGATAGAAAGGAAAAGGACATGCGATATTTAAAAGAGAGAATTGAAAATATTTATAGAGAATTAAAAAGGCTTTCTTGTGTGCAGAGAATCAAGGTGGAAAAATGGGAATATAAAAAAGGAAAATTCTTTTATCCAGAGGATGCGAAGAAAGCAGAAGAGGAATTTCTTCCCTTTGACAGTGGAAAAGATCACTGGTATGGAAGAGATGAACATTATTGGTTTCGTGCACAATTCACTGTTCCAGAAAGTTTTGATGGAAAATCTCTCTGGTTTCAAATTAAAACACAGATTGCAGAATGGGATGATGGAAGGAATCCACAATTTTTAATTTTTCTTGATGGAGAGCCGATACAAGGCTTAGATATGAACCATAAAGAGGTAAAAATCACAGAAAATGCTCAAAAAGGAAGAGTTTATACAATAGAACTGCAGGCGTATACAGGAATTTTACATTCTGAGTTTAACTTGTTTGTAGATGCGATAGAAATTAATGAAAAAATTAAGAAGCTTTATTATGATATTAAAGTGCCGATAAAAGCCTTTGACAGAATGGAAAAAGAAGATCCAAATCGTTTAGCACTTCAGAATATTTTAAATGAAACGATTAATCTTTTAGATTTAAGAACTCCTTATTCTGAAGAATTTTGGGCTAGTGTGGACAGAGCGCAGAGTTATATAGATAAAGCACTTTATGAGGATATGACAGGATATGAAGACGTGATAGCAACTTGTATTGGGCATACTCACATTGATGTAGCCTGGTGGTGGACAGTAGAACAGACAAGGGAAAAAGTAGGAAGAAGTTTTGCTACGGTATTAAAACTTATGGAAGAATATCCAAATTATAAGTTTATGTCCAGCCAGCCACAGCTTTATGTATTTTTAAAGAAAAGATATCCTGATCTTTATGCACGTTTGAAAGAAAGAGTAAAGGAAGGACGTTGGGAGCCAGAAGGCGGTATGTGGGTAGAAGCAGATTGCAACCTCACTTCTGGAGAATCATTAGTAAGACAATTTATACATGGAAAGAAATTTTTTAAAGAAGAATTTGGAGTGGAGAATCGTATTTTATGGCTTCCAGATGTTTTTGGATATTCTGGGGCACTGCCGCAGATTATGAAAAAATGTGGGATCGATTATTTTATGACTACAAAATTATCTTGGAATCAGATAAATGAAATTCCATATGATACTATGATGTGGAGAGGAATTGATGGAACAGAAGTTTTAACACATTTGATCACAACTGCTGGAATAAAACAGCCTGAAAAGAGCTTTTTCACAACTTATAATGGTATGTTGCATCCAGATGCGATTATAGGCGGCTGGAAGAGATATCAGAATAAAGATATCAATCATGATATTTTAATTTCTTATGGATATGGAGATGGCGGCGGCGGTCCTACCAGAGATATGTTAGAAACCTCTATCCGTATGGAAAAAGGAATAAAGGGAATTCCAAAAGTGAGACAGGAGTTCGCAGGAAAATACTTTGAGGAATTAGAAGAGAGAGTAAAAGGAAATAAGCGTCTGCCGATATGGGAAGGAGAGTTTTATTTTGAATACCATAGGGGAACATATACATCTATGGCGAGAAATAAAAGAAGCAACCGAAAAAGTGAATTAATGATGATGGATTTGGAATTTTTAAATGTATTAGCAATGGAAAAATCTCCTTATGAAGCAGATAAAATGTATGAGATGTGGGAAACGATTTTAATTAATCAATTCCATGATATTTTGCCGGGATCTTCTATTCAGGAAGTGTATGAAGTGACAAAGAAAGAATATGAAGAGTTAGAAGCACAAGGAAAAAAGATGTTAGAAGAGAAACTTTCTCAGCTAGTGGAACAGGATAATTACATTACAGTCTTTAATACAACAGGATTTGAACGAGATGATAAGATTGTGTTAGAAGAATCTGTTTCTGGAAGTCTAAAGGATAAAGAAGGGAATTGTTATCCAATAGAAGCAGAAGAAGGGAAAGCTGTTGCCTATGTAAAAGGAATCCCTTCTAAAGGAAGTAAAGTTTTTGAAATTGTGTCAGATTGTTATCAAGAAGAAGTTTTTAATGTAAAAGAAAAAACAATAGAAACACCGTTTTATTATGTTACATTTCATGAAAATGGACAGATAAGCCGATTATTTGATAAAGAGAATAGAAGAGAAGTGTTCAAAGAAAACAGTATCGGAAATGCCTTCCTTGTATATGAAGATAAGCCTATGTATTATGATAGCTGGGATGTCGATATGTATTATACAGAAAAGTTCTATCCAGTAGAAAAATTGACAGAATTTTCCATAAAAACAGGAAGTTTGTCTGTAACTGTAACAATGGAATATGAATTTAATCAATCCAAGATAAACCAGAAGATATATTTTTATAAAGATACCAAACGCATTGATTTTGAAACCGTTGTAGATTGGAAAGAACATCAACATCTGATGAAAGCACATTTTCCTTTTGATGTGCATACAGATGAAGCGACATTTGAGATTCAGTTTGGAAATGTGAAACGAAAAGTACACAGCAATACCAGTTGGGAAGAAGCACGCTTTGAAAGCTGTGCACAGAAATGGATGGATATTTCAGAAGGTCATTATGGAATCAGTGTATTAAATGACTGCAAATATGGTCATTCTGTGAAAGATGGATGTGTAGGTTTAACGCTGATTAAATCTGGAATAGAGCCAAATAGAACAGCAGATCAAGAAATCCATAAGTTCACCTATGCACTTTATCCACATAGTGGAAGTTGGAACTCTGACACAGTAAGAGAAGCATATAAATTAAACATGCCATTATATGCGAGGATAGGAAAAGGAGAAGAGGGAAGCTTTGTTTCCGTGGATAAAGAAAATGTTATGATAGAAACAGTGAAACTCGCAGAAGCAAAAGATGGTATTATTGTGCGCGCCTATGATTTTGAAAATGCAAGGGAAGAGGCGACATTTACCTTCCAAAAGGAAATTCAAAAGGTATTCTCCTGCAATTTATTAGAGAACGAAGAAGAAGAATTAGCAGTAGAAGGTGCATATCAAGTAAAAGCACTGATAAAGCCTTATGAAATAAAAACCTTAAAGATCTTATTTAAAAATTAAAATAAGAAAAATAAAAAAGAAAGGAAGAAAAGAAATGATTTTATTACCTAATGTCCAAAAGATGGAAGAAAAAGAAGGATGTTTCTATTTTTCATATAATGGAAATATCGTGATGGAGGAAAGTGTATCTACAGATTATTATGAAATAGCTGCTCTTTTAAAAGAAGAGATCGCTGATAGCACAGGAATCCAAGCAAATATCAGCCGCGGAAAAGCAGAAAAAGGCGATATCGTATTAACATGGGACGAAAAAGAAACCAGAAAAGAAGCATATCATTTGAGCATTGATGCAGACTATATTGTAGTTTGTGCTGGAAGCAGGGAAGGACTGCTCTATGGTGTTCAGACACTTCGTCAGATTATAAAACAAGAGGGAGCAGTACTGCCAGCATTAGAAATAGAAGATTATCCAGATTTACCTAATCGTGGTTTTATGCATGATGTGACCAGAAGCAGAATCCCTACTATGGAACAGCTCAAAAAATTAGTGGATAAATGTAGCTATTATAAATTAAATCAATTACAGCTCTATATAGAGCATACTTATTTATTCAAAGATTTCAGCGAGATGTGGCGCGATGACACACCACTGACTTCCGAAGATATATTAGAATTAGATGCTTATTGTAAGAAGCTAAATGTAGAATTAGTTCCTTGTATTGCAAGTTTCGGACATCTATATAAATTGCTTCGTACAAAGAAATATCGTCATTTGAGTGAAATTGAAGAAAACGATCCATTTTTCTTTATTGAACGTCAGATGCATCACACTATCGATATCACAAATGAAGAATCTTTCCAAGTGATAGAGAAGATGTTAAGAGAATTTATTCCACTATTTAGTTCAAAGAAATTTAATATTTGTTCCGATGAAACATTTGATTTAGGAGCTGGCAAGGGCAAGAAGATGGCAGAAGAAATTGGAAAAAGCACAATGTATATCAATTTCGTAAAACGCCTTTGTGATTTATTAAAAGAATATGATCTGCGTCCGATGTTCTGGTCCGATGTGTTATTATCAAGACCGGAGGATATTAAAAAGCTTCCAGAAGATATCATATGCTTAAATTGGGATTATGCTGAAAATCCTTCTAACATTAATGTAAAGAAACTCGCTGATTTAGGTGCTATACAATATTTATGTCCGGGGATTCATGGCTGGAATCACTTTATCAATAGACAAGATGCTGCTTATAAAAATGTTGAAAAAATGTGCAGTTATGCGATAGAATTCAAAGCAGATGGTGTACTGAATACCGATTGGGGTGATTATGGACATGTACAGCATGGAGAGTTCTATATCACAGGTTTAATCTATGGTGCTGCATTTTCTTGGAATAAAAATCATAATTCCGAAGAAGAAATTAACCGCCAAATTTCTATTTTAGAATTTAGTGATAAGACAGGAAAATTTGTGGACATCATCAGAGATATTGCGAAACAAGAGGCATTTCCATGGAGTCATTTTGCGCAATATCAAGAAGGTTGTGTAAAAGGATTTAAACAAGAGGCAGAATGGAATTTCTATAAAAATATAAATATCTCAAAAGCTCCTGAAGCAAATAAATTGTTAAGAGAAAATGTAGAGAAATTATATCAGTGTATGTCTCAGATGTCTTGTGAAGCGAGAAAAACAGTAGTGCCTTATCTGTTGATGGCAGAGGGAATAGAGATTTTAAATACAATTGGAGCAGAAATAGACCAATATCGTTTTGGAGCAGAAAATTCTGAAGCGAAGGATTTAAAAGAAACAGCAGAGAGATTAGAGCGCTGGTATTATGACTATGCAAAATTATGGCGTACTGTGAGCCGTGAAAGTGAATTATATCATAATCGTGATACAATTTTCTGGTATGCAGATTATTTGCGCGCAGGTATTTCTCCTTTGGAAAAGTAGAAAGAAAATAAAGAGTTGGATTGTTTATAAAGAGTGATAGGGGATTGTGAAAGTGAAAAGGGGGACGCTGCGGCAAGGAAGTATTCCAACGCAGCCGCGCTTTTGCTCCGTTCCAGACGTAGCGGTACTAAGCGCACAGCCCTTTTCGGGCTGTTTGCTAAGTGCCGACGTCTTCCAAGGAGCTTCTTATGGAATACTTCCTTGCCTCCGCTGTTCCTTGGCTGTTCTACTTTTTGAAAAGCGAATGTTACCATAGCTTATATTTATAAAATTTAAGTGAAAAGTGAATGTTACTATAACTTATAAAATCTAAGTGAGAGGGTATAAAAAAGTAAGCTTAGCAAAAAGCAGTATGGATATGATATAGTTTTTAGAGTTTCTCAATTATTTATAGAAAGAATAGCACATAAGTGAGGTTAATTATGAGTAGATTTACTTATCAAGGAACACAATTTTATATGGATGGAGAGCCATTTCGGATTTTATCCGGAGCTCTTCACTATTTTAGAGTAGTTCCAGAATATTGGGAAGACAGGTTAAAAAAATTAAAGGCATGTGGTTTGAACACGGTAGAAACCTGTGTGGCATGGAATTTACATGAGCCGAAAGAAGGAGAATTTTGTTTTACGGGGATCGCGGATCTAGAGCGTTTTCTTTGTACAGCAGAACAATTAGGACTCTATGTTATTTTGCGTCCCGGTCCTTATATCTGTACGGAATGGGATTTTGGAGGGTTGCCTTCTTGGTTGCTTTCTTATAAAGGGATACATCTACGATGTAAAGATGAAATATTTTTAGAGAAGGCTAGAAACTATTTTGAAGCGATCTTTCCGATTATACGACCACATCTGTTGGAGAATGGCGGAAAGATAATCGCGATGCAGATTGAAAATGAATATGGCAGTTATGGAGATGACAAAGAGTATTTAAAAGAACTAGCAAAGATGTATAAAGAGTTAGATATGAACTGTATGTTATTCACTTCAGATGGACCAGAGTATTTTATGCTTCGGGCTGGTACTCTGCCAGAATATCTTGCTACTGTAAATTTTGGAAGCAGACCAAAAGAAAGATTTCCTTATTTAGAGAATTTTCAGCCAGATAGACCTCTATTTTGCTGTGAATTTTGGAATGGGTGGTTTGACCATTGGTATGAAGAACATCATAGAGGAAATACAGAAGAAGTGGTAAAAGATTATAAAGAGATGTTAGAAATGGGTGCTTCTGTTAATTTCTATATGTTTCATGGGGGAACAAATTTTGGATTTTATAATGGCGCAAATTATCAAGCGGTATATGAGCCTACGATCACCAGTTATGACTATGATAGTTTGCTGAGTGAATGTGGAGATATGACAGAAAAGTATTATCTCATTCAAAAAATCAATGAAGAATTTTTTGGATTGCCTGAGATGGAACAAGTTTTTGACCTCCCGAAAAGGACATATGGAGAAATATCTTTGACAGAAAAGGCAGAGTTATTTAAAAATCTAAATAACATTAGTACTTCTCAACCACAACAATCTTCTTATCCTCTTACCATGGAAGAATTAGGACAAGATTATGGATATTTAGTTTATGATACTCAAATAGAAGGACCATTTGAAGAGATGAAACTGGTGATAGAGGGACTTCATGACAGAGCATATATCTATATAGATGGAGAACGAAAAGGCGTACATGACCGAATGAATAGACAAAAAGATGAAATTAAGATAGGGCTTAAAAAAGGAGAAAAGAGAGAGTTACGAATCTTAGTGGAAAATTTAGGGCGTGTAAATTATGGAATCCATTTAAAAGATGAAAAAGGCATTTTAGAAGGGGTTAGGATTGGTCAAACTTATCATTATGGATATACGATGTACCCAATTGATTGCAGAAATTTAGAGCGTTTAGAGTGGGAAAAGTTAGAAAAAAAGACAGAAGGTCCTGTATTCTTAAAAGGGAAATTTCAGATAGGAGAAGAAACACCATTAGAAGATACCTTTGTACGTTTGAATGGATTTCATAAAGGAAATGTCTGGATAAATGGTTTTCATCTGGGAAGATATTGGAATGATGCAGGGCCACAGAAAACACTTTATTTGCCAGCTCCTCTGTTGAAAAAAGGGGAAAATATCATAATGGTATTAGAATTAGAAGGATATGAAGAGGCAAAAGTGAATTTGGTGGAGATGCAAGATTTAGGGTGATAGAGGGGATTTCTGACTATAAAAAATAAAAGGAATAAGTGAAAGTGGGGAACATGAGAAACAAAGGTTCGCTATAGCAATAAATCTTCCAACGAAGCCGCGCTTTCGCTCCGTTCCAGACGTAACGGACACTAAATTCTCGGCGCGTAGCTGCACCGCTCATTAAGTGCCGACGTCTTCCAAGGGGCTTCTTTTGGAATGATTTATTGCTTTCGCTAGTTTGTTGTATAGGCTAGGATTAGTTAGTTTTTTTACACTAGCAACTGCTATTTAAAATAAATCCCTTTTCTTGTTGGTGTTGACAATTTTGCCAATCGTTTTTTGTGGTTGGTCGGCTACAGATGGCATTATGGAGCTTGCAGAAAGCAGAATTGACTAATTTCAGGACTATACAAGGTATCATTTGCATCATTGCGAGAGGCGCGAATTATTGGGCTGTTCCAGCCATCTTCTCTATATCTGCAAAAAAAGAACTTAAAACATAAGTTACCGTTTATCGGATGGCTATTGGGAAAGGAATGAAAAAGGGAAAGTGAATGGTTATTGTCAGATTTGCTTTTCACAGAGTAGAACAGCCGACTAATTAGCGGAGGCAAGGACGTATTCCGAAAGAAGCCCCTTGGAAGACGTCGGCACTTAATGAGCAAACCCGCAAGAAGCGGGATTTGCGAATTTAGTGTCCGCTACGTCTGGAACGGAGCGAGAGCGCGGCTTCGTTGGAATACGTCCTTGCCGGAGCGACCCTCTTTGGTGTTAATGTGAATTAGGTTAATGGTAATGTATTAAGTATTATAAATGAATATGATAAGGAAAATGGAATAGAAAAATGGGATATAAGTTAATTGGATATGTGAAATTAAGAGATTTAAAACAGATGCCTCCAGAAGATATAAAGGCGCTGGATGTGATGAATATTTCTTTCGGATATTTGAAAGAGGGAAAAGTGGGACTGAATGGGAGAGAAATTTATCAGGAAGATATTAAGAGGATAAAAGACATAAATCCAGATATTAAAATAGTTCTTTCTATAGGTGGATGGACAGCAGGCGGTTTTTCCACAGCGGTGAAAGATGATAAGGGAAGAGCGTTATTTGTGACTTCTGCATTAGAAACCATCAGAGAATGGGATCTAGATGGGATCGATATTGATTGGGAATATCCTTGTATTGGAATAGCAGGGATCGACTGGGCAAAAGAGGATAAAGAGAATTTCACCTATTTAATGAAAGGGCTTCGAGAGGGAATGGATACGTTAGAAAGTGAAAAAAGACATTATATTGTATCTATTGCTGCGGGAGGAGATGCCTATTTTACAAGATGTACACAGATGGATAGAGTAGCGAAGTATGTGGACTATGTACAGCTTATGACATATGATTTGAGAGGCGGATTTAGTGTTGTAACAGGACATCATACAGGATTATATAGTAATCCTGAGGATCTGTTTGAGAGTTGTACAGATAAGGCAGTAGAAAGTTTTTTACAGGCAGGTGTTCCTTGCCACAAGATTGTGATAGGAGCGGCATTTTATTCTAGACTTTGGAAGGGAGTGCCTGATAGAAATCATGGTCTGATGCAGGCGGCTGGGTCTACAGGTGGATATGGACCGGGATATGGGGATCTTATGGAGCGGTTTGAAAATAAAAATGGATACCAGCGCTATTGGGATGATGAGGCAAAAGCTCCTTACTTATTTAACGGAGAAAATTTTATCAGTTATGATGATAAGGAATCTCTTTCTTGTAAGGCAGAATATATAAAGGAAAAAGGGCTTTGTGGTATTATGTATTGGGAGTATTGCTTGGATACAAAGAGAGAATTGACACAATTTCTGAGAGAGAAGTTGAAGGGAAGGGAGAAGAATTTATGAGAAAAACAGAACCAATAAAATTATTTTATTCGGGATATGATGGAAGTAACAATTATCGTATACCATCTCTTTTGACTACGATAGAAGGGACAGTATTAGCAGTAGCAGATAAGAGAAATCAACATTCTTCTGATTATGGTGATATTGATACAATAATCAGAAGAAAGGAAAAAGGGGAGCAGGAATTTAGTGAAGGAACAGTGATTTTAAATTTAGCTGATAGCCATGTGGGAGATAATACATCTGCTTTTAATATTGACCCCTGTTTGTTACAAGATAAACAGACAAAAAGGATTTTTCTATTAGTTGATATGTTTCCAGAATCTACGGGATTGTTTGGAAGAATGGAGTTGGGAAGTGGTTATACAAAAGTAGATGGAAAAGATTATCAACTATTGTATGACGAGGAAGGGAATAGTTATACAATAAGAGAAGAAGGAAAAGTTTATTCTGAAATAGGGGAAGATACAGGATTTTGCGTAAAAACTGTACAGAGTGAAAATGGAATACAAACTCCTTATAAAGAGTTAGGAGAACTTTATAAAGGAGATGTTTATTATGGCAATGTTTATCTTATGACAGGAGAGCAGAAGGGAAAATTACACATTCGCTGTACAAACTATTTATGGCTGTTATATTCTGATGATGATGGGAAAACATGGTCTGCTCCAAGGGATATCACTCATATGGTAAAAAAAGATTGGATGAAGTTTTTAGGAGTAGGCCCGGGAGTTGGTTTACAGCTTAAAAATGGAAATCTAGTATTTCCTGTTTATCATACGAATGAAGACTTTGGAGTGAGCCAATGTACAGCTGTCCTTATTAGTGAAGACCATGGAGAAACATGGAAACTAGGGGAATCGCCGATTGTTTTGATGGGAGATGATCCTGCTGTTAAAAAGTCAGGCGGACAACTTACAGAATCCCAAGTGATTCAGATTGCCAATGGAGAGTTAAAGCTTTTTATGAGAAATACATTTGAAAATAAAGTGTATGTAGCTACTAGCAGTAACGGAGGAGAAACATGGGATCGCTGTGAACCTATTGATATACCAGAATATTATTGTCAATTATCTGTTTTCAATTATCAGAAAGATGAAAAAGAATATGTTTTACTTCTGAATCCTTCTAAAGATGGCAGAATGGATGGGAAGATCTATAAAGGAGAAATTTCCCATGATGGAACTATTTTATGGAAAGCAGAAAAGATAATGGCAGAAGGACATTTTCAGTATTCATGTATCACACAAAATGCAGAAGGCAATTTTGAAGCATTATATGAGCTAGATGATGAAAATGGAATAATAGCATTGTGGCATACAGAATTTACAGAAGATTTTATATCAGATGAGAGATAAATGAACTATTTATATGGAGTTTCTATAAAAAGATAGCAGGATCAGAAGCCGCATATAACTGAAAAATAAAATTTGCTTATAGTATGAAATAACATAATTTATTTCGTACAGTTAGGAGGAATTATGCCAATTAAGTTATCTGAAAATGAGTTATATTATGATTTAAATAAGTTTAATTTGCCGATTAAGTTACGGGAAGAGGAAGTTGACACTTTATTTATTGAGGGACTTATGCTGAGGCGTATCAACAAGGTAGCACCAGAGGTTATTTATTACTCTAGATTTTTACGTGTTGCTGTTATACACGCTCTGTTAAATCATTATGAGCTTAGACCTATAGAACTTCTTGAATATGTTAATAAATTGTCAGAAATAGATCTTAAGTTGTCTGATGAGTTTATAAAAAATGTAGAAATACTGATACAAAAGATTGATGAGTATAAACCTGAACATGTGTTACATGACCATACCCACCATCGTTTGGCTTTATACTGCAAGAATAAGATACTTGTGCTAGACCATCGTGCATTTATTGAAATAGATGGTAATCCTGTCTATGTTATTTATATAGACAAGAAACTAGAAGAGGAAGCTAGGAAAAATCATTATACGATTGATGTAATTGATACTCATAGAATGTTATTAGTCACTAATGTCGATTATTGTGTTTTTTAGTTAAGTGGCAGTTCACGAAAGAAGCAAACATGATAAAAAAGGGAAAGGAAAAGCTGCTATATTTTCAGTAGCAGGGGGCTAAAAAGTTGAAATGAAAGCGGAAAAGCAAAAGGAAAGAATTGGAGAAGAAGGTCTGGAACATTTTGAGGAATATATCAAAACATATTCCCAAAATAGAGAACATCCGGGAAAGATTATTTTAAATTTTTATAAAGGGAACAAATGGAATATGTTTAAATCTTGTTTGTTTCTAATAGCACAGAGATCACCTATTTGGGTATTGCCAATTGTGACAGCTAATATTATAAATATTGCAACTGATGGAAAAGAAGATGGAATGAGATCCATTATCATCAATTTGATGGTTGCTCTCATCTTTATCTGTCAGAATGCTCCATCCAATTATTTTGCTACAAAATTTTATGCAAGGGTTAACCGCAGTATAGAAGGTTCTTTACGAAATGCATTAGTTAGAAAGTTACAACATTTATCTATTATGTTTCATAAAGAAATGCAGTCTGGGCGGCTGCAGTCTAAGATTATGCGTGATGTTGAGAATGTACAAGATCTATTGACGCAGATATTTAAAACCTTACTTTTTTTTGTTATGGATATGTCTGTGGCAGTTACAATAACATTAATGAATAGTCCAACTGTTTTTGTTTTCTTTTTAGTAATGGCTCCGTTTGCAGTGCTTTTGGTTTATGCATTTCGTAAACCAGTATCCAACAGAAATAAGGAATTTAGAAGGGAAATGGAGCAGACTCAGGGAGCAGTGGCAGAGATGTTAGAGATGATACCTGTCACAAGAGCACATGGATTACAAGAAGTAGAAATCAAGAAAATGAATAAACATCTAAATCAGATTGTAAATCGTGGCTATCAGTTAGATTTAGTAAATGCTTTATTTGGTTCAGTGAGTTGGGTAATGTTTCAGGCATTTCAAGTGATTTGTTTAGCCTTTACTGGAGTTTTAGCATGTAAAGGGAAAATATCAGTAGGAGAAGTGATTTTATATCAGAATTATTTCTCTCAGATTGTAGGTCAAGTTTCTACTTTAATTAATATCTATCCTCAAATATGCAGAGGAATAGAATCAGTAAATTCTATTGGAGATGTTTTGGCAGAAACAAAAGTGGAGGATAATAATTCTATTGTGCCACTTGGAGAATTAAAAGGAAGCGTGGAATTTTGTAACGTAGATTTTAAGTATCCAGATGGAGAGAAATTGATATTAGATGATTTTAGTTTAAAAGTGAATTCCGGAGAAAGCATCGCCTTTGTCGGTGAATCGGGAGCAGGAAAATCGACAATACTCAATCTTTTAATAGGATTTATTCCACCTGTCAATGGAAAGATTTTAATTGACAGAATTAATATGGTGAATTTGGATATCAATGAATATCGAAAGCAGATAGCAGTAGTGCCTCAAAATACGATTTTATTTTCTGGAACGATTCGAGAAAATATTACCTATGGATTAGATAATATAACAGAAGAAGAGATTAAGCGTGTGATTGAACAGGTAGGATTAGATGATATGATAAAAGGAATGCCAAATGGTCTGGATACTCAGTTAGGGGAGCATGGAGATAAGCTCTCAGGAGGACAGAAACAGAGAATTTCTATTGCACGCGCATTGATAAGAAAACCTAAAATTATTATATTTGACGAGGCGACCTCTGCTTTGGATTCTGCATCAGAAAAGAAGGTACAGGAAGCAACTAATAATATGATGAAAAACTGTACTACATTCCTTGTAGCTCATCGGCTTTCTACGATCAAAAATGCGGATAGAATCGCTGTGATGGAAGAGGGAAAGATTATAGAAATAGGGAATTATGAGGAATTGATGGCGAAAAAAGGAGCTTTTTATAAGCTTCAGACATTACAGAGTTAAGAGAAAAAGGGCTGTTGCAAAATAAATATAAAATACTAGAGGGTATGGATATAAGGAGAGGTGTTATTCAGACATAGTATAAAAAATTTATTTTGTAATAGTCCTTTTGGGGTATGGGAGATAAAGTTCCGCTCCGCCAAAAATATATTCCAACGAAACCGCGCTTTCGCTCCGTTCCAGACGTAGCGGTACTAAGCGCACAGCCCTTTTCGGGCTGTTTGCTAAGTGCCGACGTCTTCCAAGGGGTTTCTTTCGGAATATATTCTTGGCGGAGCTAGTTTGTTGGCTGTTCTGGTTATGAGGAAAAGCAAGTTGTAGGCAGGTTTATGTTTGAAATGATATTTTAAGCTTTGGTGTTAAGGTAAGGGGAATTGTAGGTGTTGTAGACATTTGTTTGATGGACTGTAAGTGTCATTTCATATTTAACCTGTTTCTAATTGTTTTATCTTTAACAGGGTATATTTTTTCTACTGGAAGATTTTTAGAATCCAATTTTCCGTTTTTTCTCTGTTCGTTCCATTTTCTCACAAGTGGAGTGAGATCTGTTATACAATAGATACTTGTATTTAAAAAATCTCTCAATGTGTTTCCTTTCAATCCTATTTGAATGGCTGCACGATTGATAGCATTTCCGTTTATATTTCTATCAGAATCCCATTGACAATATACAGTAGTTTCATTAAATGCCTTTTCCCATTGTAAGCCAGTGTAGCTTGTAGAATCTGGAGAAGTTAAAACTGCTTTTTCTAATAACTCATTAAATTTTGTTTGATATATGTCTAAAGCTAAAATACATTTCTGATTTTTTTTAGTTCCCCAATTAGAGCGATACATTAGCCATAGAAATGATGGTTTTATCCATGTCATACGATTTATATTGAAGTTTTCTCCAAATGTTTGTAATGCAATCGCTTCTTTGGCGATGGCAGAATTATATGCCTGATAAACGCGAATATATTGTCTATCATATTGTGCAAATACTTCTTTTACATATTTCATTTTATATATTCATCTCCTATATTCACAAATTCCCATTTATTGTGTTGATTTTATCATGAGTATTATAGAAATTCAAGAAATAGTAGTAAAATGTTGATTTTAGTTTCAGAAATATTTATCTTAAAAAGGACATTTTACATCGTGATATTTGTATATAAAAAGTGAGTATTTACAATAAATGTGAAGGGAGTGATTCCTGCTCGTAGAACGATGATAAACTAGCTTAAGGCGAGTGCCTATTCCAAAAGAAGCCCCTTGGAAGACGTTGGCACTTAATGAGCGGTGCGGTCACGCGCCGAGAATTTAGTGTCCACTACGTCTGGAACGGAGCGAGAGCGCGGCTTCGTTGGAATAGGGTCTTTCCGGAGCGAAATTTTTTTTGCAAATCCCAAAGAAATATGATAGACTTAGGAACAAGCGTGAAAAAATTTTTCTGATATGCTAAAAAAGCGAACAGAAAAGGAGGATAAATATGGAAATTATAAGGAAATTATATCAAAAAATAGAAAAGATTTGTGAAAATCCCTATATTTTTGTCATTATTTTAGGGATACTTTTAAATATTGGAGTAGAAATGTTGAGCAGAAAATCATTGATGGCAGTATTATTTTATATGGTAAATTCTCCATTTGTTTTTCTCTATAATAGCTTACTCATTTCTTTAACCTTAACATTAGCCTTGCTAATAAAGAGAAGAATTTTTTCATTTTCTTTTTTATCAGCCATTTGGTTGGGATTGGGATTTGTGAACAGTATTTTATTAGTATTTCGTACAACACCTTTTACTGCCGTAGATATTCTTTTAGTGAAGTCTGCTTATGCGATTATGAATACTTATTTAAGACCTATACAGATTGTTCTTTTAGTGCTTTTATGTGTATTTTTATTTATATTTATTGGAATACTCTGGTGGAAAGCGCCAAAACATAAAGAAAAAATATCCTATAAAAAAGTGAGTATTTTTATAGGAAGTTTATTTTTGACTGTTTGGGTTTATTCAATAATAGGAATAAAAGTAGGGTTTTTAGCGGAGAATTTTGGAAACATTGGGCAGGCTTTTTTAGATTATGGGTTTCCTTATTGCTTTGGCAATAGTTTATTGAATACAGGAATCGATAAACCCAAGGATTATTCACCAGAAGTTGTAGATGAACTTATAGCAGAAGTGAAAAAACCAATTAAACATGAAAATGCATATCAAAATGGAGAATATCAGGAGGTTTTTCAGCCAGAAGTGGGAAAAGATACTCCTAATATTATTTATCTACAATTAGAATCTTTTTTTGATCCATTCTATGTGAAAGGGATAGAAATTTCTGAAGATCCCATACCAAATTTTAGAAAGCTGAAAGAGGAGTTTACATCGGGATTTTTAAATGTTCCTTCGGTAGGTGCTGGGACAGCGAATACAGAATTTGAAGTGATTACAGGAATGAATTTAGATTTCTTTGGACCGGGAGAATACCCTTATAAGACTATTTTGAAGGAAACAACATGTGAGAGCATTTCTTATAATATGAAAGAATTAGGCTATAAGGCACATGCCATACATAATAATGATGGCACTTTTTATGAAAGAAATAAAGTGTTTTCACAATTAGGTTTTGATACATTTACTTCTTTAGAGTATATGCAGGTAAATGATTTTACACCGATGGGATGGGCAAAGGATTTTGTATTGACAGAGGAAATAGAAAAGATATTGAAGAGTACACAAGAAAAGGATGTGATTTATACTATTTCTGTTCAGGGACATGGAAGTTATCCACAAGAGGAGATAAAAGGGATAGAAGAAAGGAAGATTGAAGTAAAAGGGATGAAGACAGAGGAAGAGGATCGAGCTTTTGGGTATTATGTGAATCAGATCTATGAAATGGATTTATTTATAAAAGAACTTACAGATCGGCTGATGAAATTTCCAGAAAAAACGGTTTTGATTTTGTATGGAGATCATTTGCCGGGATTTGGATTTGAGGGAGAAGATTTACGAAATGGAGATATTTATCAGACAGAGTATGTGATTTGGAGTAATTTTGAATTAGAAAAACAGGATAAAGATTTAGAGGCGTATCAGTTATCCGCTTATGTGATGTCTTTATTGGAACTGTATAATGGTATTTTGACAAAATATCATCAGGCGTTTGAAAAAGAGGATTCTTATTTGGAAGGATTGAAATTATTACAGTATGATATGCTTTATGGGGATTTAGAAGTATATGAAGGAGTGAATCCATATCAAAAAACGGATTTGACAATGGGGATTTTTCCAATTACAATAAAATTAGTGAAAGAAGAAGGGGATAAGATTTTTATTGAGGGAGAAAATTTTACAGAATTTAGTAGGGTGTCTGTGAATGGAAAGTATGTAGAAACAAAATATCGAAGCAGTGATATTTTGTATATTTTTACAGATTTAAAAGAGGGAGATGAAATAATAGTTCACCAAGTGGGAAAAGATAATATCAGCTTAGGAGAAACCAAACCTTTTATTTATTCATAAAAATAGTGAGGAGGAAAAGAAATGGAGGAGAAAAAAAGAAAGATACCGATTCTGATAAGAGGAATTGTAGTGTTATTTATTGTATCAGGTATAGTCTTAGGGGGGACAATCGGTCTCAGATTTTTGGAAAAGAAGCAGCAAAGACCGCGGGTGATAAAAGCATTGTCATCTCTTGTAACAGACTTAAAGGATGAAAAATATTCTATAGATAAATTATATCAATTATTAGAGGGAGGAAAAACAAAAAGCAGTGGAGAGTTTAATATTGGAACAGTTGATGCTTCTCTGTTGGGGGGATATGGGAAATTAGAAAAATTATTAACAAATTCAACGATAGAAGGAATCATTGAGAAGGATAATAAAAGAAAGAAGATGGAAACAAAGTTTTCGTATCAAACATATGGAGTAAATTTAGCGAATATAGAATGTTTGATAGATGAAAGAGAATGTTTTGTCAAGATTCCAGAGGTTTATGAAAAATATTTGCGTTTTAAAACTGCGAATATAAAGAATCAATATGAAAATTCTCTTTTATATACTATTTTAGGGGGAAAGATACCTTTGCCAGAACAGGAATTTTCTCTTTATCCGTTTGCAGAGATAGAATACATGGATTTAGAAGCAAAAAAGAATAGAATGATAGAGTTTTTGGAAGAAAATTCCTCTGAATTAAGAGAATGGTATCAACAAATAGAAGTGACAAAATTATCAAAGGAAGAAGAGATCTTATTTCAGGGGCATTATGAAGTTTGTACTGCGTATGAATTTTATATGCCAACAGAATTTTTAAAGAAATTACTTTGGAATCTATGGGGAGATTTGGGAGAGCAGTTTATCTGGGAGGACGAAGTATTTCATGGGATTGTTTATTTAAACAGCAAAAATCAAGTGTTAAAGTTAGAAGGAGAAGGAAATATTAAGATTAGAGGAGAAGAAGTGCTCCTCATATCTTCTCTTTATTTAAAGGGAGAGGAAAATCTATGGGATACAATTCACCTTGACTTTAAGATTACGCAAAAGAGAACAGAAAAAAGTGGAAGTTTTATTTTGGTGGTGAGTAATCAGTTTGAAGGGGATGTGAGAAACATACATTTACAATTCAAAATGTTGCAGCCTTATGTTTCTACTTTGTTGGATATGGATGGGGTTTATCATAGACAAAATGGAGAAAGTCAAATAGAATTTGATTTAGAAACGCCTATGATAGCGTTAGATGGAACATATCAGTTGAGTGATTTAGAGAGGGCAATTCAAATGCCAAATAAAGAAGATTCAGTAGAAATATTTAAACTTTCTTTATTAGATTTATTACAGTTTGTCACAAAATTAAATTTAAAAATATTCAGGGAATGATAGCATATTTTATAGACCTTTTAACTAAACTATAATAAGATAGTCAGATAGAGGTCAATATGAAAAAGAAGATTCTGCTGTACATATGTGTTTTCTGTTTATTTTTTACTAATATTTCCAGTATTTTAGCGAGTGAAGCAGAAATCGAAACGATTCCCGTTTCTGCTGAAGTGTTAGAAGGAGTGCAAGTACAAGAAGTACAAAATCCGGAAATAGAAGTGGATAATACTGCAGATTTAGGGATTACAGCGGTTTCCTGTATTTTAATGGAAGCCAGCACAGGAAAAGTGATTTATGAGAAAAATGCAGATCAAGCGCTGAGTCCAGCTAGTATTACAAAGATTATGACATTAATTTTAATTTTTGATGCGTTAAAAGATGGAAAAATAAAATTAGATGATGAAGTGACTACCAGCGCTTATGCGAAATCTATGGGAGGCTCTCAGGTCTTTTTAGAAGAGGGAGAAAAGCAGACAGTAGAAACGCTGATAAAATGTATTGTAGTCGCTTCTGGAAATGATGCTTCTGTGGCTATGGCAGAATATATTTGCGGAAGTGAGGCTGAATTTGTAAGACAGATGAATGAAAGGGCAAAAGGATTAGGAATGACATCTACTCACTTTGAAGATTGTTGTGGGCTGACAGATTCTACCACACATGTATCTTCTGCAAGAGATGTTGCATTGATGTCTAGAGAACTCATCACAAAGTATCCTGAAATTCATCAGTATTCTACCATTTGGATGGAAAATATTACACATGTTACAGCAAAAGGAACAAGTGAATTTGGACTCGCTAATACGAATAAACTTTTAAAACAATATCAGTGGTGTAATGGGTTGAAGACAGGGAGTACGAGTTTAGCAAAATATTGTTTATCTGCTACAGCCCTAAAAGATGGAATAGAGTTAGTTGCTGTGATTATGGCAGCTCCTGATTATAAATCTCGTTTCTCTGAGGCGAGAACCTTATTAGATTATGGTTATGGAATCTGTAAGTTATATCAAGATGAGAATATGGATATTTTACCAGATGCCATTGTTTTAGGAGGGGTAAAAGAAAGTGTTTCTCTGCAGTATGAAAGTGGTTTTACTTTTTTAAGTACAGATGGTTCTGATGTATCAAATATTACAAAGCAGATTCAGATTAATGACCAGATACAAGCTCCCGTGACAGAGGGAGAGGTAGCGGGAAAAGCGATCTATTATTTAGAGGGAGAAGAGATAGGAAGTGTGAATTTATTATTTAAAGAGAGCATAAAAAAAGCGGGATTTTTTGATTATTTTAAGAAGATTATGGAGGGGTATTTGCTTTAAATGGTTGTGGGAGTCAAAAGTGAAGTGGTTTTGTTTCATGGAAAGATAAAGGGACGCTGCGGCAAGGAAGTATTCCAGCGAAGCCGCGCTTTCGCTCCGTTCCAGACGTAGCGGACACTAAATTCGCAAAACCCGCTTCTTGCGGGTTTGCTCATTAAGTGCCGACGTCTT
>CAJUHN010000003.1 GCA_910585935.1 uncultured Lachnospiraceae bacterium | reverse complement strand
CTGGAACGGAGCGAAAGCGCGGCTTCGCTGGAATACCTCCTTGCCGCAGCGTCCCTTTCAATCCCAAAATCTTCCATTCTTTTCTTACAAATAATGATTCAAAATTTCCTTAAGGAGGTGATATATAACTTTAAATAATTTCACAATCTAAAACAGATTCTATAAGGAGAACAATATATGACAGAAATAACATGGTTTATAAAACATAAAAGACATTTATCTTTTATTATGATAATCTTATTCATAATTTCTATTCTAAACAGCAATCTATTAAGCATTTCTATCCACGCTGCCTATACCCACCACTATTATTACGAAGACTATATGTTCCATAATAGCGATAACACAGAACCAGATGATCCTACTCCAAATGATAAAATATTAATGTTTTATTATACCAGTTCGGTAGACAGCACCAGCAGTTCAGGCACTACTACAGATAAAACAACCATAAAAAGATATATAAGAAATAGTGATTATTATAAAATAACCTTTCATCTAGGCATGTTTGAAGAAATTGCTTTTGAAGGAATAAAACCAATAGAATATCTAAATGCAAACCAGACCAATTCTTTAGCTGGAGGAAAATTAAACACAGCACAAGAAAAATGGGGGAAAAACTGGACACAGACCTATCATACAATAGACAATATAACATATGCAGATTTTTATTTTCCAAAACATCTAGATAAAAAAGCCAGTATTAATGTATATATAGATGATGTGTGGATAAAAAGAATCAATCTATCAAATACCATAAATGAATTGACAAAAGAAAATATTTTAGGATATATCAATGCTGCATCTGGAGAAAATTTTGCAGGTTCTATTGTTAAAACAGGCATTATCAACTATTCCAATAATTATATGATATGTTCTATCTATTTGCAGTCCACTTCTTCTATATCCTATCACGCAAATGGCGGAACTGGGACGATGCTTTCTTCTGATATCGCAGCTTCAGGAGGAACACTCAGACCAAACGCCTTTACACGTTTTGGTTATACTTTTGCAGGATGGGCGACAAGTCCTAATGGTGATGTTCTTTATAGTGATCAAAGCCAAATAAATCCCACCTCTGATATGACATTATATGCTGTATGGAATATCAATAAACATGATATAAATATAACAGAAACAGCGACAAATGGTTCAAACAACATGTCACAGGTATCTTATAACAGTTCTATTACTGTTCATTCTGGAAGCAAAGCAGGTTATCACTTTAATGGTTGGACAGTATCTGGCATCTCTGATGAAAATATTATATCTGGCAACTTTTCTGACAGCAGTTTCACTTTTTCTATGCCAGATAATCATGTGAGTTTACAAGCAAATTGGATTCCAAATACCTATCAAATTACTACTCTCTATACTGGAACTGATGGCACAACAGGATTTTCCAGTCCATATGGAAGCACTGTGTCTATTAATGCAGGAACAAAAAAAGGGCATACTTTTATAGGCTGGTCATTTCCAGATAGTTCTAAAACAGCCTCTTTATCCAATAATCTGGCACAAACTTCTTTTCTTGTTCCTAATAATGATGTCATAGTTCAAGCAAATTGGAATAAAAATAATTATACCCTAACCGCTGCCTCATTAGGTGAAAATGGTTCTGGAAATGGTACTTATTTTTATGGAGATAAAGTAACTTTAAAAGCTGGTACAAAAGATGGATATTACTTTAAAGGCTGGAGAATAGAAACTGGTGAAAATGAATTAAATGGATTAGATCTAAATCAAACAAATTTAGTCTTTTCTATGCCCGCAGAAAATGTAGTAATCACCGCACAATGGACTGCTGTCAGAAATGCTGTCATTCGCGTTACAGATAAATTTAATGCGACTTATAAAATATCCCCTTATTACCGCCCAGAATTAAATGCCTTTGATGTTTCTAAAGGAATCTCTCTGGAAAAAGATGATATTATTGTTGTTTTACAAACAGATGAAGGAGAATTTATCACTGACAATTATAATTTTGTTTATAATGGTATTAAATATGTAGGAATCAATAATATAACAATAGAAGTCGTCTTAGGTAAAAATATCATACAAGCTATTTTACCACTCAATGGATATAGCCCAGCTTTAAAAGAAACTATGGATAGTTTAGGTCTTGCAGAAACAGATTATGAAGGATTAGCTAAAAAAGTAGCACAAATGAGAGGAGAAATAGAAACATTAAAAGAACAAGTCATCTCTTATGAAACACTCATAAAAGAAATCAAAAATAAGTTAGAAGAAAAAGATATTACAATAGAATTAACAGGAACACTAAAAGAAGATTTAAAATCTGTCACAGATGCTCTCACCAAAGCTACTGATAGAATATCTCAATTAGAAAATGAATTAACAGATGTATATGCTTGGATTCATACTGTCGGAAATATCTTAGGATTAGACCAGATTGTATCTGATTATGATACATTTATTCAAGTAAAAGACCAAATTGTAGATAAAATCTTACAACTACAAACAGAACAACAGAAATTATTAGAGGAATATAACCGTTTATTACATGCACTAGGAATAGACAACAATCTTACAGAAGGCGATATAAATAACGATGAACTTTTTGATAATATTATCTTTAAAGTTGAAGGCATGAAAACAGATTTAGATAGTTATAAAAAAGAAACAGAAAATTTAAAAGAACTCATAGGAGTAGAAAATAATGGAACAGTAACATCTCAAATGGATGAAATTTATCATAAAGTTTCCAGTTTGATTACCAGCTTAGATGATTTAAAAACAGAGATAGAACGAGTATTAGCCTCTATGGATTCTAATATAGATACATCAGGAATGACCACATTAGAAGCCATTATAAAACAAATAGAAGAATTAAAAGCACAAGCAAATAATCAAAAAAATTTTATTAATAGTTTAAAAAGTTTAGTCGAACTAGATGAAAACGCATCTATGGAAGAATTGTATCTGACGATTAGCAGCATGAAAAATCAACTAGAACAATATGAATCTCACACTATACAAATAAAACAATTATTAGAATTAGCAGAAACAGAAGAAGAAAAGAAAAATCTTCAGTTAAAACTAGAAACTATCTATCAAGAAGTAGAAACACTTGTAAAAGAAGTTTCTCTCTTAGAAACCGTACTAAACGAACTTTTCAACAGAAATGATATCGAAATCAGCGATTTAGAAACCTTACAGTCCTTATTAGAACAACTAAAACAAGAAACTTTTTCTCAACGTGACTTTATAAACAGTTTAAAAGAGCTAGTAGAATTACCCCCTCAATCTTCCAAAGAGGAACTCTATACAAAAATTGAAGATATGAAACATCAATTAGCTTTACATACCAATACCATTTCTAAATTAAAAGACTTACTCTCTTTAGCTGAAACGGAAGAAGAAAAACAAAATCTTCAATTAAAGCTCAACACTATCTATCAAGAAATAGAAACACTGGTAAAAGAAATTTCTCTCTTAGAAAAAGTATTAAACGAACTTTTCAACAGAAATGATATCGAAATCAGTGATTTAGAAACCTTACAATCCTTATTAGAACAGCTAAAGCAAGAAACTTTCTCTCAACGTGACTTTATAAACAGTTTAAAAGAGCTAATAGAATTACCTTCTCATTCTTCTAAAGAAGAACTCTATACAAAAATTGAAGATATGAAACTCCAGTTAGCTCTACATACCGATACCATTTCTAAATTAAAAGACTTACTCTCTTTAGCTGAAACAGAAGAAGAAAAACAAAACCTTCAATTAAAACTCGACACTCTCTATCAAGAGATAGAAACTTTTGTAAAAGAAATTTCTCTCTTAGAAAAAGTATTAAACGAACTTTTCAACAGAGATGATATCGAAATCAGTGATTTAGAAAGCTTACAGTCCTTATTAGAACAACTAAAACAAGAAACCCTCTCCCAACGCGATTTTATAAACAGTTTAAAAGAATTAGTAGAATTACCTCTCCAGTCTTCCAAGGAAGAACTCTATACAAAAATTGAAGATATGAAATACCAATTACACCAATACGAGGAGAATATCACCCAATTAAAAAACTTAATGGAATTAGCAGAAACAGAGGAAGAAAAACAAAATTTACAATTAAAATTAGAGAACGTATACCAAAAAGTGGACATTTTATTAAAAGAAATAGATATAATAGAAAATGTGTTAAAATCACTATTAGGACGTGAAGATATCGATATTCAAGAAATATCTGATTTAGAAAAATTATTAGAAGAATTAAAAAAAATGAAAGATGATTTACAAAATAAAATTGATTCTCAGTATAACAATATTACCAGATTAGAAAAAGAAATTCTATTGTTGAAGGAACTATTAACAAAAGCAGAGGAAAATGTCAAGGAATTGGAAACAGAAAATATAAATTTAAAAAATATAATTTCTTCTAATCTGCAAGAAAAAAATAATCTGTTAGAACATAATCAACAATTAGAAGAAAATATTATTTTGCTGAAAGAATCTTTAATAAAAGCGGAAGAGAGTAAAGAAGAGAAAAATAAAGCTTTTATAGAATGTCAAAATACACTAACAAATTATAAAGAAAAAATAGAAAAAGATGCAGAGATATTAAATCATTATAAGGAAAAAATAGAAGAAAATACAGAAATATTAAATCATATAGCAGAAAAAGAAAAAGTTTATCTCGTTCAAACAGAAGAATTTGAAAAATATAAAGAAAAATTTTCAGAGCTGAGGAAAGAAAATCAAAATCTAAAACTTTCTCAAACAGTTCTAAATGAAAATATGCAGAAAATAACGGCTGAAAAAAAAGTTCTTTCTGAAAAACTAAATTCTATCAAGCAAAATATAAAAAA
Source organism: uncultured Lachnospiraceae bacterium (assembly GCA_910585935.1). Classification (GTDB taxonomy): domain Bacteria; phylum Bacillota; class Clostridia; order Lachnospirales; family Lachnospiraceae; genus MGBC136627. The sequence continues at coordinate 42,364 of CAJUHN010000003.1, read as the reverse complement.
TCCTACAGATACTACACCCGAAGCAGATACCACAATAGAAGTAGAAATACTTAATCAACAAATGGGGATTTTTAATTGGATTATCATAATATTGGCTTTTCTTATTATTTTATTCACTTCTCTTTATATTAATAAAAAATATAGACATAAAAAGAATAACTAATTCTATGAAATCTTTTTCTTTACTGTTTCGTTTAATTTAAGGTAAAAGTTCCGCTACGGCAAGGAAGTATTCCAACGAAGCCGCGCTTTCGCTCCGTTCCAGACGTAGCGGTACTAAATTCGCAACCCTTATCAGGGCTGCTCATTAAGTGCCAACGTCTTCCAAGGGGCTTCTTATGGAATACTTCCTTGCCTTCGCTAGTTTATAGTCCTTTTCTAATTCTGTGAAAAATGAGTTTCACTATAACTATTTTTCCCCTTCTGCTACTATTTCTTCTAATACACGAATTAAATCCTGCATTGTATTAATTTGAACATCTCTTTTTAGAATATCATTTTTTAGGTTTGCAGAAAGTGTTTCAAATTTTTCCTTCATTTGTGGTGCTATATATGACATATCTACCTCCATACTACCATAATTTTTTATGGCTCTTTCTAAAATATTTTTTATATTTCAAAGTTATTCTTTCCACTTCATCTTCAAAATATAAATAGAAGAACTTAAGACATTTCACAAAAATATCCATTTTTTCCATTCATATACTATGATATATTGATTATAAATATGTTATAATATAGTTGTGCTATAGATTTGCAGATTTATTCTCATACATAACTAATATACCCTTACAATAAATATTAGGAGGATAGCTACTATAATATTTCCATGATAGTTTATATGAGTTTATTTGCAACATATAAAAAACTGCTGATAAAACTTTATTTACCACAATAAATGCCATGTGCTTCAAACATTGGCTTATTGTGAACCAAAAGATAACACCATATTTTTATATATGATATGGTGTTATCTTTTTTTAATTATCTTCAGCTACACAATAACAATATTTGTTATCATGAACTTCACTTTTCACAAATTAAAAAAGCCAATAACCTAGCGAAGACAAGGAAGTATTCCATAAGAAGCCCCTTGGAAGACGCTTGCCCGTTAATGAGCAGTTTCGTAAGAAGCTGCGAATTTAGTACCATTACGTCTGGAACGGAGCGAAAGCGCGGCTTCGCTGGAATACTTCCTTGCCGTAGCGGAACTTTCATGTTAACTTAGACTAACTAAAATTGACATATCTATATCTACCTATACAAATATTACCATGAATGAATCTCTCTCTCTAATTGTTCTAAATCATCTCTAATATGTATTCCCTGTGGACATTTTTGTTCACATGCCCCACATTTCTGACACTTATCTGCTCTTTTACTCTCATCTGTTTGTTGGAAATATCTCCATTTTGCAGCTTCTTTGTTCCCATACATCGCTTCTTCATTCCATATAGCAAAGCTCCTAGGAATATCTACTCCAAATGGACATGGCATACAATACTGACATGCTGTACACCCATTTTTTACTCGACTTCGTATTGTCGCTGCCACTTTTTCTACTAACTTCTGTTCCTCTTCATCTAGTATCTGAAAGTTTTTAAAAGTTTCCAAATTATTCAAAACTTGCTCATAAGTAGACATTCCGCTTAAAATCACCTTTACATTACTATGTGTACCAACCCAACGAAGCGCCCATGAAGCTATACTGTCCTCTTTTCTTTTCTCTCTAAAAATTTTCTCAACATCTTCCGGCAAACTCGCCAAAGATCCGCCTTTTATTGGTTCCATCACTACAATAGGAATACCCAATTTTTCAGCTAATATATATCCCTTATCTCCAGCCTGAATCTGAGTATCCATATAATTATACTGAATCTGGCAAAAATCCCAATTCCGATACGTCAGTATTTCCTCAAATACAGGATAAGAATCATGAAAAGAAAAACCAAAATATTTTATTTTTCCCTGTCTTTGTAACTCCTCACAATAAGAAACAATTCCTAAATCCACGCTTTTTTTCCAATGTGCCTTATTGAGAGCATGTAATAAATAAAAATCCACATGATCCACTTGAAGCCGCTCTCTCTGCTCTTCAAATGTTTTTTTTGCATCTTCTAATGAATTTACTTTCCAAAGCGGCAACTTAGTTGCTAAATAAAAGCTCTTTCGGTCATACTTTTTTAATACTCTTCCCACAAACGGCTCACTTTCTCCATTATGATAGGGATATGCCGTATCTATATAATTTACCCCCTCTGAAATCGCCTTATCAATCATCTTCTCCGCTTCTACTTCATCAATCTTTCCATTTTCTAAAGTAGGAAAACGCATACAGCCAAATCCCAGCAAAGAAGTAGAAATTCCGAGCTTGTCCATTTTTCTATATTCCATCTTTCTAATTCTCCTTTCTGCTTTTTATCTTTTTATTTTGAATACTCTTTTATTTTAATCTATTTTGTTCCTCTTTTCCATAGAATATTTTCATTCCTTCTCTATTTATTTTCTCTTAACTTTTAATCCCTGCCTAATATCTTTCCCAATAAAACAAAAATAAGAAATATTCCCAAATTAGACAACACAATACTTGCACCTGTTGGTATTGCCCAAGCATAAGAAATGATGATACCAATAAAAAAACAACATACCGAAATTATTGCTGCACTTAACATAACACTTTTAAAACTGCGAAAAATTCTCATAGAACTCAATGCTGGAAAAATAATTAATCCAGAAATTAACATTGTTCCCATAATCCTCATACCTACTACAATCGTAATCGCCGTCAAAAATGCCAATAACATATTATAAAAGTCTACTTTTGTACCTGTCGCCTTTGCAAATGCCTCATCAAAAGTGATCGCAAATATTTTATCATAAAACAAGCAGAAAATAGTCAACACTACTATAGAGAGAATAACACTTAATATCACATCTTCCCTTCCCATAGATAATACACTTCCAAACATATAACTATAAACATCTGCATTCATTCCGCTAGACAATGCTGTAATTGTAACGCCTAGTGCGATAGCACTGCTTGAAATAATACCAATCGCGGCATCTCCTTTCATCTTTCCATTTTCGCTAATACGGAGTAAGAAAAAAGCTGCTGCCACTACAACGGGAACAGCGATAGAAAGAGGAGCTACATTCATCACCATTGCGATTGATAATGCCCCAAATCCAACATGAGATAATCCATCTCCTATCATGGAATACCGTTTCAGTACTAAAATCACTCCTAATAAGGAAGCACAGAGTGCTACTAACCCCCCTACAATAAACGCTCTTGTCATAAAACCATAAGAAAATATTTCTTTTAATAATCCCATTTTTTCTCTCCTACCCTATAAATCTAGATAAATTCACATCTTTATTTCTCTATATTTTGAATAAATTCTCTTCCAAAATCAGACTTCAAATATTCTGCCTTCGTTCCAAAAAAAGCTTCTTCTTTTTTTATATGAAGGATCTTATCTGCCGATTTCAAAGCTGTACTAATGTCATGAGAAATCATCACCACAGAAATATTATCTTCTCTATTAATTCTCTCAATTAATTGATAAAACTCTGTTGTTACTACAGGGTCTAACCCACTGATAGGCTCATCTAAAAAAATAATCTTATCTGTTGCACATAAAGCCCTCGCTAATAAAACCCTCTGCTGTTGTCCTCCTGAAAGATTCCGATAAGACTTCTTCTTTAACCCTTCTATTCCCAACCGCTTCAGATTATACTCTGCTCTTTCTTTCTCTTTCGCATGATAAAAAAAACTTTTTCCTTTTTGATTTAGGCATCCTGACAGAACCACCTCATAGACAGAAGCAGGAAAATCTTTTTGAATCTGCGTCTGCTGCGGCAAATATCCTATATTTATCTTTTTCATATCTCCCTCTAATAAAACTGTTCCATCTACCAGAGGAACTAACCCTAAAATTCCTTTTAACAATGTGCTTTTTCCTGCTCCATTTTCTCCTAAAATGCACATATAATCTCCCTGTTCTATCTGAAAGCTAATATTTTTCACCACAATGGTTTTTTCATAAGCAATCGTTATATTTTCACAAGATAATTGAATCCCCATTTTTTTCCTCCTTCCTTATATATAATATAGATAATTGCGAAACTCCAAACTCCATATCAATACTAATCTTTCTAACTTTCCTCACCTTTCCCCTTATTCTAAAGCCCTTTTTAAATTCTCCACATTCTTCCACATCAACTGTAAATAACTCACTCCCTCTTCTAATTCATCTTTTGTGACATTATGACAAGAATGTAATAATAACATTTCACTTTCTGTTTCCTGTGAAATTGTTTTAGCTATTTTTGGATTTACTAATTCTTCATAAAAAATTACTGGTATTTGCTTTTCTCTCATCTCATCCACTATATGAGCCACTGCCTTTGCACTCGGTTCTGTTTCAGAAGAACAAGAATCATAAGCTGCTTCATAAGACAATCCATATTCTCTGGCAAAATAATACATTGCAAAGCGTCCGCCAAAAAAAATCTCTGTTCTCTTTCCATTCTCAACGATTTCTCGAAATGTACTATCTAATTCCTGTAACTTTTTTAAATAAATATCTGCATTTTTCTCATATCCCTCTTTATGTTCTGGATCTGCTTCTATTAAAGCCTCCTTTATATTTTCCACCATAGTCATTGCATAAACTGGATTTGTCCAAATATGAGGATCATACTCATGTTCATGCTCTTGATAGACATGCCCATGTTCTGCCTCATGCTCCTGTTCTATCTCCTCTTCCTTCACCAACGTAATATGCTCAGAAACATCCTTCACATGAACTTTCTTTGTATGAATGCCAGAAATGATATCTTCTGCCCAAGCTTCCATATAAGCTCCTGTATACAAAAATACATCCGAATTTCCTATTGCAATAATATCAGCCGGAGAGGGATCAAAAGAATGACTTTCCATACCCGGTGGCAATAATAAAATAACATTTGCATAATCTTTCGCAATCTCTCTCGCAAAATCATACTGTGGAAATAAAGTTGCAATGATTGTAATCTTTTCTGAATCCAAATTCTGATACCGATTCGTTCTTTCAGCACATCCAGTAATCATCAAACTAATCAGTAAAACACCTAAAATATATCTCCTCTTTTTCCAATTCCCCCACCGTTTCCAGAACATAATTATCTCCTTTTTTTACAATATTTACTATATATTCTTTATTTCATTCTATAAAATATCTGATAGTCTAACATTTCTATCAACAATCAAAATATAATTTGAAATTCAATTTCATATTATTTTTAATCCTATACTAGAATAAAACATATGTCAAGATATTTTATTTTTATATCTCAACAAAATTATTATTCTCTAAAAAATCAACAAATGATCAAAAAATGTCTATTTTTTTATAGAATACCTTCGCTAAAGTTTCCGCAGAGGGATGGGGAACCCCATCTCTCTGCTAGTTTATCCCAGTTCAAGAGAAATAACACCTTTTTTCTAAACTCTCCAGTCAAATCGGATATTCGCAATCCGCTTCGCTACTTGCTCATAACCTCATAGCTGCTATCGCAGCTTTTCCGTGGGAGTCTGCACTCCCACGGAAACAAGGAAGTCCCAACCCACCGCTTTCGCCTTGGCGGCTTAGAAGCGGGGGACTTCCTTGATGAGGTTAAAATATAAAAACGGGCAACCGTCCATTCTGGACAATTATCCCGCTAAATTACAATTTTCTAATTTTTTCTATTTTTCAAGCTCTTTATTGAAATATAAAAAATAGGAAATTTCTCTTATCAAAGAACGCTTTGTGAAATTTATCATGATTTTTGCCTTATTATTTGTGTTAAAGTCACTTAATACTCCGTCATATGACGATAATTTCCCAAGTTTAAACTGTCAAATTCATCTTTATTAGCTAAGCACTTGACGCCGAGTTCTCTTAATAAAAGGTTGATTGTTCCATCACCGCTATGTGGTGCAATACGGATTCGCCCGTTTTCATAAAGTACACCTCCCTGTGTTCCTATACCGCCGAAATAATCGGTTTCCACATAAGCTAGTTTCGTGTGAAAGGTATACTGTTGTAGAAGTTGATCAGTCGCTATGGTAAAATAATCAAGTTCAGAATAACAAAAATCATCAGGAACATCATATAATTCTGTAATGTCATCCAAAAGTTCATCTGTCAAAAATATCATGCCATACCCCTGTGGCAATTCGATCTCTTTTGCATAAACCCAGTCATTTGCCAGTTTTTGAATGGATTGGTATGTTCCAATAATAGCTCTTATGCAATGTCCCATTTCCATTTCTCCCTTCGTTAAATTTTTACCTTATATTTTTATATAAACTCTTTATTTTCATTTCTATATTTCTAATTTTTAATAATATTAGTCCCTTTTCGGAAAAATATTCTGCTATCCTTTTCTTAATATTACCTATTTTTTTAAACAATTAAGATTTAATCCTTCTCCAACACACGAAATTATATCATGATGATTAAAACCAATAATCCATTGAAATTTTTTTGAAACAATATAATAGTCTGACCAGCCAATATCCAGAAAAGCTGTTCTGTTTAACAAATCGAGTATCTTTATTAATTCAGGTATACAACTCTCAAAAATCCAAAATTGTTCCCCCAAATGCCAATCGCCGCCTTTATCAATTAAAAAATAAACCATATAATCGTCAGATATAATTTGAGGTAGCAGTTGAAACCATGTTAAATAATTAACCAAATAGCACCCTAAAAATTTTTTCATGCTCTTAGGACTATAACCATCTGTATTCGCCCAATGCAATCCATTTTTCCATGTTTTTGTCTTATCAGCATATTTCTCTGTAATTATTTTATATATATTTTTCCACTGGGTACTTCTGACTTTATGGAAACATTTTTTAGATATCTCACACCTTTTTATTAATTCATTTTCAAACCAAAATAAATCACATGATACTTTTTTCATATTCACATTTTTCACTCCAACTTCAACTCAAAAAATTCTAATTTACAGTATAATAATAAGATACTTTCAGTAGGAATACAAATCCAAAAAGGGAATATCATAATCTAGCCTATCATACAAACTAACTAAAAAACAAGGAAGTATTCCAACGAAGTCACACTTTCACTCTGTGTAAGACTACATAATACTAAATTCGCAGTCCCACTTTTTGCCAAACTGCTCATTAAGCACTAATATCTTCCAAAGAACCTCTTTTAGAATACTTCCTTACCTTAAGCGGAAATTCACTCAAATTTCCTACTCCATCTTACTCATATTTTTCACAGATTTCTCTATCACATTTACTAAATCTTGAATTTCGTTATAAACGCGAGAAGAATGTTTTGACAATTCTCCAATTTCTTTTGCAACTACCGCAAACCCTGCTCCTGCTTGTCCTACACGGCTTGCTTCAATAGAAGCATTCAATGACAAAATATTTTCCTTAGAAGCGATCCCCTGTAAATCTTTTGTTCTATCCTTCACTCCCTTAATAGCACTTAAACTATTTTTCATCTCCTCATCAAAAGTCGCTATCTTTCTATGATTATTCTTTTTTAAATAATCTGAATTCATCACACGATTCACTGTCATTTCTAAGAAAGAAGCCGCGGCTTTTATACTGCTTTCAGAACGAATCGGTAACTTTTTCACTGCATTTATGTACTCTGTTTCATTTACTCCTAATTCTTTAGCCTTTTCTCTAAAATCATCCAGATATGGCTCTCTTGTCAATACCTGACCTCCAACCATTTTCGCTATCTTTTCCCCCTCATATACCATATCAAAAGAAAATTGTCCTAATCCATTAGAATTGACATATACCCCTTCTTTGTCATATAATCCTTCTTTTTCCACATATTTCTTATAAAAATCTGTAAAATTACTCTCCTTTGTTATATAATTTCCGTCCAAATCTACTGTAACGATTGCTAATCCTGTAGCTTCAGAAAATTGGTCTTGAATTTTCTGTATTGTTTTTACATCCACTATATCATTTAATTTCATATTTATTTTCTCTCCTTTACTTAATAAATTTATTCTCTATCTATTAGGTTAATGCCTATTTCCTCTGCTGTCAAGAAGAAAGTAAATAGAATAAAAACTTTTTATTACTACTACTCTTTTCTTCTATCTATTATCACAAATTCACTTTTCCACACATTAGAACAAGCCACAAACGAGCGAAGGCAAAGAAGTATTCCATAAGAAGCCCCTTGGAAGACGTCGGCACTTAATAAGCAGTTCCGCAAGAAGCGGAACAGCGAATTTAGTACCGCTACGTCTGGAACGGAGTGAAAGCGCGGCTTCGCTGGAATACTTCCTTGCCATAGCGACCCTTTATTTTTAAATTCCCCTATTTTTACTCCTCCTTTTCCTCCAAATTTTTGCATATCTTCTTTAACCCCCTTAACACTTCTTCCATTTCCTCCTCTTCAAATCCCTCCCAAATCTTATCATCTATGAGTTCAAATCTCTCTTTTATCTGAAGTGCTTTTTTTCTCCCCTCTTCGGTAAGCCTTATCCGATACGACCTTCTGCACTCTGGATGTCTTTTTCTTTCTAATAACTCTGCCTCTTCTAACTTATCAATCGTTCTAGATATCGTAGTAACATCCATATCACATAAATCCGCTAATTCCTTTTGTGTAATATCATCTTTTATCAATAAATGATTCAATATCCTTGGCTGCCCTTGTCCTATAGAAAGCCCTAAACTCAAAAAAAATGGCTGCAGAAGCTTTTTTCTCAGCAAATCTAATCGAAATAGCATTTCTCTGATTTCGCTTTTTCTCTCTATCAAGTTCTCATCCTCCACTTAAGTATCTATTCATCTATCTGATTATTTTATTACTCCCACTATTCTAAATGAAACTGTCCTGTATATAATTGATAATATCTTCCTTCTTGTGCCAATAATTCCTGATGATCCCCTCTCTCTATAATATTTCCTCTCTCTAAGACCATAATCGCTCTTGCATTTCTTACCGTGGACAATCGATGTGCTATCACAAAAACTGTTCTATCCTGCATTAAAAAATCCATTCCTTTTTCTATCAATTTTTCTGTTCTGGTATCAATCGAACTCGTCGCTTCATCTAAAATTAAAACTGGAGGTCTAGAAATCGCTGCTCGAGCAATCGCTAATAACTGCCGCTGCCCTTGTGATAAATTATCTCCATCACTATATAAAACAGTCTGATATCCATTTGGCAGTCTTCGGATAAAAGAATCCGCATTTACAATCTTAGCCGCTCTTTTTATTTCCTCCTCTGTAGCATCTAATCTGCCATATCGAATATTATCAGAAATTGTGCCTGTGAAGAGATGCGTATCTTGTATCACCATAGATAAAGAACGCCTTAAATCATCTTTCTTGATCTCTCTGATATCAATTCCATCATACATAATACTTCCCTCTATGATTTCATAAAAACGGTTGATCAGATTGATAATTGTTGTCTTTCCAGCCCCTGTAGACCCCACAAATGCAATTTTTTGTCCAGGTTTTGCATATAAACTGATATGATTTAAAATTACTTTCTCTTTCTTATAATAAAAAACCACATCTTTAAAACGCACATCACCCTTTAATGGAATATATCCTACCTTCCCATCTGAATCTACTCTCTTCCATGCAAAGTTTCCTGTATATTCCTTCACTTCTTCTAAACTTCCTCCCTCTCGCTCCTTTACCGAACAGAGTATCGTTTTTCCTTCATCAATTTCTACTTCTTCTTCCATCATATCAAAAATCCGTTCTGCTCCTGACAGAGCCGCCAACAAGAAATTCACCTGTTGAGTGAATTGATTCATCGGCATCGCACTTTGGCGCACATAAACAAGATACGAAGAAAGACTTCCCAAATCAGTCAATCCAGCTAATGCGAACAGACCACCCACACAAGCAGAAACTGCATAATTAAAATAAGAAAGACTGACAATCACTGGCACCATCATTCCTGAATAAGTCAACGCCTTTGTAGAAGCCCTTCGTAAACTCTCATTTCTTTTACAAAACTCCTCAAAATCCTTTTCTTCATGGTGAAAGACCTTTTCCACCTTCTGCCCTGCTACCATCTCCTCAATGAATCCATTGATACTCCCTAAATCTTTTTGCTGCTGCTGAAAATATTTTTTACTTCTTTTTCCATTATATTGAATAAATAAAAACATCAAAATCATAAAAAATATCACAATAGCAGAAAGTCTGAAGTCCAATACAATCAACATAATGATTGTTCCTGTCACCATAATAAAACTTTGTATCAATAAAGTAAAACTATTATTAAATGCCTCTGTTATCGTATCCACATCATTTGTAAAACGGCTCATTAAATCTCCATGAGTATGCGTATCAAAATAAGAAAGCGGCAGTTTCTGTGTGTGTTCAAATAGATCCTTTCTGATTTTACCCACTATTTTTTGTGTAGTCCTGACCATTAACTGGTTATATCCAAAAGTAGCCCCTACTCCGATAAGATACATACCTCCCATAAAACACAACATGCCAATTAATCCCTTAATATCCATTGGCACAATATAATCATTCACAATCGGCTTTAATAAATACGTTCCCATAATATTCGCCAAACTACTGACAATAACAAGAAATGCAACACATAAAATAGAAACTTTCTGACCGCCTAAATAATAAAATAACCGTTTTAATGTCTTTTTTGTATCCTTTGGTCTTTTATATCCTACATCTCTCGCCATTATAACCCCACCCCTTCCTGTTGAGAAGAATAAATTTCCTGATAAATTTTATTTTCTTTTAATAACATTTCATGATTTCCAATCGCATTAATTTTCCCATCTTCCAATATGATAATCTGATCTGCATGACAGACAGAAGAAATTCTCTGTGCGATTATAATTTTTGTCATATCAGGTAGGCTATTTTCTAATCTCTCTCTGATTTTAGCTTCTGTATCCATATCCACCGCACTTGTAGAATCATCTAAAATCAAAACTTTCGGCTTTTTTAAAATAGCTCTCGCGATACATAAACGCTGTTTCTGACCACCCGATACATTCACACCGCCCTGCCCTAATTCTGTATCATATCCTTTTTCTAATCGATCTATAAATTCATCTACACATGCGATCTTACAAGCCTCTTCTATCTCTTCTATAGAAGCATCTTCTTTTCCCCATCTCAAATTTTCCATCACTGTACCACTAAATAAAGTATTCTTCTGTAATACTACCGCTATCCCATCTCTTAAATGATCCAAAGGATATTCACAGACGGGTCTTCCATCAATCCTTATTTCTCCTTTTGTAGCCTCATATAATCTCGGTATTAATTGAATCAGAGTAGATTTCGCAGCCCCTGTTTCTCCTATGATTCCAATTGTCTGACCTCCCTTTATCTCAAAAGAAATATCAGAAAGCACATATTCTTTTGCCTCTTTTTTATATTTAAAATAAACATGTTCAAAGCTTATATCTCCCCTTTTTACAGAAATATCTTTCGCCTTTTCTTCTGTAATTTCAATTTCTTCCTCCAATACTTCCATAATTCTCTTTCCAGAAGTCAACGCTCTTGTAAGCATCATAAATACATTAGAAATCATCATCAAAGAATTTAATACTTGTAATACATAGCTCAAAAACCCTATCAGCTTTCCAACTTCCATATTTCCAACAAAAATTAACTTCCCGCCTAACCACAAAATACAAATGATGGTAACATACATCACAAACTGCATAGCTGGCATATTTAAAACTGCTATGCAAAACGCCCTCTCTGATATAGTGCAGAGATTATCATTCACCTCTTTAAATTTTTCTACCTCATAATCTCCCCGCACATAAGATTTCACCACTCGTATTGCAGTCAAATTCTCTTGAATAATACGATTCACCAAATCAATCGCTCCCTGCATCTTCACATACATAGGGCGTACATGCGAAATAATTTGAAATAACAAAAATCCTAAGATAGGAACTGCTATAAAAAATACAATCGCTAACTTCGCATTCATAACAAAAGAAACCACCAAGGAAGTACACATCATAATCGGCGCTCTACAAGCAGGTCGGAGTCCTGTGGAAATAGAATTTTGCACCATAGTCACATCATTTGTAAGCCTTGTCACTAAAGACGGCGTACTAAAATGATCGATGTTCCCAAAAGAAAAACTCTGTAATTTCCGATATTCTGCTTTTCTGAGTTCCGCTCCCATTCCCTGTCCGCAGATAGCAGAAAATTTCGCACTTCCTGTCCCCAATACTAAAGAAATCAGCGCACAAATTACCATTAAAATCCCCTTTTGTAATATGTAAATCCTATCTGCATTTGCAACGCCAACATCTATAATATCCGCCATAATCAATGGAATGATTAATTCAAATATCGTTTCTGTCACAATACAAAAAATTGCTAAAATCATATATTTTTTGTATTTTTCCACATATCGAAATAACTTTCCTAACATCTTTTTCCCTTCCTATTCTATTTCTACATATATAATAATTGCATATACAACTATTGTATATACAATATTTTTATTTGTCAAGAATTTTATAATCCAATATTAATTCAAGTGTTAGGTTACTAGAGTACACTTTGACCAAAGGGGCGTTTCGGCAAAAAAGTATTCCAACGAAGCCGCGCTTTCGCTCCGTTCCAGACGTAATGGACACTAAATTCGCGAACCCTTGCGGGTTTGCTTATTAAGTGCCAACGTCTTCCAAGGGGCTTCTTTTGGAATACTTTTTTGCCTATACTAAGTTATCTCCACTCTTCTGATCTAAAAAAACAATATTTCTTAGGTCTATTTTTTATTATATATCGTAATTCTAGTATTGTTTCTTCTGTTAAGAAAATTATAGATTTTTTTACTTTTTTCCACTAATGCTTAAATTTCCGGAATATTCATCAATATAACGAAAAGGATAACATATCTAATAATAATCGTTCTATACAAGTTCATTTCTTAACTTTATGAGCTGTAATAATTGTATAACTATGTACATTCACTGTTATCTTGTAGTTATTTATTGTTACATACCAATTTTTCCCTATTCTTTCAATAACTGCGTTTTTATCCAAAATTCGTACTCTGCACCATTGAACAACATCACTATCCTCCATTTGTAAATTCTTTTTTATGCGTTCTACACCCATTTCTGTTGTATGGAGTTTATCAATATTTTCAATTAAACTGTTCATTCTATATCTCACCTCCACAGTTCTAATTTATTCGCCATATAGATTCTTATACGACAAGATATTTAGTAAAATCAACAAGACTTAACCTCATCAACACTTAAGGTAAAAGGATGAAACTTAGTATAATTTGTAGAACTATCAATAAATTAGCATGAGCAAGTATTCTATTCCAAAAGAAGCCCCTTGGAAGACGTTGGCACTTAATAAGCAAACCCGCAAGGGTTCGCGAATTTAGTGTCCATTACGTCTGGAACGGAGCGAAAGCGCGGCTTCGTTGGAATAGAATACTTGCTCATGTGGAAACACACAAACTCCATTAAATAATCAAAAAAACTTCCCCTTCCTCTTCTCAATAATATAACCATCAAACATAAAAGCTCTCCTATAAAAAAGAAAGAGAAGTTGCAAATAAAATGATATTGCAATATTCTCTTTCTTATTTTTTATAATTCAAATTTTTCTACTAATTCATCTAATACAGCAGCTTGTGCGGAAAGTTCTTGGCTTGTAGAAGAAGTTTCTTGTGCTGTAGCAGAATTATTTTGTACCACTCCAGAAATCTTTTCTACTCCTTCATCTACCTGCTTCATCGCCTTTGCTTGTCTTATAGCGGTTTCTTGTACTCCATTTACAGACTGTAATACAGTATTTACACCACTGATAACCTGTTTTAAAGAATTTACCGTTTCCTGTGTAATTTCATTTCCTCTTGCCACTTCATCCATAGAAGATTCTATGAGCTGTGTAGTATCTACTGCGGCCTTTGCACTCTGTTCCGCTAATTTTCTTATTTCCTCCGCTACTACAGCAAAACCTTTTCCCGCTTCTCCAGCTCTTGCAGCTTCAATCGCAGCATTTAATGCTAATAAATTTGTCTGTGATGCGATATCTTCTATACTAGCAATAATATTTCCAATTTTCTGAGAAGTCTGATTAATTTCTTCCATCGCTTTTGACATCTTTGAAAGTTTTTCTCTGCTGGCATTTACCACTTCATTGACACTCTCTGCCTCTTGATATGCCTCTACAGCTACGTCAGCACTCTTTAAAGTCTGATCTGTCACATCATTAATTGTAACCTGTAACTTTTCCACTGCTTTTGCCTGATCGGTAGCTCCTTGTGCTAAGCCTTGTGCACTTTCTGCCATCTGAGAAGAATCAAATGACACTTGATTTGCCACATCTCTAATTTTCAATAAAGTTTCTATTAAAGCTGTTTTAAGCTTCTTCATGGAATGTTTAATATCCTCAAAATCGCCTAAATAACTATCTTCTTCTTGACTCTCTACTTTAAAATTACCATTTGACATTTCTCCTAATATATATGAAATATCTCCGACCACTTTCTTAAAGTCATCTATCAAGCGATTCATGCTATCCGCTAAAATCTCTGTTTCATCATTTGCTTCTATCTGTGGAACAGGACTATGAATATCACCTTCTGCTAAAAGTTCAATACGCTTAATACATTTTATGATGGGTTCTGAAATAGAAATTGCAATTTTACGCATATAAAAGATAGAAATGATGATAAAAAGACAAGCTATTCCTGCTATACATCCAATAGATATATAAGTGCCTTTTAAAAATTCATTCTTTGTGATAGACATATTCATACTCCAGCCATTTGTTCCCGGTATCGGCAAATAAGCTATATATTTGCCCTCTCCTTTATGAGAATATTCTGAAAAATCTGTTTTCCCATTTATCATATTTTTTTCTAACTGTGCTAGTTTTTTCAAACTTTTATCTTTATTCACTTCTTCTTGTACATTATACTGATTTAACACTAATTGTTTATCTTTATTTCCTATCACTGTTCCTTTTGAATTTAAAATAAAAGCATCTCCAGAACCAATGCAGATTTCTGATACAGTATTACTTAAAAAAGAAGCATCTACTTCCACGTATAACGCGCCATAAAACTCAGAATCTTTATAAACAGGAGCAGAATAGATAATATATGCTAAATTTCTTTCTTTGTCTATAACTGGATCGGATATGTATATTTTCTGTCCATTTTTTACCGCTTTAAAGTATTCTTCTTCCTTTATGCTAATAACATCTCCCTTCATCATGCCACTAGCATTTGCCACTCTCACTTTAATAAAACCATGTCTTTTTTCTATATTTTCACATTCTTGCATAATTTTAGCTTCATTTGCTGCACTAGAAGAAAATACTGTATTCCCAGATATTTCATAAATAAGGCTCTCATATCCTTTTAATTCCTTTTGTATCTCCAAAGAAGCGATTTTCACTGTTTCACTCATTGTCTGTTTTAAAGAATTTTGTGTACTATTTATTGTAAAACAAATAGAAACCACGCCCACTAATAATAATGAAATAGTTAATACGCTAATTGTTGTCTTTAATAACTTATTCTTTATCGTACTCTTTTTTTGTGTTGTCTTTTCCTTCATCTATTCTCATTCCCTTCTATTTTTCATATTTGTACAATTTTTTAATATTTTTCTCCTCCTTTTTATCTAATTCATCCATTAAAATCCATTTTTCTAATCTTATATTTGTTTAAATTATAATAAAATTTGACTTTAAAATCAACTATATCTATCATATATTTTTACTCCACAGGAATTTTTCTATATGATGAAGTAATTCTATAATTACGGGAAAGGTTATCCTTTCCCATAATAATCTGAAATACAGACAGGTCCTTCTAATATTTCTCTTCCCACATATAAACTTCTGTCAATCCTAGTACATATTGCCCATTTCACTAAAGAAATTTCATTATTTTCAATCTCTATTCCAGTAATACATCTAGGATGCACACAACTCCCATCATTAAAATATAAGCCTTCCTTCGGTTTTGAAAAAAATGGTCGATGTGTATGACCAGCAATTACTATCTGTTCGTTCTTATCTGCATAGAAAGATAATTTTTTCTCTATCTTTTCTTTTTTTCTGTAAGATTTTCCTCCTCCTGTTGGATCTAGAAAACCAATTAATTCCAAACTCCTCCAGATATAGCGCACTAAAAATCTCGCAACAGGCCATAAAGTATCATTCAATATATCCCCTTGATGCCCATGCACTAAAAAAATTCGTTCCTTATTTTCCACATTTTCCAAAATAATACCCTCTGTAATTTGTATATCAGGAAATAAATTTATAGTTTTTCTCTCACTTTCACAATAATAACTTTTATAGTTTTTACAAGTATAAGAATATTTTTTTACTATATCATGATTTCCATAGAGCATATAAAGCCGATTTTCTCTATAAAAATTAGATAACATCCAAAATGCATCACTATGAATATCTATGATAGGTTTTATCTTTCGATTTTCCCAAAGTTCATCCCCGTCACCTAACTCAATATAAATAAACCCATTTTGGTAATAATATTCTAACGCCCCATAAAATACATTTTGATTTTGCAGAAAATTATCCGCTGCATTCCCCTGTCCTCTATGACAGTCACTCATAAGAATAAATTTTGTTTTTGAATGATAAGGAATGATAGGAGCATTTTGGTATACAGACTGTAATCTCTTTTCCAAAAAAGACATTCTATCTACCTCCAAGAATATCTTCTTCATTTTCTTGTGATTGTTTCATAGAGCTTCTTCGTTCTGTATATATTTCTTCATTATAATCATATAAATCTACATTATCAAAAAAATCTTCCTGATCTAATATTATCCTATCATCTTGTCTTTCCATCTGATTATAGTCAATATATTCATCATTTAACCGACAAACAGAAGAACAACATGGTGGTTTTGGTCTACACGGTGGCTTCGGTCTACATGGTGGTTCTGGAGAACACGGTGGCTTTGGTCTACACGGTGGTTTCGGTCTACACGGTGGTTCTGGAAAACACGGTGGCTTTGGTCTACATGGTGGTTCTGGTTCATAAGGTGGTTTTGGTGGATATGATGGTTTATCAAATATAATTTCTCTTATCCAATCAAACGCCTTATATAACCCATTTGCATATAGAGAATGTAAAAACACCTCATATAATTCTGGCATAGCTGTTTTTAAATATTCTATTTTATCTAAAGTATCTGTATACTTTCTTGTTGCTGTTTCATAAAGTTTACAATTATTCTCATTTGTTTGCTGTACTAACGCTTCCTGAACAGGATTTCTAGTAAATGTTTGTGAACTATGAGGTTTCGTATAATGCACAGTAACTCTTCTTCCCCTTACAGAAAACTCTTTTCTCTGATAACCAATCGCTCTTAGCCCTCCTGTAAAAGCTTCACACATCTCTTGATTTGGAAATACTATTTTCACATCCATGGTCAAAGAATCTGTTGTAGAAAATTCACCCAACTTAAACCCTGTCAACCACCAATGCAAATCTTTTCTTTTCATCAATACTTTTCCATTTTTTCTCAGTACAAAAGATATAGGCAAACGTTCTTGATCAGAAATATTTTCATAAAAAGTTCCTTGGAATTTGTCTGTATCAATATCCTCTCTATTGGTATTATAAATTCCTACTTCTCCTCCTGTTGTGATTCCATACTGCCCTTTCCAAAGTTCAATCAACCATCTCTTTCCGCCATAAGAAAATGTCACTGGCTCACAGTCCATTATCATATTAAAAAGGGGAGCACCTTCATCATAGAGTTTACAATATCCAACTTCTCTCTGCCAGCAATCCATCAAAGAATAAAAATAATCACCCTTTAAATCATATGCAAATCCAAATTCTTCCAAATCTTTATTTATTTGATTCTGTTGTATTAATTTATCTCTCGTAGGCTGAAAACGTTTTGTTCTCAGATGCCAAATTAGAACAAATATTCCTATTATTAAAACAATAACTGCTATTGTGATCAAAATAGGTATGAGCATAACTATCATCCTTTCCTTCTACTCACTATATTTTATTCTAACTTTAATAATAAGTGATTCTTAACCGAAAAGGAAAAACAATTATTCTATAAACCTAGACTACTTTAAAGTCAAAGGTTCGCTTACGGGAAGGAACTATTCCAACGAAGCCGCGCTCTCGCTCCATTCCAGACGTAGCGGACACTAAATTCGCATCCCCTGACAGGTCTGCTCATTAAGTGCCGACGTCTTCCAAGGGGCTTCTTTTGGAATAGTTCCTTCCCTCCGCTAGTTTATCGGCTTTTCTAATCTGTAAAAAGTAACTTTCACACTAACAGGTATAATTTTCTCAAAACATTCAAGCTGGAAATATCAAACTTCACAAATCAGCCCATGATAACAAACTAGCTCCGGCAAGGTATACCTATTCCAAAAGAAACCCCTTGGAAGACGTCGGCACTTAGCAAACAGCCTACAGGCTGTGCGCTTAGTACCGCTACGTCTGGAACGGAGCGAAAGCGCGGTTTCGTTGGAATAAGTATACCTTGCCGGGCGAACCTCTAATCCAAATATCCCCCTCCCCTACCGACTATTACTTGTATTCATATTTAAACTCTGTGTAGAAGAAAGTTCACTCATTCTAGCTCTATTAATCGTATTATAAATTTTAATACTAGGCGCTAACCAAACCGCTCCTGTTCCTCTATATACATTTACAAGCCCTTCTCCGCTCACAGCCGAACCGATTAATGTCTTTGCTGACCGCTCTACAGTAAATTCAATATTCCCAGAACGAAGTACTGCAAAATTTCCATCCACTTTCAGCACTTCATCTTTTAGCTCAATAATATTAATCTCTGTACTAGGAACAGCACATTCTAATACAACTAACCCACTGCCCTGCAAACGTATTTGAAAAATCCCTTCTCCTCCTAGAAGTGCCGATGAAATATTTTTTTGGGAAATAGAAGATACTTTTACACTTTTTTGTGCGCAATAGAACATTCCTTTATCTACGATAATATCTTCATTATCCAAATTTAATAATAAGAAATGTTTAAAAGATGGCTCTAAAACTACATATCCTGTTCCTTTATATTCTGGCTGTGCTATTTGTTCTCCTGTCGTAATACTCGAAAACACTCTTCCTAACGCATTTCCCATGGTAACACCAGAAACCATCTCTATATTTCCTTTAAAATAACTCATAGCTCCCGGCTCTATCGCTACAGCATCATTATTCAAGTAAATCGCGATCTGTCTCGCTTTCATATTCTGCTTTTCCATATAATAAAGGTCAATGGCACTATTCGTATTAGTAGAACCTAATAATTTTTGATACTCCATGATCTCAATTTTACAAGATCCATATTCTGCGGAATCAATAATTCTTATATTTTCTCTTGAACCGATTGCACTTTCTATCATCTTTTTCTCCTTATGTTCATTTATCTTTTTCTCTAGTCTTTTTAGATTCTAATGTTTTTAAATATTTCCTAAAAAAGTTTATTTTATTGTCTTCTAAAGTATTTTATTCACTACAGCATTTGAGGTGGATTCATTATTTTTTTTGCTTTCTTCATAATTACTGGTATAATATTCCTGAAATAATAAATCAATTAAATATAACTGACTCATTTTTGCTGACATAGATCCTCCTTCTAATGGAGCTTCTTGTGAACCGCATAATAAAACTGCGTCGGAATATGCTGTCAGTGGAGACTTTTGGAAATGTGTGATACATGCTATCTTTGTACCTGATTCTTTCGCCAATTTCGCAACTTGGATATTATCTTTGGTAGCGCCAGAATAAGAAATAATAATGATAAAATCTTCTTTTGTAACTAAAGAAGCGGTCATTGCCTGCATATGTGGATCTGTCACACAATGTACCTTGTTTGTTATCCGAAGAAATTTATTTCTCGCCTCCTGCGCTGTTAATAAACTATCTCCTATTCCAAAAAAATAGATATTTTTTGCCTCATTTAGCATATTTAATATTTGAGAAAAGCTTTCTCTATTTAATAACATTCTAGTCTGTTCAATCGCTTGTATATTGATTGTTTTCACCATATCTGCCATTTCTGTAAAATGGTCACCATTCGCTTTCAGACTTTTTAATTCTTTTTTTAAATGATTTTCAGCTCCTAAACTAAGCGATAGTTTCATTTTAAATTCCTGATATCCTTGTAAATCCATTGTTCGGCAAAAACGATATACACTCGTATCCCCTACCTCACATGCATCTGCTAAATCTGTGATAGACATATATAATACTTGTTGATGATTGTTTAAAACATAATCTGCCACTTTTTTTTCTGCCTTTGTCAACTGGTTATAAGAGGATTGTATTTTTAAAATTAAATTATCTGATTCCACTCCACCTATCTTCTCCTTATTTCTATTTTTCATCTCCTATTTCTAAGGCGCACTGAGCTGCACCCAAAAGTCCTGCTGTGTTTCCTAGTTCTGCCTGTTTTATCATGACTTCATGAAAACTGGGCATTATGTTATCATATAATAATTCTTGGATTCTTTTTATCACATATGTTTGACCCATTATCCCGCCTCCTAATACTACACAAGTCGGATTAAAAATATGGATTAAAGTAGTCAGCCCATATATAATTTCTAAAATCCATTCTTCTACTATTTTTTTGACTTTTTCTTCTTCTAATCTGGAAAAAATGATTCTCCCATTTTTCAAGGTTTCATCGACTTGTAATGCTTTTTTTACTAATGCTGTAGTGGAAGCATAGCGTTCATAGCAGCCGCTGAACATATCTTCTTTTGGATTTCTATCAGAAGCATGGACTACCATCGCCCCGAACTCCCCTGCACAAAATCGATGTCCTGTATAGATTTGCCTATCTATTACAATAGCTCCTCCCACTCCTGTTCCATAAGTCAGACATAGAAAATGAGAAATATCTCTTCCTGCTCCAAAAACAGCTTCTCCTATAGCAGCGGCATTTACATCATTTTCTACTGCTACTGGAACTTTGAATTTTTCCTCTAGTATCTTCTTTATCTCCATTCCTGTGTATCCGGGGATATTAGAATTGGCATATCGAATTTTTCCTGCTTTTGAATCCACCTGTCCTGCTGTGCTGATTCCGATTCTATCTATTTCCGGAAATCCTTCTAAAATTTCTATCGCTTTTTTTATCACATGATCTCCGCCTAGTTTGGCATCTGTATCATATTCCCTTACCTCAGCAAGTTTTCCTTCCTGAAATCTGCCTGTTTTAATAGAAGTTCCTCCGATATCTAATGTGGCTATCTTCATTTTCTTCTCCCTATTCTGCAAAAACTTTTATCACACATTTTTTTAAATTTCTGTCTTCTTTTGCGGCAATACTAGGTTTATGTGGTTCTTCTTTCATACAGATAATGAATCGACCTGCACCCATGATACAGTCTGCGCTTTTTTGACATGTCACTGTTCCAAAGTCTGTTTCTGCGTTATATAAAGCAGAATCTATTTCTGCATTTAGACCGATTTGGATACATTCTGTCCCTTCTATATCAATTTGAATATCCATAAATCTTTTATGAATTTCAAACTCCACTTCTGTTTCCTCTTTCGCCTGTGCTTCCATTACATTTGCAAATACTTTTTCCTGAAAAATTTCTGTTTTCCCTATTGGCAGACTAGCTAAATCTGTCTTTTCCAAAAATTCAATCGCTTTATCTAAATAGAGAGAGATTCCCTTATAGCGTGCAATATTTTTTAATTCATCATAAATCATAGTCTTCCTCTTTTCTGGGCTGTTTTTTATGAAATTGCCTTTACAAATCTCTTTGTGATATCCATCGGTCTTGTAATCGCTGTACCAACTACTGCAGCATGAACTCCTTGTTCTAACGCTTTCTTTAATTCTTCTGGCGACCAGATTCCACCTTCTGCAATCACTAATTTCTGGCTCTTTTCTGCTAATGTCCTCATCATCTCAAAGTTAGGCAATGTTGTTCCTTTTGTATAAGAAGTATAGCCACTCATGGTTGTCCCGATAAAGTCAAACCCTATTTCTGCTGCATGTAATCCTTCTTCTATCGTAGAACAATCTGCCATAAATAGCTGATTTGGATATTTTTCACGAACTTCCTTAAAAAATGTATCCAGTGATGCTTTCTTTGGTCTTTCTCTCTTTGTCGCATCGGTAGCAATAATTTCTACTCCACATGCCACTAATTTGTCAACTTCTGCCATAGTAGGAGTGATGTAGACATCGCTGTCTTCATATACTTCTTTTATAATTCCTATGATCGGCAGATCCACAACCTTTTTGATTTCTGTGATATCTTCTACGGTATTCGCTCTTATTCCTGCTGCACCTCCCAACATCGCCGCATATGCCATTTTCGACATGATATAAGAACTATAGAGAGGTTCTTCTTTTAATGCTTGACAAGAAACAATTAAACCTCCTTTGATTTGTTGTATAATCTTTTCCTTTTCCATTTTTTCCTCCATTCTAAAGCACTTTATGCTTTCTATTTTTTTAGTTTTTCTATTTTGAAATTTTATTACATTCCTTTTTCTTATCACTATATCATATAAGAAAATTTTTTTCAACATTATGAATAAAAAAGAATTTTTTTTGCTTTTTAGTTGTATTTTTCTAAAAAAAATGTTATAATATTTCAGAGAAAATATACCAATATAAATTTCAAGAAAGAAGGTTTGTTATGTCAAAATATGATGTATCACGTTTTAAAAATGTGACGGTAGCTCTCAATACTCCTTTTGATAAAAATGGTGAAATTGACTTAGCAGCTACCAAAAAATTGACCCGTTATTACATAAACAAAGGAATTAAAGGTTTATATGTCTGTGGCAGCACAGGAGAAGGTTTTCTTTTGGATAATGAAGAAAGAAAACGTATTGTAGAAGCTGTTACAGAAGAAGCACAAGATGAATTAGCTGTCATCGTTCATGTAGGCTGTGCTTCTACAAAACATTCTGCTATGCTGGCAAAACATGCAGAACAAGCTGGTGCTGCTGCTATCTCTGCTGTTCCATGTGTTTATTATAGACCGAGCGAAGAAAGTGTATATGAACATTGGACCAAAATTACAGAAGCCGCTGACCTTCCATTTTTTATTTATAACATTCCTCAACTCACTGGTTTTAATCTTTCTATGAATTTGTTCCACCGTATGCTAAAAAATGAACGTGTTGCTGGATTAAAATGTTCTTCCGAACCTTGCCATGATATTTTGAGATTCAAACAAGCTGGAGGAGAAGATTTTATTGTATTTAATGGACCTGATGAACAATTTTTAGCGGGCAGATTGATGGGTGCAGATGCTGGAATCGGTGGTACTTATGGAGCGATGCCAGAACTATATCTAAAACTAGATGAATTAATTAAACGCGGTGATATTGAAAATGCGAAAAAGCTGCAGGTTACTGTAACAGAACTCATTTATCGCCTCTGCTCTTTTTCTTCTATGTATGGGGCATGTAAAACCATCATTCGTTTAGATGGAGTTGATATTGGCGATCCTAGACTCCCATTCCTGCCAGTAGATGAAAAAGATCCTGAAATTATCAAACTCTATCAAGATATCCGTAAGGCAGTAGAAGAAAGCAAAAATCTATAAACCAGAAATTAAATGTGATATCACTTTATAAACTGACTTTTTCATGAAACGGACAATCTTATAAGAAAAAGCGATTTATAAAGCAGCGAAAAGATAAGCTGTTTTATAAATCGCTTAAGTTTTTCTATAAGAAGTTTTATATAACTATCATTTGTCTTACATTATATTCTCTATCACTTCTGCCACTGGCTGATATCTCTCATCTTTTAAGATATCTAATAGAACTTCATAAGGGTCTAATTTTTTTGACATCACCATGTTTAAAATATTTATAGAAAAGCCACTGACTAATGCAACTCCTAATGTATTTTCTTTTATTGGTATGGTATTTGTTCGGCTGTTCACATTCCAAAAGATTAATCTAGGCAGATGATATCCATGAGCTTCATATTCTTTTTCTATCTTTTCAAAGGCTGTTTCATTTGCTCCTTCTGCACAGGAATCAAATTCCATATCACTGATGATAATAATATTTTGCGGTAATTCGTTCTGCCCCATCTTATGTTTTATCCCTATCTGTAAAATCAGCTCAAATACTTTATAGATATTTGTATTCGCCATTTCATTATGAGAATAAGCGATCTGAAGTTTTTCTCTTAAATTCTTTCCCTTTTCTAAATTTACTAATTGAGGAGTGCAACTAAAAGTGATATATTTATTTTTAAATTCTCCATTACAGCGCTCTGCGAAATAAATCGCCAACGCATTTGCTACTGACAGAGCACTGGTTGTTCCATTTCCGACAGGAACGAACATACTGCCTGAACCATCAGCTACTACAATAGCGCTCTCATCGGAAGCTATATTTTCTGGCAATGCCTTCCACAACTGCTCTAATGTTTCATCGTATTCTTTTAATATTGAAGAATAATAGGAGCTTTCTTTATTCCTATAAGCCTCTACGATTTCATGAGGATACAATACCTGCGCATGGATCTTTTGTTCTCCTTTTTTTAAAGATTCTAAAAACGCAAGCCGTCTTTCTTGATCATGTTTTAAAAACGCATTTTTATAGATTAAATTCGCTCTTGATGGAACAGCAGAATAGTCAATCTCTCCAAACTGTCCAGCTGACATTTTACGCTCTACCACATCTAAATATTTTCTCAAATCAGATAATGTCTGGCGGTATTGTTTTTCTGTCATTCCAAAATATGCCGCAAATTCTCTTCCTCTCTTTTTTGTCTGTATGCTGGAAGTATTCACACTCGGCAGCCATTTTGCTAAAAGAGAAATCGGCTGATTGAGTTCTTTTCCTTTTCGGTCAGCATAGAATTGCTCTTTTATATAAGAAAGTACATCTTCTCTGTATTCTGTATCCAATAAGATGTATAAATCGTCATATCTTCCATATTCTGGTATCAGAGGAATCAATTCTCGAATGGGCAGTTCTTTGCAATTATGAGCTAAATAAGATAAAATCACACGAAATAATCTTCTCTCTCCTAGTCCTCCTCGGATATCTCTCACATAAAAAAGCCAGAGTAACGCTGCCTTTTTATCTTCTTGATATGCTTTAAAAAACATATCTCCTATATTCTGTTCTGACTCTTTCCGTAAAGAAGCCACTCCGAAATTTAAGTCCAATAGTTTCTTTCCCGTTGTTTTAAAACCTCGCGCGCCATTTTCTGTATAAGAAATATCTTCTAATGTTTCTTCTAATTTATCTATAAAGCTCATATTTTTCACTCCCCTCTTATTTCTCATTTGCTTTTGGTTGTTTTTTAATAGTTTTTATCCTCACTTGGACAGTAAGGATTTTTTGCGGTTAAAGATTGAATTTTTATTTCTTTTATCACATATCACAAGATACTTTTTTTCTTCAATTGGAAGTTGAATAAATAGATTGCTGTTAGTATCTTTTCTAGACGCATTTTGCAGTTTTTTCGGACTGTTTTTTAGTTTTGGTTTGCTGTTAGCGCCTGTTATATGTTAGATGAAACCGGGGAGATTGGAGTTGAACCAATGAAAATTTTTCTGTTTTTGCTGTAAGAGTTTCACTAATCTCTTGCTCTGCCATATGAGCTACTCCCCGGTATATATTTTATGTAAAATGATATCGATGCAGGAGATCGGAATCGAACCGATGACACAAAATCCCTATCAGTTGCTGTCATGTTTTACTAGACATGAGTGAACCGTTCTCATACAGGACAGATTGTTGTCATGTCTTTGTTAATGCTCCGTTTTTTCCATTCAAGCTCGATAAATTCTTGCTATTTTATGTTAAAATATGTGGAACATATAGGACAATTAATTGCTGCCATGCCTAACTAAACATTTGTTAATTCTGCTCTACCCGACTGAGCTACTCCTGCTTTTTTATTATACTACAAGAGGGAAAAAATGTATATTACTTTTATATAGAAAAATATTACTATTTTTTATTTTTTAGAGTTTCATTTATGTATGTTGGGGATAAAGGGGGACGCTGCGGCAAGGAACTATTCCAACGAAGCCGCGCTTTCGCTCCGTTCCAGACGTAATGGTACTAAATTCGCAAATCCCGCTTCCCCGCGGGTTTGCTTATTAAGTACCAACGTCTTCCAAGGGGCTTCTTTTGGAATAGTTCCTTGCCTTCGCTAGGTTATTGATTTTTCTACTTTTTGAAAAAAAGAGTTGTGTTTCATGATAATATTTGAAAAATAATAATTTTATGAAATAATATTATTTTTTAGAGTATAATAAAAGTGCTTCTTGATCTAATAATAACAATTCTTCTTTGCTTCTTTCTTCCCCTAATAAGAATAGGGCTTTTAGTAAAAACTTTAAAGCATTTTCATTGGAAATCTCGTCAGATATATCTTTATATAAGATTTTTGCTAAGTTACAGATTTTTATTATAATACTTTTCTTTTGTTCTAATATTTCATTGGTATCTTTTTGAAAATTTTGCTTTTCGTAGTCATTTATTCGCCCACATGGAGAAAGGCAGACAAAACAATCTGGTGATACTTTTCGCTTTTCTTCACGAACATTTTGTATTTGAGTTTTTAATATCTGTGCATTTTCTATCTCATTAGGAAGTAAGGAAATTAAAGCATTTATTATAATGAGATATGTGTCTTTTGAAACTTTTACATTCTCACATGCTCTTGCTAAACCGATAAGACAACAAAATAAATCTTTTTTTAATTCTATTATCTCTTCTTGCATTAGATTATCGCTAGATTACTCCGACTTCTGGGAGTCGAGAGATGATATGCGATTTTTCACTTCCTTTCTTCGTTTTCTTTTTTATTCTTTTATATTTCCGTCTGTTGTTATAGTGAATACTTGCCATGGAATAAACTTTCCACTTTGTTGTAATGCTGTTTTTACTGCATTTTCTATGCCACCACAACAAGGAACTTCCATTCTCACAACCGTAACACTCTTTATATCATTTTGCTTTATTATTTCTGTTAATTTATCTGTATAATCTATATTATCTAATTTCGGGCAGCCGATTACTGTGATTCTATTTTTTATAAATTCAGTATGAAAATTTCCGTAAGCATATGCTGTACAATCAGCCGCTATTAATAAATTAGCATTTTGAAAATAAGGAGCTTTAACAGGAACTAACTTTATCTGCACAGGCCATTGTGTGAGTTGTGAATTTACTGGCATATTAGAAATAGCTAGATTGTCATTAGAATGTTTTATTTCTTTTGCCTGTGTGCCCGGACATCCACAAAATGATTCTTCCATTTTTTTCTTTTTCTGATGTTCCTTCACAGCTTCTTCATTATATTCTTTTGCTTCTCTTTCTATGAATGAAATCGCCTGCATAGGACAAGATGGCAGACAATCTCCTAATCCATCACAATAATCATCTCTCAATAACTCTGCTTTTCCATTTACAATTCCTATTGCGCCTTCATGACATGCTTTTGCACATATCCCACAGCCATTACATTTTTCTTTATCAATTTCAATTATCTTTCTTACCACTTAATTTTTCCTCCTATGTTGTTTTTCTGTTGTTATTTTAACATAATAGAGAACATTAGGCTGTTGTTTGTACAACAAAATTTATATTTATTTTTTTATTCTAATATAGTTAAATTCAAATACAATTACAATCAATCATGTTTCTGTATATCCGCAATTTACATTCCAATATGGTTAAATTCAAATTACGGCAGCGAATACTATAGCTAGTCCGTTTATGATATTTACATTCCAATATGGTTAAATTCAAATTCTACCCACCCTACCCTGTTGCTTTTCCGCTAAGATTATTTACATTCCAATATGGTTAAATTCAAATGAAAGCAAAGCAAGATTAAATAGTTGGATTGTTAGATTTACATTCCAATATGGTTAAATTCAAATGGCATTACCAAGAACGACTACATAAGACAACTTATTAAATTTACATTCCAATATGGTTAAATTCAAATGTTGACTCGTCCAATCGGTTTGTGCTCACGTTTAAGCATTTACATTCCAATATGGTTAAATTCAAATAATATCACGACAAAGGATATTTTAGGATTGCTTGTCAATTTACATTCCAATATGGTTAAATTCAAATAATTTCCAGTGATAAAATATGGATTTTTGAAGTTTCATTTACATTCCAATATGGTTAAATTCAAATGCCTTACAGGAAAATGCAGTCGAGCCATCAGATGAATTTACATTCCAATATGGTTAAATTCAAATTTATCAGACAGATTAGATTTCATGGTTGATTTAAAATTTACATTCCAATATGGTTAAATTCAAATCAAAAAAAATCAATCAAGAAAAATCGACAAAAAAGGATTTACATTCCAATATGGTTAAATTCAAATTGTTACAATTGTTCCTGTATCAGTTTCAGAGTAATCAATTTACATTCCAATATGGTTAAATTCAAATTGCTTACAGAAGATACAAAAACAGTAAGTTTACCAGATTTACATTCCAATATGGTTAAATTCAAATAAGCGAGAGAAAAAAAGACCAGACAAATTTTTATAATTTACATTCCAATATGGTTAAATTCAAATGAAAATCTTAGAAAAGAACATACGTTTGAAGAAAAAATTTACATTCCAATATGGTTAAATTCAAATTATTTGTGAATACTGGACTTGAATATCCTTCAGTCATTTACATTCCAATATGGTTAAATTCAAATCCTGATTGATGTCGTGACATACTGCTGATACATTCTTATTTACATTCCAATATGGTTAAATTCAAATAATTCTGTTCATTTAGTTTTTTATACTAATAGTGGAAATTTACATTCCAATATGGTTAAATTCAAATTCATTTCTCCTATGCCTTTGAAAACATCATCAAAAGCATTTACATTCCAATATGGTTAAATTCAAATTGTTATGGAAACAGATGACGGGACACAATACAGGGATTTACATTCCAATATGGTTAAATTCAAATTATGCCTTTTATGTCAGTGATACTGTGGATAAATTTATTTACATTCCAATATGGTTAAATTCAAATCGTATGCCTCCTTCAGCATGGCGCTGATGTCCTTCGCATTTACATTCCAATATGGTTAAATTCAAATGTTGCCGATGTTTCTACTCTTTTACGAGTGATAGCAGATTTACATTCCAATATGGTTAAATTCAAATATTATAGCACATCTGAAAAAATTTTGCTATTCCAGATTTACATTCCAATATGGTTAAATTCAAATACTTCCACACTTTTCACACTTATTCCCTTGTAAATTATTTACATTCCAATATGGTTAAATTCAAATTTTCCTTGCAACTTATTTTGTTTTGTGTTATATTACATTTACATTCCAATATGGTTAAATTCAAATGCCTTTCAGTTGGAGCATATATTCCTTCTGGAAAGCGATTTACATTCCAATATGGTTAAATTCAAATCCATCTTCTTTTCAGCCTTTATATTTCAAGCTTTTTATCTATCTCTTTTGTCGATCTCATTTTTATCTACTACTATCTTACAATATTTTTCATAAAAGTCAAGCTACTTTTTTAATTTTCTTTGATATTTCTGGCTTTTGTCGATCCCCTAGTTTTTTTGCATTATCAGGGATCGACAATTTTTATAGAAACCTACTTGTTAAATCTTCTTGTATTCCCCACATCTCTCTTTCTAACCATTTTGCATCTCTGCTTTTAAATAAAATTACTGAATCTTTATCCTTTCGGATATATTTTTTTAATTCCATTTGCAAGCTAGCAATTTGTACTTTTGTTAAATCACCTTCAAATACTGAATTTTGTATATGTATAAGATACCTTTTACAAATTTTAAATGTATTTCTCCATATCTTAGAACCTTCATCATCCATCTTTATATCATATACTAATATTACATACATAATATTTTCCTCCTGAATGTATATTCACCACCAAATTTCAAATCCCTCATATTCTTTTTCTCCTAATATATGTTTTATCAATTTGTATGCTTCTAAACGTATCAGATATTTATATGAAACATCTTTTTGCAGCTCTTTATGAAATATTGTCTTATGTAAATATTCATCTAATTTATGCATAATAACTTCTGAACCTTCTCTTGTTAAATGTAAATAATTTAATTGTTTCGTAAAGCTTTTTTCTGTTATTTGTTTTTTATTTAGTAGAGAAAATATTATTCGATCTCCAATGAGGGGCTTAAAAATTTCTGCTAAATCCAGACAAAGGGAAAATCTTCTGACTCCTGGCTCATGTAAATAACTTATGGTAGGATTTAGTTGAGTTTGATATATTTGGCATAATACAGTAGTATAGATTAATGAATTTACATAGGAAATTAAACTATTAATCATATTATCTGGTGGATGCATTACTCTTTTATCAAATTCTATATCTTCACTAATTATTACATTCCAAGCGGCATAATAAACTTTACGAATATTTCCTTCTACTCCCATCAATTCTTGAATACTTTTTGTTTTCTTTATCATTTTTTGATATTCTATAATCTTTTCCATAGCACTTTTCGTATCTTTTCCCCGCCCATTATAATATCTCAAATTTCTATAAATATTAGAAGAAGCCGCTAAGATAAAGCGCTGGGCTAAATCCAATCTTCTCTTTTCATCTAAATATAATTCTGATTGTTTTACCACTAAATTCCCTGCCAACAGATTCTCTCTTGGATAAAAACTTCCAATATAAAAATCATAATAATTAAAAAAGTGTACCATTATTCCATATTGGGATAAAATATTTAAAGCACTGGTATTTAGGGATATTTCCGACATGGCATATATATCAGAAATTTGTTCAATCGGTATATTTCTTTTAGTCCCATCATTTCTCTCTAGACGAAGCGTATTATCCTTGCGTTTTAATTCTCCACTTTTATAAAGATAAAAACTATCTTTCATTTGTTTTTTCCTCTCGTTCTATCATATTCTTTTTTAAATATAGCATAAATCATAATATGCACACGCTTTACATATCTTTTTCTTTAACTTTTCTGGCGGCACAGGAAGATCTGCTATTTCTTTTATTTTATCTATTATCTCTTCTAGCTGTTTTATATCCTCTTCTTCTAATAATATTTCTTTTGTCTGTTTTAATAGAGGATAATCTATTTTTGCTTTTATATTATTTACTCCTTTTTTTCTGAGATAATATAAATAATATTTCACCTGCCAAATGCTCGCTTCTTCTATTTTTCTGCTTTTTTTAATTTCGTAAATCACGCCTTCTTCTTTGATATAATCAATATTGATTACATTGTCTATATTGAGGTGTTTTTCTTCTCTCGTGTGACTATTCTCATCTAATAATTTACCTAACTGCACATTTTCATTCTGCTGTTCCATACTGATTTCTTTTATAAAATACCAAAGTTTCTTTTGACAGACTATATAATAATAAATCATCATTCCTGTGATATTTTTTTCCATATGTTCTCCTTTATTTATCTCTAATCATCAAAATAAAAATTTTCTTCCTTTTCTTTCTCTAATTCTCTTAATAAACCTCTTCCTTTTCCCGTTTCCTCATCAAACTCATAGGGTAAACATACCCTATACAAATTCATATTATCTAAAATTAAAATTATAAATTTATCTTTAATAGAATAAGGAATAGAAACTACATATTTTTGAATTTCTATTCTAGCCCTTTGCGATTTTACTTTATCCTCTCCTTTTAAATCCTCTGTCCATTCGTCCCATTCCCCTGTTTCCACTAATTTATCATATATCCTTTGAGGGATTATTTGTGTTGTTTTAATATCCCGAAATACTTTTATCGCTTCTTCTTCCTTCCAAAATCCCGGATAATTTGCTTTTAAACCTTTTATTGTTTCTTTTATAGAATTATAATATGATGAATTTTTCATTTCTTCATCTACACCATACACAGCATTAATATAAATTTGTTTTTCCTCTTCTGTAAATATCTTTCCATTATATGGAGATAAATAAGAAATAGATCTATCATAAAGGAATTTATCATAAATCCCTTGTCCTTCATTTTTGCTAACTCCATTTCTTGTATCAAAAATTTTAATATTCGGCTCTTCTTTCTCATAAACTCTTTTTCTAAAACATCTTCCCATTCTCTGCAATAAACTATCTGCTGTACACATTTCTGTATATAAAAAGTCAAAATCGATATCCAGACTTGCCTCTACAATCTGTGTAGAAATCCAGATTCCTGTTTTTGTCCTATCTTCTGAAAACCTCATAATTTCCTGTTCTAATCTCGCTCTATCTTTTTGCATAAACCTTGAATGTAATAAAAAAACTTCTGTTTGTTCCTCTAATTTTTCATATACTTCTTGTGCCTTTTTTACTGTATTACAAATGACTAATACCTTATTTTCTGTTGATTTTTCTATTATTTCCTCATAGTCAAAATCCCCTTCTTTATAGATAATTTTATGCCGACCATCTATATAAGCTGGAATAGTAATGGGTTCTTGAAACGGAATCTTTTCTTTTTTAATAAAATGAAGCACAACAGGAGGCAATGTAGCAGTCATAATCGCTATTTTTCCTTTTGCCATAGAAATTAACTTGAATCCGTAAATCAATTTTCCAATCATTTCAGGGGAATAAGCTTGAATTTCATCAATCACTAATTTAGAATATCTAAGAACTGCTAATAATAATTCACTGCCTCGGTACTTATAAACAAATCGAAATATTTGGTCAACGGTGCAAATCGTCAGCGGAAAAGAAAAATCTCTTGCCAGTTGATTTTTTCTAAATGGCTCTAATGTTTTCTCATTTCCTTCCTCTTCTCCATGTTCCAATAAATAAGAAATAGAATCTCCATAGAGTAGGGTAAATTTATTTTCTGGATATTTATATTCTTTTTTTATTCTCTCATAAATCGCATTAATAGAAACTCGCAAAGGTAAAGTATAAAATGCTTTTTTATCCTGTATCCACATTAATGCACCTTCTGTTTTTCCTGATCCAGTCGCAGCGATCACAATAATATTATCTTCTTGATGTGCCTTCATATATTTCTGCACTTCTCTGACAGATTCATACTTTTTTATTAGTTTTTCTTCTACTATTTCTCCAATCCCCTTGCTATTTTCCAGAGGATTAATTTCAATATCTATGTCAGAATGTGAACTCGCCCAATAATCTGCTTTGTTTAATATCCCTTTTATCTTAGCAAATAATACCCACTCTTCATCTTCTATGAAAGTTTCCTCTGGTTCTACCCAGTCTGAATAGGTGATATCTAACGGCATTTTCAGGCGTTTTTCTAAATCATTTTCTAAATATTTATTTACTAACTCTTTATTATATTTCTCTTCTCTTGTATGATGGTATACAATAGCATTAATCAAAGCTGCTAATTCTTTTTCTGATAATCTCTCTTCTAGCTCTGATAAATCCATAAATGCTGGGCTTAAATATCCATGTGGGAATAATTTACCATTTCTATCCTGATATAATTTCTCTAGCTCTTTTTTCTCTATCCCCTCTTCCAACTCTATTTCTTCTTTTAACAAATCATGCATTTTCTTCTGAAATAGATAAAAAGTTTTTCCGCAATCATGATATTTTACTGCCAAAGTATATAATTCTTTTTCTCTATCATCAAACCATTCCTCATAAACTTCCCATATTTTATTCAAGCCTTTTAATGCTAATTTCGTATGTTCTTCTATTGTTTCATGTTCTTTTCCTTTTGCGTAATACTTCATTTGGTTTTTCTCCTTTTTCTATAGAATAAGTTATAGGCGTTTGTGAAACTCCAGAACCCATAGAAATACAAACATTTCCGAATATCTATTTCCTGTATCTCCTCACAGAAACTTCATAAGTTATGATAACATTCACTTTTCCAAAAGTAGAACAGCTAACCAACCAGCGAAGGCAAAGAAGTATTCCAAAAGAAGCCCCTTGGAAGACGTTGGTACTTAATAAGCAAACCCGCAAGAAGCGGGATTTGCGAATTTAGTACCGCTACGTCTGGAACGGAGCGAGAGCGCGGCTTCGTTGGAATACTTCTTTGCCGCAGCGTCCCCCTTTTGACTTTCGCAATTACCTAATGAATAATTACAAAAAAGAGAATAACAATACTCTTTTCTTTATTTATAAAATACTTTTATTCTCTTTCATTTCTATGTTATCTATTTATGCAAAACAAACAATGGTATTGTTTTCTTTATCCACATAAGCATTTTTTAAAAATCTTATATTTTCAGGAGTTACATAATAAGCCTTTACTATCTTCTTCCATTCACGATATTTTGTCTTTGGATTAATTTCAAATTCTTTTGTGAGTCGATAAACTGTTCCTACTAAAGTTTTTTTCATACATTCTAATGGTACATATAAATTATATTCCGCTTTCGCATTTCTATGGTTCTTTACATCATATTCCTCTAATTCCACCTCAGAAATCTCTGTGATATGGATCAGATCTTCATGTCTTCCCAGACTTAAAAATCTCTTAGGATACTGCAACCCTTTCAAAATTTCCTCTAATTCCTCCTCTTTATCAGGAATAATATGCAATATCATTTTTACATCACTCAATAGATGAATATTTCTAACTCCTCTATTGATTCCGTCATAGATACCCTCTTCATTTAATACTTTGTACTGATGTCTATTTGCTTCTTTTTCGTTATATTTGCTTCCAAAATTATACAAAACTGCTAAATCTGAAACATCACTAGCATAATTTCCTTGAATAGAAATTCTCATAGGATGATATTCTGTAAAGCCACATGCTGTATGTATCATGCCTATCACAGTAGAATAAGGAGGGAGAGGAAAACTCTCCTTTACTAAAAAACTGGCTGGTTTTCGATAGTTGGGCAGTTGTTGTTCTAACTCTACTCGAATCGCCTTAAGCATAATATTCTTCCACTTCTTTCTTTAAATTTTGGAAGAACTCCCCGATGGAAACAGGATTTAATGTGCTAATTTCTTCTGAATTTTTTAACTTTCCATTCAAATATCCAACCACCGTATGCTCTTTTGTATCCTCACAAGATTCTATCACAGCCTTTATCATATCCACATTTAACTTTTCTTGATGCAAAGCGATCCTCCCTTCAAAGTATGGATTCTTTCTTTGGTAGACTCCCCCTACAATAAAAATCGGAGATAAATTTTCACGTCTTCCCTTAATATCACGATATAAAAACTGCACTGTTTCTAATAAAAGTTTCACTCTTCTAGCCTTTTCTTCATTAGGCAGGAAAATATTATCATTATTATCTTTCCCCACTTGATCCAAATCTATTGTGATAGAATATGCATAAAAAGTATTATGTATTTCGCTCTGTGCTATCGCATTATTGATATTTGCCCTTTTTGCCAATCCCATATTTGTTAAAAAATCTAAATCAGAATTATATCTCTCTAAGGAAACCGCATTACTCAAACGCACTACCGCCGCTCTAGTCTTTTGTTCTCCCTCTGATTTTTTAGAACTGGTTTTCATGTACCCGAACAGATCTATCTCTGGATATTCCTCAATCGTCGTTTTTGGCGCAAACTGAGCAACTCCTGCATCCTCCACAGGGGTATTATCACAATGCATCTGCCTTACTATATTATAGCGAATCGCTTGTCTGGAAATATAAGTATAAGTTTCTCCATCTGCCCTTGTCATTTTCTTTAGTTGAGAAATATTTCCGATTCCCTCCCCATAATTTGCACTCTGCGCCTCAAACACCATACTAAATGTTAAACCATCTCTATTCATTTTTCTCTTTCTCCTTTTCTGTATTTTGTTTTTCTTCCTCTGTACCTTCTTTTTCTTTTGGATCAAAGCTACTTTTTAATCCCAAAATATACCCCCTTGCGACTGTCTGAAATGCGGTATGATCTTTATAACATTCCAAAATAACAGGAGGTATAGAAAAACCTTTACTAGAATAAACCCGAATAATTGTATCTATAAACATATCCAAATCTCTTGTGGATACTGCATTATTCAGTTTATAGACAAATCCTCTCAACACATTATCCTTATCTTTCTCTATAATATTTTCTGTCAGTTCTTTTCTCATTTCCTTTCCACGATCCCTAGCCCTTTTTGCTAATTCATATAATGTATCCATCTGTTTCTCCTCTCCTCCCTTAAAATAAATTTCAAGTTTCAAAATATTCCAGATATAATCTGTACTTTTATTTTCTTTCATCTCATAAAAAAATAATTGATCCATAAGGGAATATAAATGCCTTTTCTCTAAAATACATTCTAAAACTTTATCATAAATACTGATATAATCTTTTTCTGTTTTTATATATCTTTTCTCTAATATTTCAAAATCATCTTTTTCTTTCTTAAATTCATGAGTTCTCCGAAATCCACGAACTATTTCTGGACTGATGACAGACATTTCATAACCATCTTTCCCACCCATTCTCACAATCACTTGAATATTATCCAATGTCTTTTCTGTCATCTTCATCGCTTCTGTAGTAAAAGTACGAAATATTTTACTTTTCAATGAAGCTTTATCCTCTAATTCTTTTTTCTTATAATCAAAAGCATCCATCATTTTTACCATATTTGAAATATTCCCATTTTCATTGACAAAAACAGCCGCTCTTCCACAAAATTGAAAGCCCAAAGGAGTTAAGGTATATAAAAATGCACACAGTGGACAAATATAAGCATCCGCTTTTTGATTCCAATAGTGAGCCTTCTTTCGGCTTACATCATCTGTTGTTTCAAGCATAAAAGAACTCGCTCTTACCTTAGAGGCATAACTTAAACATTCTATACAGCGTTTTTTCCCTTTTTTTTCATTTTGTATCTCTTCTAAAAGTGGTGTAATAAAATCTGTACGATAACACTCTGTAATATTTTTCTTTAAATTCTTGTTCAAAAAAAATGAAATCTTATCATAAAAGAGATTTATTTTAGAATACATCAGCTCTTTCATAATCAAAACCTCTTTTACTTCTGGCTTCTCTAACAGTTCACATATCTCTAAATAAATCGGATATTTTTCTTCTATTTTCGATTTTTTTAATGCCTTTATCTTATCTACAGTAATAGAAGTAACATCTGTCATCTGTTGTATAATTTCATATCCAGGCAAAAAACTTTTCTTTTCCAACATATCAACCATTTCTTTATATAACTCTTTTAACTTTTTTGAATCTTCTTTTGTTAATTCTTCCTTTTCAGCCATTTCAACCAATCTCTCTACATCATTTTTCTTTCCTAAAATGGTATGATACTTCGTTTGTTCTCCTAGTTTCTTCACCATAGTTTTTACATATAAATCCGCTAAATCATTCTGCCAAAAAAACTCTTTCTTCACCTTCAACTGCTGCTTTTCAATAATATAATCTTCTCCTTCTTCTGCGTCTATATCATCTAACATCTTAATAAAACCACAGATCCCTGCATTTAAAAGAAATGAGCTTCCTGCCTCTATCACAATATATTCCTTTTCCTCACACTGCACTATTTCCATAAAAATTCCCCTTCTTCTGTTCTATAATCTCAAACACCCCAAATCCTTCTGACCTTCTGCTGCCGATTCCTATCTGATAGAGTATATTAATAATTTCTTCATTCGCGCTGAGTTTGAAAATTCCCAATGACGCTGGGATATTGATGCCAAATGTCTTTATAATGACTTTTTTTGTTTTAATTGGCTCTAGAACAATATCAATCCATTTAGATGTGATTTTTAAATTAGAAACTTGAGCTTGTATAATTTCTTTCGCTATATTGATAAATTCTTCATCATCTGCCTGATAGTAGTAATCTTTTTCTCCCTTTTTATGCTCTCGAAGCACTAGGGGAGATAACATTTGAATCATTACTTGATTTTCCACTATCTTTCTATGCTCTTCTATTTTCACTGACTTCACTTTCATAGAATTTCCATTCGCTACTGGATATTCTACTTTTTCTTTTTTCATAGCTACAATCGCATTATAAATACGAATTCCCAAAACTTTCTCTTCTAATATGATAGTTAATTGTATTTCCTCAGAATCTAATAAAATACATTCCTTTTCAAAAGATGCTTTTGGCAGTTTCACATCAAAGGCGAATGGTTTTTGCACTGTCTTTCCTTTTTCATAAAACTGTTCAAATAACTCAGGCTCACTAGAGGTAAAAGATGCTTTTAGAAAAGATACCATAAGTCTTCTATAATCTAGTGGCAATTGTGCTTTTTTTAATTCAAATCGGACAATTATTTTCATTATTTTTTTGCTACTTCAAAATCAAATATTTATCTATATACTTAACTTGCTCCTTCACAAAAATAACTTTTTCCATCTGATTTTTTATTCTGTAGCTTCTCCTTTCTTCCTTCGTCATATTTACTTCCATAAAATAATATCATTTGTGTTTTTTTATTATATCCAGTATCTTGTCAAAAGTCAAGTTATTTATTACAAATATTATTTTATTGTAAGTTTATTCTAAAAAATTTTTTTATTTTTGTTAAAAAGCGCCAAAATTAATAATATCAATATAATATCCCACAGTGGAAGAAGCCGCAGATTGTCATGATTTCGCTAAGGGAGAGGATTGAGGGAGGATCAAAGAATCACATTTTCTCATCACAGGATATCATGTACTGCTCAAAAAATTTTTTTAATTCTATACAGAAATTGTCAATGTCATAAAAAACAATAAGCTCTTTTTTTAATCCCAGTTAATCGCCTCATGTGAAACCGTTTCTCCATTTTCAATTTCTTCTTTTGCTTCTTCCAATTCTTTCTGTTCGGCTGATGTCAATTTTGTAAAATCTGGATCCCATGCAAGAACAAGTTTCTTTATAAATTCAAGAGCAAAATTTTGTTCGCTTTCTGGTAAAATCTCCATCAACTCTATCGCCTGTTTTGTTGCTGTATTCATATTTTTTTCTCCTTTCCTGTGAGGGTTATTTATATATATCCTCTCTTGAATCAACATTGATAATATATAGTATCTCTATTTTTTCATCCTGTGAATAATTATATATTATCCTATATTTTCCTACTCTTAACCGTTTTCGTCCATCTTTATAACCTTGCAACATTTTTATATCGCCTTGTGGTGGTTCTTGTGTCAATCCTTCAATCGCTATTTTAATTCTCTGTTTTGTAGGTCTATCTAATGCATCAATATATTTTGCGGCTTTCTTACTGTACTCAATTATCAATGTTTTTTCTCCTTTCTTAAACTAATTAGAGGCATTTGTTAAATGCCACAACCCATTGATTTTACTGGGTTTTCTCGTTGTTTATATATAAATTTTCTCTCCACTCATGGTAAAATATAAGTAACCACACAAACATCTTACACACGAGAGGAGAAGAAAATTTATGGCTAATAATTATCATCAGCTTTCACTTAAAGACACTTTTTCAGACTGCAAGGACATGTTTATGGATGATGTCCCTTCCTTTTTTCAACTTCTGGATCAGCATTTTGATAGTTCTCTCTTTATTCCACAAACCTTTTACAATGCTTTTTACCGGCATCTTGGTCGCAAAAGGGATTATCCACTTACCGGTTTCCTTTCGGCTCTTATCCTGCAAAAAATCTTTTCTATCCCTTCGGATACCCTTCTGATTCTTTTGCTCCATCTCTGTAAAGAACTCCGCGATTTTTGTGGATTTTCCAAAGTCCCTGATGCTCCTTTGTTTTCCCGCTTCAAGCTGGAGTTTGCTGACTACCTTGAACTCATGTTCCAGCAGATGGTTGATTATACCGAACCTCTCTATCAGCAGATTGATTCTTCCCTCGCACAGATTCTTACCTTTGATACCTCCGGCATCGAACTTTATGTTACCGAGAACAATCCAAAAACCCTTAATGCGCTTATTCGAAAACTGAAAGCTTATTACAAAAACAAACCGGATGTTGATCCTTACAAGATGGCTTATGGTTTAATGCCTTCACAGGCTGCTTCCTCCCCTGATGCTAAACAAATGTATATCAATGGGCACTTCTGTTATGCCGACAAATTTGCCATTCTTACGAATGGTTTGGGCATCGTAAGGCATATCTCTTTTATTGATGATGACGGTTTCAAGGCTTCTCATCCTGACCTTGCTGTTGAAAAGAAATCAGACTCTCCCGACGAAGATAAATCAGTTGGTGATGCCTCTGCACTCGTTCCTGTTTTGCAGGATTTCTTTTTACTCCATCCTGGTTTCCATTTTGACACTTTTCTTGGTGATTCAGCCTTCGATTCAGCCGAGATTTATGGTACGCTCTTGAAAGATTTTCATTTTTCCAGGGCACTGATTCCTTATAACCCAAGAAACGAAAGCTCTCTCAAAAAGGTGGACTACAATGAATATGGTTATCCTACCTGTCCGGATGATTCTTCCCTTTCCATGA
Source organism: uncultured Lachnospiraceae bacterium (assembly GCA_910585935.1). Taxonomy (GTDB): domain Bacteria; phylum Bacillota; class Clostridia; order Lachnospirales; family Lachnospiraceae; genus MGBC136627. Next base: position 2,017 of record CAJUHN010000003.1, on the reverse strand, counting down.
AGCATCTTGGTGTCACAAAAGAAAAAGGGCGGGCAGACCGCATCAAATGGGGATGCCCCAAAATGCGCTACAAGAAAGGGCAGCGGTTCTGTGAATGCAGACATCCCTGCAGTACAGCCGCCAGGGGCAGAACCACCTACACCTATGAAAATATGGATTTACGCATGTTTCCCGGTATCCAGCGTGATTCTGAGGAATGGAACAGTATCTACAAAGTCAGAACTATTGTGGAACGTGCTATAAACCATTTCAAAATCAACATGTGCACTGCGGGACGAAAAACCGGAAACCACACCACCACGAAAGCCGATGTGTTCCTTGCCGGAATTGCAAGCCAGCTTACCGTCATCGTTGCATACAGCATGAATTGTCCACAGTACATCCGAAGCCTCAAACCTTTAATTGCCTGAAAAAGTATTCAATTGTCATAGTTCGTTTATGGGCTTGTAAAAGTACGCCCAAAATCTGATGATTTATGTCAATTCAGAAACAATTCTGAATATCGACCTAGATTTTCTCCTTATATAGCAGAAAGTTATCCACATCAAAGTTGAAAAACATTTAACAATTACCTATAAACTAATTATATATTATGAAACTATATTTATCATCAAAATTTATACTTTATGAGATTAAACACTCATCACATTCTTCTTACCGCAAATCAATTAACTTAATAAAAAATTGCGTTTATAACCAACAGAATATTTTGAAGAATTCTCTTTTCTTAAAAAAGTTCTGTTTTTTCTTATAGCAGATTTGAATTTTACAATATTACAAAGTATGTCCTTTATTATTTTTGTCAATCCTTTTATACTGGAATGAAGCATCTTTAAGATATTTTTTACAACAAAAACAACTGTTTTTCGCATATTAGGCTTATATTCCAACTTTAAAGTTTTTTTTATTGTTCATTTCCATTATTTTTGCTTCTTCTGTAAAAAGCATTATAATATTATATTTTATTAGTATAGAGTAAAATTCTTGTTTTATGGAATTTTCTTTTATTCCTACAAATGCTTCCAGGTATAGTGCATTTTTTAAATGGTTAAAACCAACTTCTATTCCCCAACGTAACGAATATAAATGGCCTACATCCTTACGTTTGAATTCTTCTCTTGGTAAATTTGTAATTCATATTTCCTGTTGTTTACTTTTTAAAAATATTCTTACGCAACGTAAATCAAAAGAATATGGCAGTTTCACATCTTTTACTTTACTTTTTTTTGCCCTTTCTTGTGTATAGTCTATATGAATTGTTTTATCAAGTGTTTTTTGTTTTGTGAACTCATTTATTTCTTTTATAAAGCTTTTTGATACTCTGGCAACAAAATATATACCTTTTTCTTCTAATTTTTGTATTAAGTCTACGCTTGCAAAACCTCTGTCATAAAGAATTATGTCTTTTCCTGGTATGTGGTTTTCTAATAACTTATAGACTAATTTACGTTCATTTGCTGTTTCCATTTCGATTTGAGCATCTATAAATTTACTATTTAACACATCAAAAGATGTTACTGCATGAAATTGTGGATATAAGCAGCCTTTGGAAAGTTTATAATTATCTTTTATTTCTTTTGTATTAGGTAATTCTCCTTTTACACCATCTACTGCTATAATATTATAACCTTTATATTTATTTTGGGCTGGAATAAATTGTTGTGTAACAGATAAAAGTTCCCTAAATGCTGTAAATTTTACTTTATCCCTTGCTTTACAAACTACTGCGTTACTTACTTTTTCTATTTTAAAAACATCACAAAAACAATCTTTTTCAAAATCCAAACATGAATTAGAAAACCCTAATACAAAATACATGATTTCTCTAAATCCTAATTTTCTTTTTCTTGTAAAATCTTTTTCATTCGTTTTATGTTTTGTTATAAATTCTTCTTTATTTATTGTATTTTTTATAACCTCTATTACTTCTTTTATTATCTTTTTCATAATACATCACCCTGTAATGTATTATAACATATTTTAATAAAATTTTTAATGCTTTAAGTTAATGACATTG
>CAJUHN010000002.1 GCA_910585935.1 uncultured Lachnospiraceae bacterium | reverse complement strand
GCTTATTAAGTACCAACGTCTTCCAAGGGGCTTCTTTTGGAATACTTCCTTGCCTTCGCTAGGTTGTTGGCTGTTCTATTTTTTTTGATTTTTGAGAAGAGAATGTTATATTTTATGATGATAAATGGAATAGAAAATTAAATGGGATTAGTTAGGAAGGTGAGGGGGATATTGGTATAGAGTTTGATTTAGGGAATAGGGTTGTGACGGGGTAGAGGAAAATTAATTTGGGTATTATTTGAGGTATGGGAATTGAAAAGGATGAGATTTATTTTGAAGATGAGGTTGGGATTATGTAGTAAAATGGGGCTTGGAATATGAGTATGGAGGGAAAAAAGATGTGGCTTATTATGGCGATCTTATCTGCTTTTTTTGCAGGGATTACATCAATTCTTGCAAAATGTGGGATTAAAAAAACAGATTCAGATGTAGTGACTGCGTTAAGAACAGTTGTGGTATTGTTGTTTTCATGGATTATGGTATTTGTGGTGGGTTCAGTGGGGACAATTATAGAGATTGATGGGAAATCATTAGTATTTCTGATTTTGTCTGGTTTAGCAACAGGGGCATCATGGATATGTTATTTTAAGGCTTTATCTATAGGAGATGTGAATAAGGTTGTGCCGATTGATAAATCTAGTACTATTTTATCTGTATTGGCGGCTATTATTTTGTTTGGAGAGATACAAAATTTAGGAGTGAAACTAATCGGCACTGTAATTCTCACTATTGGAATTTTTTTGATGATTGAAAAAAAACAAGGTGATGGGATATGTGAGGAACGTGGGTGGCTGATCTATGCTGTTCTTTCTGCTATATTTGCTGCACTTACTTCTATTCTTGCAAAGATTGGAATCACAGGGGTTGAATCAAATCTTGGCACAGCAATTCGGACAAGTGTTGTACTTGTTATGGCGTGGGTTATTGTATTTATGAAAAAAAAACAGGCACAAATAAAAGAGGTCAATAAGAAAGAATTTGCCTACATATTTTTTTCTGGTATTGCAACTGGGGCTTCATGGTTATGTTATTATTATGCTATTCAAAATGGAATTGTCAGTGTAGTAGTGCCGATTGATAAATTGAGTATTATAGTAACCGTGATATTTTCTTATCTTGTTTTTAAAGAAAAGCTTAGTAAAAAGGCGTTTATCGGACTTCTTTTGATGGTTCTAGGGACACTTGTAATGGCAATATGGTCATAAAAAAATAAATTAGAGTTAAAAAGGGGTGTTATAGCAGGAGAATATTTAGGAAAAAGAACTTTAGAAAATATTGGTACTTAAGAACAAAGTTGTTAAGAATCATGAACTTAGTATTGTGTAGTTTCTTATAGAGAGAACTATTTTGTTGGAAGATATTTGTTTGTTGTAGTGAACCTTTGATTTTAAATTGTAATTGTTTGGATGTATTCTATTATTCTATTTAAAATGATCTAAAAGATATTACTTATCAGAAAATCTTTTAGATCATTCAAACTTTTTTTAGTTTTCTGTTTCTATAACTTCTTGTTGTATCTTTTCAATCATTTTTTTTGTGAGTCCTGTTATTTCCATGATATTTAAAATATCAACATTTTTTTCTAACATTTTTTTGACCATTTGATGAATGGCTCTTTCCTTTTCTTTTTCTTTCTGTTGAATGGCTCTTTCCTTTTCTTTCTCTTTTTGTTGAATAGTTCTAGTTACAGCCTCGTTTACAGCTTCATTTACAGCTTCAATCTTTTCTTCTTCATATAATCTGGCTACTTTGGTCATTCTTATCCACTCCTTTATTTGTTTAGCGGTTTCTTTGTCAATTACTTTATCTGTAAATACTAAAATTCCAGATAATAAAAATAATTGGGTTTCTTCTTCTTTAATTTCTTTCATTAATTCAAATAATTCTTTGATACTTTCTTTTTTCTTAGTTTCTCCTTTATAAGTTAAGGGAAGAATAATAGCTTGCATCAATTCTGTTTCTGTTAAGGATTTTTTCTGTTTTATTTTTTCTGTAATTGTTTCTTTTATTGTTTCAGAATTTAATTCTGATAGAAATGCTTGAGATAACTTCATTTTCAAACTATATACATCTAAAATAGAAGATACATGTTCTCTTGATACATCTGTTGTATATATTACTAATAAACGTATTTTCATATTTAATCCATATTCTGTTTGGTAAATTTTTAAAACACGAAGAATATATTCTAAATATTTCAGTTTATTTTCTTCTTTATAAGCACTTTCATAATCTACTAATAAAAAAGTATCATCTTCTAATAAAAATAAATTATCCATTCGCAGCTCATTCGCTTGAATGGCTGGTAAATTAGTAGGAAGTACTTGTTTAATCTTCGGTAAATCCACTCCATAGACCTGAAAAGATTTTCCGGCTAATTTTTCTGCAAATATTTTACTACAAATATCTTTATTTTGATAGGCAACTTCTTTTTTCAATCTTCTTTCCTCCTCTTTTGTTGAAAAATTTCTGTTCTTTAAAATGATATTTACTTATTTATAATTATAACATAATAAATAGTGCTACTCAAATAATTTTGGAATTTTCTATTATAATAAAAAAATTTATAGAAAATTAAATAGTAGAAGGGAAGGTCATTTCCATATTCAATTTAATAAATTAATATCTGTAATTGTCTATTTTAATATTTTGATAAAGTATTTCATGTTTTAACATTTGAAAACACTAAAGAGAAAAAGAATAAATAGTGATAAAAACCGAACATATTTTCTATATAGGATTGATTTTTTTATTATATAGGATTATAATATAAAAAGTAAATATCTGTAAAAAATAAGAAAAAAGTATATATCAAGTTTTACAGTTATTTCCTAATATACATATTGTGCAGAGGAGGAAAAAGAAGATGAATGTTGCGTTATCAAATTTTGCAAAAGAACATCAGTTTAGGGAAGACAAGAAACGTGAGGTAATTACAGGAAGACAGAATGGATATGAATTTGTGGTATCAGAGAGAGAAAATAAAGAAATTGCTGTTTTATTTTCTGTAAAGTCTGATTATGACAAAAAAGAAGAAATCGATTCTGCTTTAAAACAGTTACAAAACAACATTTCAGAAGTTGTGTTTTATACTTATGCTGGAACGGATGTGAAGATTCACTTAAAGGTGAAAAATGCACAAGACAGTCAAAAAATTTATCATGTTGTAGATGAGATGAGTCAGAATCTTCAGACATTAGGATTTCAAAATTGCTGTCAAACTTGTGAAAATCAAGGAATGGTTTTTCCGGCAAGCATAAAAGGGAATAAGGGGATATTTTGTGATACTTGTTTTAACAAGGCATTACAAGAATCAGAAAGTAGTTCAGGAAATTTTGGGTTAGGATTAGTAGGTGCTATTTTAGGTTCATTGATAGGAGTTGCAGCTTGGATAGGGATTTATCAGCTTAATATTATTGCTGGTATCGCTGGTTTCCTCATGTTTTATTTTTCATTTAAAGGTTATCAGTTATTGGGAAAGAAAAAAGATAAAAAAGGTGTGATAGTTTCTCTTGTCATCTGTATTGTGATGGTTCTTGTTGCAGAATTTTTAAGTATTGTTATAGCTATTATGAGAGAATTAAACTTTTCTTTTTCAAATGCTGCTGCATTTTTTGAGGTAGCTCTTCAGGATAGTGCAGAGGTGAAATTGGAATTGATAAAGGAATTAGTACTCGGTTATGGATTGATGATAGCTGCTACTTATTCTAGCGCTCGACAGACTTTTAAAGAAGTAGGAAATGATAAAGATACTGTGAGATTATAAAAGAATTACAATAGAATGAAAGAAAGGTTCGCAAAAGCAAGAACCTATTCCAACGAAGCCGCGCTTTCGCTCCGTTCCAGACGTAATGGTACTAAATTCGCAACTCCTTATGGAGCTGCTTATTAAGTACCAACGTCTTCCAAGGGGCTTCTTTTGGAATAGGTTCTTGCTTTTGCTAGTTTATTGACTGTTCTAAAAGAAGGAATAATAAAATAAAAAGTTGTAATAAATTATTATAACCCTAATATCATATTTCACAAACTTTTTCATCTGTCCATGATACAGACTAGCATAGGAACATATCTATTCCAAAAGAAGCCCCTTGGAAGACGTCGGCACTTAATGAGCGGTGCGGTGACGCGCCGAGAATTTAGTGTCCGTTACGTCTGGAACGGAGCGAAAGCGCGGCTTCGTTGGAATAGATATGTTCCTGTGCGAACCTTTGGTGAAAATACATTCTAAGTGGCATTAATAATATCTTTTATTAAGTTCATATTTTAAGATATTCTATTTAATATAGATTGTCATAAAGCTTTAAGGTTAATAATGGAAAGATTAACAATACCCTAATCATTTATCATAGATGTTTGCATTTCTGAATAAAATTTCTTGCATTATATTTCCGAAACTATTATAATTAAAAACAATAAAAAGAAGTTAATTAACGTAGGAGGATGAATTTAGAATGATAAAATTATCGAAAGAGGGAGCATATCTTTTATATGGAAATAAAATAGTAGAGGAAACAGAAGAACTAAAGGAAACAGAGGCTATTTTAAAGCAGGAGTTGGGGGAAAAGTTTATTTCAAAGGAAGAAGCTATTAAAAATACAATGGCATATCGGATTTTGGAACAACATAATACCTCTGAAAATATGGAAAAGCTAAAAATAAAGTTTGATAGATTGACTTCTCATGATATTACTTTTGTTGGAATTATTCAGACGGCAAGAGCTAGTGGATTGGAAAAGTTTCCTGTTCCCTATGTGTTGACGAATTGCCATAACAGTCTATGTGCAGTAGGAGGTACGATTAATGAAGATGATCATATGTTTGGACTTTCCTGTGCTAAAAAATATGGCGGAGTATATGTGCCACCGCATCAAGCTGTGATTCATCAGTACGCCAGAGAAATGCTTTCAGGAGGCGGAAAAATGATTTTGGGTTCAGATAGTCATACTCGCTATGGTGCTCTTGGAACAATGGCGATTGGAGAAGGTGGTCCAGAGATTGTAAAACAGTTATTGGAACAGACTTATGATATCAATATGCCAGAAGTAGTAGGGGTTTATCTGACAGGAACACCACAAAAGGGAGTAGGACCACAAGATATCGCATTAGCAATTATAGGAGAAGTCTTTGCAAATGGATATGTGAATAATAAGGTGATGGAATTTATAGGAGAGGGTATAGAAAATCTGAGTGTAGATTACCGAATCGGAATCGATGTTATGACTACAGAAACTACTTGTTTATCTTCTATTTGGAGAACAGATGAAAAAGTAAAAGATTATTATGAATTACATGGAAGAAAAGAGGAGTATTTAAAATTAGAACCGGGAGAAATCTGTTATTATTCTGGAATGATCTATGTAGAATTAGATAAGATTAAGCCAATGATTGCGATGCCATTTCATCCGAGCAATACTTATACGATTGAGGAACTAAATGCGAATTTAATGGATATTTTAGATGATGTGGAAAAAAGAGCATTAGTGAGTTTGAATAATAATCATGTAAGGTTTACATTAAAGGATAAAGTACGTGATGGAAAATTATATGTAGAACAAGGGGTTATCGCTGGATGTGCCGGGGGCGGATATGAGAATATTTGTGATGCGTCTGATATTTTGCAGGGAAAGAGTATTGGAGCGGACGAGTTTTCCTTGAGCATTTATCCTGCCAGTCAGCCTATTTTCATGGAATTAGTGAAAAATGGCAGAATTGCAGATTTAATGGCAACAGGTGCTACTGTGAGAACTGCTTTTTGTGGACCTTGCTTTGGAGCAGGAGATGTGCCTGCGAATAAAGGACTGAGTATTCGTCATTCTACCAGAAATTTTCCAAATAGAGAAGGCTCTAAGATAACAAATGGTCAAATCGCGTCTGTAGCTTTAATGGATGCGAGATCTATTGCGGCTACAGCAGCGAATAAAGGGTATTTAACAGCCGCTACTGATATAGATGTAAATTATAGTAAACCGAAATATTTCTTTGATAAGAGTATTTATGAAAATCGTGTTTATAATGGTGTTGGAAAACCTGACCCTTCTGTAGAAGTTAAGTTTGGACCGGGGATTGTGGATTGGCCACAAATGTCACCTCTTACAGAAGATATTTTATTAGAAGTGGTTTCTGTTATTCACGATCCTGTTACCACTACAGATGAATTAATCCCTTCAGGAGAAACTTCTTCTTATCGTTCTAATCCATTAGGTTTGGCAGAATTTACTCTCAGCAGAAAAGATCCGGGCTATGTAGCGAGAGCAAAAGAAGTGAGGTTAGCAGAAGAAGTTCGTGTGACAGGCGCATGCCCGATGAGAAAAAATGAAGTAATTGGAAATGCATTCCGAACAATTAAAAAAGCATATCCTGACTTAAAGGCTAGAGCAACAGAGATTGGAAGTGTTATCTATGCCGTGAAACCCGGAGATGGATCAGCGAGAGAACAGGCGGCTTCTTGTCAGAGAGTACTTGGTGGTCTTGCCAATATTGCTCATGTATATGCAACAAAGAGATATCGTTCTAATTTAATTAATTGGGGTATGCTTCCATTTATTTTTCCAGAAAAGGAATTGCCATTTGAAAGAGGAGATTGTATCTTTATCCCAGGAATCGTCACAGCTATTCGAGAAAAACAAAAAGAGATAAAGGCTTATGTAGTAAAAGATACATTGGAAGAATTTGAACTTCAATTAGGAGAACTCACTGACGAAGAAAGAGAGATTATTTTGAAGGGTTGTCTGATTAATTATAATAGAAAAGAAAAATAGGTGTTATTTAGTAAGTAATTAGAAAAGGGAGTTGTTGTTCTAGTAGATTATTTATCTACTTTTGCAACAACTCCCTTTTTTTAATTATATATTTAATTGTTTAGATTTTATCTGTATTTTAATAAATTTCTTATGAAATCAAATAAAACCAAGGTTCGCTCCGGCAAAGAAGTATTCCAACGAAGCCGCGCTTTCGCTCCGTTCCAGACGTAATGGACACTAAATTCGCAGCCCCTTGCAGGACTGCTCATTAAGTGCCAACGTCTTCCAAGGGGCTTCTTTTGGAATACTTCTTTGCCTCCGCTAGTTTATAGGCTATTCTAATTTGTGAAAAGCGAATTTTACAGTAGCAATAGAATAAAAAAAGGTAAGTATCAATAAAAAGAAAAAGAATAATTTTTAGAGAATAATGTCTTTTTATTTTCATAAGAAATATAGTTTTTTTGCAGAATGGTCTATAAACTAGCACAGGTAGGCAGGTATTCCAAAAGAAACCCCTTGGAAGACGTTGGTACTTAATGAGCAGTTCCGCAATGAGCGGGGCTGCGAATTTAGTACCGTTACGTCTGGAACGGAGCGAGAGCGCGGTTTCGTTGGAATACCTGCCTACCTGTGCGAACCTATACGAATCTATGTGAACCTCTTGTAAAAACCTTTAACTTTCTGATACCTTAAAGAAGAAATAAAAAATATAGGATCAAGAATTTGGAAAAGAACCAATTTTCCGTTGACATATTATATACCGATTGGTATAATAAGAAAAAGAAAGGGAAAATGGTATGGATAATAAGGAAAATATACTAGAATGTGCATTGCATTTATTTTTCAAACGTGGGTATGATACAGTAGGAGTACAGGAAATAGCGGAGGTATCAGGTGTTACAAAGCCTACCTTATATTATTATTTTAAAAGTAAAAACGGTCTGTTAAAAAGTTTAATTGAAAAAAAAGGATCGATTTTATTACAGGATATTAAAGAGGCAGTTTCTGGAATGGAAGTGGGAGATGTTCAGGGGAAATTACTTCATTTGGCTAGAGCTTATATTGATTTTGGAGTAAAAGAGGAGGAATTTTATTTTTTTATGCTTTCTTTAATGTATTCTCCACGGGAAAATGAAGCTTATCTTACAATTATACCCTTAATAAAGGAACAATATTATTTAGTAACTAAAGTTTTTGAACAGGCAGCAGGAAGTCTTGGGAATATGAATGGAAGACAGGAACAATTTGCAGCAGGATTTTTGGGAACATTACATTGTTTTATGATGGTACAAAGTGAAAAAGGGATAGAGATGCAAACAATCAGAAATGATGCTACTGCATATGCGATTGTTCATCAATTTTTACATGGGATCTATTCTTAAAAGGCAATTATCTATCACTTATAAAAGTGAAGATTTCTTATAGTAATTTGTTAAATTTTTGATCTTATATTAGAAAAATGGAGGCTGACGATATGAGTAAATGGTATGAAGAAGCGGTTTTTTATCATATGTATCCGCTGGGACTGGCAAATGCGCCTTTAAAAAATGAAGAAGAAATAGTAGTGCATCGTTTTGAGGAAATTAAAAAGTGGATTCCTCATCTGATAGATTTAGGATTTACAGCAGTTTATATTGGACCATTATTTGAATCTTCCACACATGGATATGATACAAAAGATTATAAAACAGTGGATAGAAGGCTAGGAGATAATGAAGATTTTAAAGGGTTTGTGGAAGAATGTCATAAAGCAGGAATTCATGTGGTAGTAGATGGTGTATTTAATCATACAGGAAGAGAATTTTTTGCATTTGAGGATATTAAAAAGAATAGAGAGAATTCACCTTATAAGGATTGGTATAAAGGTATCAATTTCTGGGGGAATACTCATTATAATGATGGTTTTGGGTATGAAGCGTGGAGAAATTGTTTTGAATTGGTTAATTTGAACTTATGGAATAATCAGGTGAAGGAATATTTATATGATGTGATTCGTTTCTGGATACAAGAATTTAATATTGATGGCATCCGGTTAGATTGTGCAGATTGTCTGGACTTTGAATTTATGAAGGGAATGAGAAGAATGACATCACAGATAAAAGAGGATTTCTGGCTCATGGGTGAGGTGATTCATGGAGATTATTCTCGCTGGGCAAATGATGAAATGTTACATTCTGTGACAAATTATGAACTTCATAAGGGGCTGTATTCTGGACACAATGACCATAATTATTTTGAAATCGCGCATACCATACGGCGTCTGTTTGATGGAAATGGTGGTATCTGTAAAGGCAGAAAGTTATATACTTTTGTGGACAATCATGATGTAGAAAGAATAGCGAGCAAGTTAAAGGTAAAGGAACATCTGTATCCTGTTTATATTTTGTTATATACTCTTCCTGGAACGCCTTCTGTTTATTATGGAAGTGAATGGGCGATAGAAGGGAAAAAGGAAAATGGAAGAGATGAACCACTACGTCCAGCGATTGATATTGAAAAACAATGTCAAATAGAGAGTCCATTTATGAATTTTGTTAGAGAATTGGGGAAAATTCATAAAGAAAATGAAGAATTATCTTATGGAAAATATAGAGAATTAGTTTTGACAAACAGACAGTATGCATTTGCTAGAGCAGCAGAAAATTCTGCAGTTATAGTAGCTGTGAATAATGATGATAAGAAGGCGGCAATTAGGATACCAAATATAGGGAATATAACAGAAAATACAAAAGCAGTGGAATTATTTTCACAGAAGGAGGTAAAACTAGAAGCAGATGGAGGGATAAATTTAGAACTAGAAGAGAATAGCGGAAAGATAATTAAGATTTGCTATTGAGAAAATATGTGTAAGAAACAAGCCAAAAATAGAAAAGGATGAAGATAAAGTGAAGGATATGAATAATGTAAAAGAAACAGGAATTATTACAGAAGTAGATCGTTATTTGTTTGGAGAAGGAACACATTATGAGGTATATAAAAAATTAGGGGCACATGTGATGGAGCTAAATGGAGTGAAAGGGGTTTATTTTGCAGTTTGGGCTCCAAAGGCAAAAAATGTGAGTGTAGTAGGGAATTTTAATGGTTGGATGGGTTATAACCATAATATGAATAAATTAGCTGATTCTGGGATTTTTGAATTATTTGTTCCTGAACTCTCAGAAGGAGAACTTTATAAATTTGCAGTTACTTCTATGAATGGAGAAACTTGGTTGAAAGCAGATCCATTTGCCAATGCGTCTGAATTCCGTCCAGCATCTGCTTCTATTGTGACAAATATAGAAGGATATGATTGGGAAGATACAGAGTGGATGGAGCAGAGAAAAGAAGAGGATAATAAAAAGAAACCGATGGCAATTTACGAAGTGCATTTGGGTTCTTGGAAAAAGACAAATGATGAGAAGAGATGCGGCTTTTATAATTATCGGGCTATTGCGGAGGAATTGGGAGCTTATGTGAAGGAAATGGGCTATACTCATGTAGAATTGATGGGAATAGCGGAACATCCTTTTGATGGTTCTTGGGGTTATCAAGTTACAGGCTATTATTCTCCTACTTCACGTTATGGAACAGCCAAAGATTTCATGTATTTTGTGGATTATATGCATAAACTTGGAATAGGCGTTATCTTGGATTGGGTGCCTGCCCATTTTCCGAGAGATGAATATGGGTTAGCAAATTTTGATGGTTCTTGTGTATATGAATATGCTGATTCTAGAAAGGGAGAACATCCTGATTGGGGAACAAAGATTTTTGATTATGCCAAAAATGAAGTTTCTGATTTTTTAATTGCTAATGCATTGTTTTGGGTAAATGAATTTCATGTAGATGGTCTTAGGGTAGATGCCGTAGCATCTATGTTATATTTAGATTATGGAAAAACCCCCGGAAATTGGGTACCTAATAAATATGGCGGACACGAAAATTTAGAAGCGATTGAATTTTTTAAACATCTGAATTCTATTATGGAACAGCGGGCAAAAGGCGCGATTATGATCGCAGAGGAATCGACAGCATGGCCGCTAGTGACACATGAACCAGAAGAAGGAGGTCTTGGGTTTACATATAAATGGAATATGGGATGGATGAATGATTTCCTAGAGTATGTAAAGATCGACCCTTACTTTAAAAAATATAATCATCAAAAGATGACATTTGGAATGACATATGCCTTTTCAGAAAATTTTATTTTAGTGATTTCTCATGATGAGGTAGTGCATTTGAAGTGCTCTATGTTAGAAAAAATGCCAGGAACATTTGAACAGAAATTTGAAAATTTGAAGACCGCATATAGTTTTATGTTCGGACATCCCGGGAAGAAATTATTATTTATGGGACAGGAGTTTGGACAGATAAGAGAATGGAGTGAGGAGAGGTCATTAGATTGGTATTTGTTAGAAGAAAAACCTCATCAGAACCTACATCAATATGTCAAGGAATTACTGCATCTATATACGGAACATCCTGCTATGTCAGAGTTAGATGATAGCTGGGAAGGTTTTGAATGGATTAATTGTGAAGATGGAGAGAGGAGTACATTTAGTTTTATTAGAAAAGATAAAAGTGAAAAGAAATGCCTTTTATTTATTATGAACTTTACTCCTGTTTTATGGGAAGATTATACAGTGGGTGTTCCAGAGCTAGGAACATATCAGGTGATATTAGACAGCACATGGGAAGATTTTAAAAATCCGAAGAAAAAAGTATATACTGCAGAGAAAGAAGAGTGTAATAACAGAAAATATAGTCTTTCTTTAGATTTACAGCCATTGTCAGCAGTAGTGATGGAATTTTCTATGTTGAAAAAAGAGGAAAATATTTCTAAAAAGAAAAAGAATATAGAAAAAAAAGAGGAAAAGAAATAGTTAGTTTGACTGAAGGGTCAAGGGTTCAAAGGTTCGCACAGGCAAAGAACTATTCCAACGAAGCTGCGCTTTCGCTCCGTTCCAGACGCAATGGTACTAAATTCGCAATCCCTTAGAGGGCTTGCTCATTAAGTGCCAGCGTCTTCTAAGGGGCTTCTTTTGGAATAGTTATTTGCCTGTGCTAGTTTATTGTTATGGCTAGTTTTTGATATAATTATGTTTGGGAGAGGGGAATTATATGATAAAAAATTATTTAGGCTATTTTTTATTGATTTTATTGCGGAAAATCTTCATGTTTTAAAGTTTTGCAAGTTAATAAGCTCTTTTGTGCGTGTTTGAATATTTTCCTGCAAGTTATCCTTTTGCCCAGTGATAATGTTGATTGGGTCTTATGGGAATCAGATTTTTGCTGATATTTTCATATATCTGTTGAAATAGTCTGTCCTGCTTTTGCGCGTTTGTTTCCAATAAAATATAGAGCAGGGCATTTTTCAGTATCCCCAGGTTGCCCATTATGTTTCCTTTGTTTCTCTTTTTCATCTTATTCCATTTCTACATCGCGAATTATGTCTTTCGTAAAGTTACTGATGTATATTTCACTGTAAATATTGTTTGATAGCAAAACAGGTTTCGCTCCTGTGAAATTCTGGATTTGCAGTCGGTCTTTTAGTGTTTCATATGCCGTTTCAATTCTTTATCTCATGTGGTATAGCTCTACAATCTGAAAACGGTCAAAGGTTTCGGAGGTCGGGTTAGTGTTTCTTCACGTCCTTCTAGCAAAGGAATTTTAAGCATCTACAACGTAATATATCTCATACATCGGCTATCCTGTTTTTTACGGAGCGAAATGGAAGCCTGCATTTTAAGAGGGGCGTTATGGATATTTCCGTTCTGATAAGGAGCTGTACAAACGGTTTTTCAGAAATGGTAAGCCAAGGGGATTCGGCGATGATTACATTCCTTTTTAACAGGAGCATATGGAAGTTACTTGGAAATCAAAGGGAATATGTGGGTGGCGGAATAGGCAGACTATATTATCAAAAATAATAAAATCTACGATTCATGTAGTCAGATTAACCATTCACGACGTAGACGTTAGAAATCTCCCTTATTTTTCCGATAAGTTAATTGAAGATTGGAGGTGGAAGAACAGAAGAAATAACCTTGGATTATCGATGAAAGGAAACTAAAAATTGTTAAAATGGAGGATTAAAAAATGGCTATTAGTGGAGTTGGACAAAACCATTATCAGAATAATGTGACGGCTACGAAAAATGTGAATGGTACAGAAAAGTTTGCATTGAAGAAAGCGAGGAACACAAAGGAATTATCGGAAGCGGAAGAAATGGAACTGTTCAAAAAAGAGTTTTATGTTGAGCTTGAGAGGATACCAAGAGATAGAACAATAGCAAATGTAGCGGTTAATATATCAGAAGAAGCGTTTAAAAATATGAAAGATGATCCAAAATACAGGGAACAAATGTTGTCTGTAATCAGACGTGACATGACTGGTTCTGTTGCCCCTGCTCCAGATTGTTCTATGGTGATTACGGTAGGAGCTACCGCTAAAGATTACAGAGCAGATAGCTGGTCTGTTAACAATGATTCAGAATTTTATACACGTTCCCAAAATAGCTTTTATAAGAAAACAAGCGGGCAGAAAGACAGACAGAAGAAACTGCTAGAAGAATATCTGGAAAAGCGAGCACAGGCAAAAAAACAGCAGAGGGAGCTGTTGAATGAAAAGATTGCAAAGGCAGAATTTGAGAGAAACAGGCTGGCAAAAGTATCTAATGCCTATGAAGCAAATGTTATGACGGAAATTGTGGCAGGTGGAGATTCGATGCTTGGCTGAATAAGGGCATTATGACCAGATTTATTGCAAGGAAAGAACATAAAGGAGAAAAAATGTATGTCAATTAGTATTTCCGATTATCCTGTTCATTTGCAGGACGGACTTAAACTTAATAAAGAGTGTTTGAAATCTCAGGAAAGTCAAAATGAAGACCAGAAGGTGTTTCATAGAGATTCCTTAGAAGTTTCTCAATTATCGAAAAACAGGGAAGTCTTAATAGATAAAATTAAGTATACAATAGTGCAATCAATTACATCATTCAGCGATACAAGGGCTGAAATATTAAAAGAAGTCAGAGAAGAGAAAGGGCAGTATGGCTATTCGGATGTTGTAAATGCCTGTGGGCTGAGTTATGCAAGGATGTATTCTGAAATCGAACAGCACCATAAAAATGAACAGTATTATAAGGCAGATGGAGCGCTGTTGACAAAGGAAGAAGAAATTGAGTGGCTGGATATGCAATATGACCAGGAAGTAGCATGGCAGAAATCCTGTGCCAGAATAGTAGCCCAGGGGCAGGTCATTCAAGGAAAAATTTCTGAAATTCCAACAAAAGAGATAGAAGAATTGGAGGACAGCTTTTATCAAGCGAAAGATGCTTATATGGAGCTGTACCGTGAAAACAGACAGGTGGGGAAGCCGCTTGTTTTGCAAAATTATATGTTTGGCAATGGTCGGATGTATGAAGTGCTGAACAGATTAAGTAATTTACAGAGGAGAGTGGAATAATGCAGGTTAATTCGTTCAATAGTTCATTGCAGAACAGATATTTTTCAGGAACAGGAAGCATAGGAGGTATCCACCTGCCGGACTTCAATGACAAATATGTTTTCTCCAAAAAGAAAAGCGGTGTCAGTGATGAAGAATATCGGAAGCAGATCAGGGAACAGGCTTATGAGGATTTTGCAAAGGGGCAGTTCCAGAACAAATCCGAAGGATTTAACAGGTTGATGAAAAGCTACACATCGGAAGTGTCTCCAGACAGAAAAAGTATCATTACCTCTGGTCTGAAAGCTGTTTCAAGGAACAGACAGAATGTGTTTAAGCCGATTGATTTTGTGGCAACATTGCTTGAAGGGAAAGTGAAATATCTCAAACGGCCATCAGGTAACAGCGATTACATAGAGTTTTATGATAAGAATGGAGAGATGGTGGCGACTTATTCCAACAATGGGTGGACGATGTATACTACTAATGCAGAGGCTTCCAGACAGACGGAAATGTGCATGATCTATAACGAGGCATGGGGAAACGCAAAGAGGGGTATTCCATTAGCAGGTGAAGAAATGGTCAATACAGAAAATCCACAGAATAATTTTGATGCAAAAGCATAGTGGGAAATAAAGCCCATGGTTTCATATCCCCAATAGACCGCAGCCCAGGCAAAGCGCATGTTGAGCGTAGCATTGAGCCATGCCCAGAAATACCGTTATATCGAAACTAATGAAACAAAGGAAAAAAGCACAGATTTAGAGCTTTGACAGGTGTATCTCTTTACTGCTTTTTATTTTATTGTTATTGTAGAATCTGCTTTTTACCGAATAGGAGCGCTAACAGACTAGCGAAAGCAAGAAAGTATTCCAAAAGAAGCCCCTTGGAAGACGTCGGCACTTAATGAACAAACCCGCAAGAAGCGGGATTTGTGAATTTAGTACCACTACGTCTGGAACGGAGCGAAAGCGCGGCTTCGTTGGAATACTTTCTTGCTGTAGCGGAACTTTGATTTATAAAGGTATTTAAGTGAAAAAATGTCTGATGGGTTTAGAATAAAAACTAATGTTATATTTATATTAAGAAATCGAAATAGTCAACCGAAATAATAATCATAAAATAAAGGATTTATTCTTTCGTATAGAATTTGTATGTACGGGATTCATAAGTATTGCTAGGTGAAAATTTGATTTCGGCAAGAATTGAGAGAACCGTGCGGAAATGAGGTAAATGATGAATGTAAATATAGCAGCTATGCAAGAAAATACTAGCATTAATCCATTGATTACTAAAAATGGATTAGAGAATCAAAATGCAAAAGTGTCTGATGTGGAAAAGAATAGAGAAGTATCCTATAACAATAAAGGGGTAAAAAGTACTACAGTGGAAAAGAGTGTAGGAATTTATCATGGAGAAAAAGTATCAGAAGATGAAGTGAATAAGAGAATTACTGAGATCAAAGCAAAGCTGGATGAATTAGTGAATTATATGACGGGTAAGGACTATGAGGAGCTAAAAAAAGAAGGGCATAAAATTGATGCTTATGATGTAGAAAAGATCGTGACTGTAATAGACCAGATTAAGGTGAAATTAGCAGCTTATTGTGATGATTATAAAGATCCTATGGGGGATTCTGATATAGAGATGGTTGCGTCTGTTGTAGGAAGTGCAGGTATGGCACAATCAGTAGCGAATAAAATGAATCAATATGATATTCCTGTCACAGAAGAAAATGTAAAAGATGTGAAATCTGCAGTGGATATGGCTCAGGAGATCACACAAGTGAAAAAGGAACAAGCGGCTTATATAGCAGGGAATCAGATAGAACCTAGTATTGAAAATGTTTATAAAGCGCAGCATAGTGGAAATCCTGTGAATATAAAGGAACAAACTAAATTAAAAGAAGAAGAATGGGAACAGTTAAAAGAACAGGTTTCATCAGTGTTGGAAAGAGAAGATATTCCTGTGACAGAAGAAAATATGGAAACAGCACGTTGGATGCTAGAACAAGAGCTGCCATTAGATAGTATTACTGTAAAAACTTTTTATAGTCTTCTTTCTGTGAATATACAAGAGGATTGGAGTGCAGAGGAAACTGTTGAAAATATTATACAGGCGATGGCAAAAGGAAAGAAGGCAAAAGAAACTCTTGTAACAGGAGAAAATTATAGACCTCAGACAGTAGAAGAGGCATTACAGATATTAGAAGAAAGAGTGAAAAAAGAATATAGCGCGAAAGATACTAGCATGGAAGCAATAAGAGCGCATAGACAGTTAGAAGAAATACGTCTGATGATGACAAAAGAAGCGGGTATGAATTTATTAAAAAAGGGAATTGATATTCAGACAGAGCCTTTGGAAAAGTTGGTGGAAGAGTTAAAAATACAGGAACAAGAATATTATAAAGATTTATATCAAACAGATGGATTGGAAATGACAGCGGATAAAGTAGATATGGTGAAAGAAACTGTAAATACGATTGAAGCATTAAAAACTGTGCCTTCTTATATTATTGGAGAAATGGCAGAAAGTCAGTCTGTATCAGCTATTACAGCAGGAAAAACCTATGAAGTGGGTACTATTTTAAAGAATAAATTAGATGCAGCAGGTGAATCGTATGAAGCATTGATGACCAAACCAGATAAAGAATATGGGGATAGTATTAATAAAGCATTTCAGGGAATCGATGAGATTTTGACAGATATGAATCTGGAAACTACAGAGGCAAATAGAAGGGCAGTTAAGATATTAGCTTATAATCAGATGGAGATTACAACAGAAAATATAGATAATATTAAAGAGCTGGATTCTGAATATCAATATTTATTAAAAAATTTAACCCCTCGTGTCACTTTATATATGATAGAAAATCATGTGAATCCTTTACAGACTGAAATTCATGAATTAAATGATAAAATTGAAGAGATAAAAAGAGAAATAGGAGAAACAAAAGAAGAAAAATACAGTGAATTTTTATGGAAACTCGAACAAAAACAAGAACTTTCACAAGAGGATAGAGATGCTTATATTGGATTATATCGTTTATTTCATACAGTAGATCGCACACAAGGAGCGGCGATTGGTGCGTTGGTTAATCAAAATACAGAGGTGACATTAGAAAATTTACTGATGGCAGCGCGTTCTAGGAAAGCAAGAGGAATAGATATTTCCATGACACAGGATTTTGGAATGACAGAAGTGAATTGGAAAGAAAAAAATATAACAGAGCAGTTAAAAGGGTTTATGGATACTTTTGAGAATCCAAATGAATCTTATGCACAAGAGAAGAAAAGGCAGATAAAAGAACTGAGTGGAGAAAAAGAAGCAATTCGTATGCTCACAGAGAGCCAACAGCCAGTTACTATTAATCATCTGATGGCAGCAGGATTTCTCACATCAAAAACCGGAACTATATGGAAAAATTTATCGAAAGAGGAAGAACAGAACCAGAAAATAGAAGCATTTTTAGAAGGTATGGAAGAGAAAGATAGTATGGAAGAACCATATCAGAATTTAGAAGCAGATGCAAAACAACAGTTAGAAAATGCACTGTATCAGACAGAAACTAATTATGAAAAATTAGAAGATCTTCGGTTATTTTATAATACAACACAATTTATTACGAAACTGGCAAAACAAGAAGATTACTATCTGCCAATGGAAATGAATGGAGAAGTGGTAGATGTGCATTTGAAAATTATACATAAAGAAGAAGACGCCGGAAAAGTAGAAATTCAGATGAATGTACCTAAAATAGGGGAAATAAGAGCGGAATTTAAAGTGACAAATACAAAAGTAAAGGGATTTTTGCTTTGTGATAGTGTAGAAGGAGTGGAGAAAATCCAACAAGTACAAAAAGAATTTGATTATGCATTACAATCACAAGGGTTAGAGATAAATGAAATGGTATATAGCTGCAGCAGTAAAATCCCTAAAGTCACAGATCAGATAGAAAATATAGGAGAAAATAAAACACAGACCAAAATATTATATCAAGTCGCAAAGACATTTTTATCTGTCACAAAAAATATAAAAGAGATCGCTTAATGAAAGGGAAAATATTGCCGATAAGATAAATAGGGTTTACGGAAAGAAAAATTAAAAGAGTTTGTGTCCGCACAGCATCCATAAGCTCTTATCCTATATAATTTAGATAAATGAAAAGCTGTGCAGAAATGAGGTAAAAAGTATGAGAATTAACACAAATATAACAGCAATCATGGCAAATAGTCATTTACAAAAAAATGATAATGCACTCGGCAAATCATTAGAGAGATTGTCTTCTGGATTAAAATTAAATCGATCTGCTGATAATTCAGCAGGAATGGCGATTTCTGCTAAGATGCGCGCTCAGATAAAAGGATTAGACCAAGCCAATAATAATGCTTCTGATGGAGTTTCCGTTATTCAAAGTGCGGAAGGTGCATTAGGAGAAGTTCATTCTATGTTACAGCGTATGAGAGAATTAGCAGTACAAGGGGCTAATGGAACTAATACAGATGAAGATAGAGATGCAATACAGAAAGAAATGGAAGCTTTACAAGAGGAAATAGATCGTATTGGAACAGATACAGAATTTAATAATAGACCTCTTTTAGATGGTACTTGGGATAGAAGAAGATATCCAGATACCGTAGGAGTAAATGTGACAGAAATTTCTAACTCTGTACAGGCAGGCGATTATAAGCTCACAATTATACAAGGAGCAGAACAGGCAACAACAACATTAACAGCCACAAATACTACAGCAAATCTGACAGATAAAGTAGGAGCAAAAGGAAAAATTGTAATTAATGGATATGATATTCCGATTAAAGAAGATGATACAAAGGCAGATGTATTAGCAAAAATTACAGAGGCAGCGGACAGATTGAATTTAGAAGTAGAATTTCAGAATAATTACCAATCAATTAAATTAACTTCTTATGAATATGGTTCTGAACAAGAAATAACGGTATATTGTGAAGATGAAAGCTACGTTCCTGCTTTTGGTCTTTCTTCTAATAATACTAATTATTCCGATGAAGCTAAAATAACATTAACAGGGAATACAACAGGAAATACAACAGCATCAGGAACAATTAGTATTAATGTAAGAAATAAGGACACAAATCAGGTTGAAACTGTTAATATTCCTATTAATGCAGGGGATACAAAGGAAGATATATTAAAAAATATTACAACACAAATAGATACATTAAATGCAACGGAACAAAAGATAAATGTAAATTATGATAAAGACAATATCACATTTACTTCTTATGAAGGTAATGCTAGTGCTATTCCCGGAAATGGATCTAAATATGAAGTATCTGTAACTTGTACAAATTGCCTTGTTCCTGCCCAAGATGGAAAAATACAAGAGATGTTTGGTTTCCCTATAGAAAAAGAAACAGTTCAAGGTGAAAATATGAAAGCTGATTTTACAATAAATGGTGATCGAGTTGGATTTAGTAATACAGCGATTCTGTCCGCACAAGGAAATAAACTGACCATTACAGATCAGGGAGGATTTAGGATGGAATATGAAATAGAAAATGGAGTATTAGGAGAAGTTGGAGTAGAAGTGATGGATATCGGAACTATGACAATCCATGTAGGAGCAAATGAAGGACAGATAATTGATGTTTGTATACCAGAGGTGAGTAAAGAAGCTTTAGGACTCACTTACCTAAATTGTCGTTCTCAGTTTGGATGTGAAAAAGCGATTTCACTATTAGATGATGCGATTTCAAAAATTTCTAGCATACGTTCTAGTTTAGGAGCTTATCAAAATCGTATGGATACAGCTATGTCTAGCTTATCTGTGACACACGAAAATATGACAGCAGCGATTTCTCGCCTTGAAGATACAGATATGTCAAGTGAAATGACAGAGTATACAAAATATACAGTATTACAGCAGGCGGCTACAGCTATGGTAGCACAGGCTAATGAACGCCCTCAAACAGTATTGCAGCTTCTTCAATAGTCAACTTAAATAATCACATGGAGGAAAAATGACTAAGGCAGAGATTCAAGAGTATACCTTACGCATTACACAAGGGAATAGAACAGATTTAATTGTAACGACTTATGATATTATTTTAAAATATATTGCAGATGCCTCTGAAGAATTAAAGAAGCAAGACAAAAAGAAATATAAATGGAATATTAAAAAAGCAAATGAATTTATTGCACAGTTAATGGGGGCATTAGATCTTCAATATGAAGTATCATTACAGTTATTTCAACTTTATCGTTTTGCTCAGAAAAGGTTAATAGAAGCATCTTATGAAGAAACAGATAAAAAACTAGAAGATGCAATACCTATTTTTCGTGAATTGAGAGAAGCATTTTCTGAAGTTGCAAAACAGGATAATAGTGGACCAGTTATGAGAAATATCGATCAAGTTTATGCTGGTCTGACTTATGGAAAAGGAAGTTTAAATGAGATAGTGGAGAGAAAAAAAGGCTTTCAAGCTTAAGAGAGTATTTTGTTTATAATAAGGTTGTCACAAGAGAGAGTTTTTATTTTGTGACAGCCTTATTATTAGTTATTTTTGTTTTTTAGGAGGGGGATTTTATAGAAAGGTTCGCACAGGAGAGTACCTATTCCAACGAAACCGCGCTCTCGCTCCGTTCCAGACGTAGCGGTACTAAATTCGCAGCCCCTAGCGGAACTGCTCATTAAGTACCAACGTCTTCCAAGGGGTTTCTTTTGGAATAGGTACTCTCCTGTGCTAATTTATTGACGGTTCTATGAAAAGCGATTTCACTCTACAAGAAATCACACTTTACAAAAAAGGAAAAATTTTAGTAAAGTGTTAATTTATCGTTTTTTTATAGACAAATAATATTATTTTGAGAAGTTTTTATGCGATTTGTTTATAATGATAGTTATATCAACAGATTTATCTGTTTTATTAAGAATCTATATAAAAAAAGAGAAAGTTTATGATAGATGTAAAGCATTTTCTATTCATAAAAGAGCCAAAAAAGCAGCAGAGGGCAAGGAATGATTCCAAAAGAAACCCCTTGGAAGACGTTGGCACTTAATGAGCAGTTCCGCTAGGGGCTGCGAATTTAGTGTCCACTACGTCTGGAACGGAGCGAGAGCGCGGTTTCGTTGGAACATTCCTTGCCCTTTGCGGAAACCTAATTATATTTTGGTAAAAAGAAATATTTTTCATTTTTTTTCTAAATGATATATGTTATAATATGGAAAAGAAATATTTTGTTATTCAAAGTATTTTATCGAATTATGATTTTGTGCAAAGGGAGGGATTTTGATGAGTAAATTATTGGTAGTGGTAGATATGCAAAATGATTTTGTGACAGGAGCATTAGGTACAAAAGAAGCAGAAGCTATTGTTGATAAAGTAGAAGAAAAGATAGTAAAGGAACTTTCAGAGGAAACGGCAGTTGTTTTTACAAAAGATACACATAATAAGAATTATTTGTCTACACAGGAAGGAAAGAAACTTCCCATAGAGCATTGTATAAAGGGTACAGATGGCTGGAAGTTAGTTCCTCAGCTTGAGGATTATGCGTTAGCCTGCCCTATTATTGAAAAAAATACATTTGGAAGTATAGAATTAGCCAAGTTTGTGGAACATAATTCTTTTGATGAAATTGAAATAATTGGTTTATGTACAGATATTTGTGTTATTTCTAATGCCCTTTTATTAAAAGCGATTGTTCCTGAAACTAAGATTAGTGTGTTTGCACAATGTTGTGCAGGAGTGACACCAGAAACTCATAAAAATGCGTTAGAAGCTATGAAGATATGTCAAATAGAAATAGAGGAGTGATTTTGGCTAATAATAGGAAAAGAGAAAGGTGGATATTATATGACAGATAAAAGAAATGAGATGAAAGTTCATGGATAATACATTTGATATGTTACATGAAATATTGGTGAAGTTATTTCAAGATATTATGGATATTGAGAGGAAAGCAATTATAACGAAGGAATTTCAGGATATTTCTAATAATGATATGCATATTATTGAGGCGATTGGAATAGATGAGTCGAAAAATATGTCTATGGTGGCAAAAATGGTATCTGTTACAGTAGGAACATTGACTATTGCAATTAATAGCCTTGTAAAAAAAGGATATGTAAATCGTATGAGAGGGGAACAGGATAGGAGAGTGGTGTATATTTCTCTCACAGAAAAGGGGAAGATTGCATATCGGCATCATGAAGAATTTCATCGTCAAATGATAGATGCTATAATAAATGGACTTTCAGAGGATGAAACGAAAATCCTAGTAAAAGCTTTATCTAATTTAAATAAATTTTTTCGTGGTTATCAGGAAAGAAAAAGTGAAAATATAGAAAAAATGAAATAAAAGAACTGTCATGTTAAGATATTTCTAATAATAGAAAATATTTTCTGACATGACAGTTCTTTTATAAATTAGTTTTATAAGTTATTATTTTAAAATGGTATCCATCCAAATGTTCATTTCTTTTTCGATAATAGAAAAAGGCGCTGGCCCTATAGTCAGGAAAAAATCATGAAAATCTTTTAAAACGAATTTATCTCCGAGGGTTTTTTGAGCTTTATCTTTCAATTCTAATATTTCTAAATAGCCAATAAAATAACTTAAATAATTAGCAGGATCTTCTACCATAGCCTCATAAATAAAATCTGTAGCTTCTTTGTCTTCAATTCCATATCCCGCAAAAAATTCTTCTACATCAGTTCTATCCCAACCATCATAATTAACTGCCATATCAACATAAGCGTATAATCCTAGAGAGGCAGAACCATTCAGAGAGAGAGTTTGTGCTAAATTTTTCTCTAATCCAGAGATGCCAAATGCATAATATTCTACATAGGTAGCCCACCCTTCTGTGTAACCGGGAGAAGAGAATAGATTTCGGATGAGTGGGAGATCAGAAGAGTTAGTATAAACTGTTTGGTATAGATGTCCCGGATATCCTTCATGAGCTAATGTAGTATATAAATCATCGCTGACAGAACCATTATTAATATAAATTACATTTTGACTGGGGTCATCAATAGGAGGAGTTAAATAAAATGCAGGACTCAAGCTTTCTTCCATTGATTCATGTACATATTTCACCGTGTAATTTACTTTTGGAGGTTCTGGAAAATCAATAGAGATTTTAGAAATTAAGTCTTCTAAAATATCATTTGGTTCTGTTAAGTCGAAAGAATAAGTGGCGATATCATCTAATACATTTGGATTTAAGGCAGCAATAGATATCATTTCATTGATACAATTATCAATATAACGCTCTGTCATTTTTTGAAGATTTTTAATAGATTTCGATGAACCAGTAGCATTTTTTACAAGATATTCATAATATCGTTTTCCATCTTTAAAATTACATAATCCACCTTCATTGACACCGCTTCCTTTTAATTCTGTTAAACTGTCAATTAAAGAACGATAAGCATTTACTATATTAGTAGTGATGATTGTGTGATTTCTTTCTTTATAATCATTGCGCTCTGTATCAGAAAGTCCAGAAAAAGCATCAATTTTGTCATTAAAGACTTCTATCATATAGTTATTTTCTGGATCTTCAATAAAGGTAGAACATTGTTCTATAATCGCTTCTGCTGCGTAATCTGGCATAAATAGTCCTGCTTCAGAACGAGCTTTTTCATATTCTATAATACTATGAAAAGATTCTTCTATACTAGCTGTTAAGGTGAGATAATTTTCGATATCTTCTTTGGTACGAAAAGTATATTCGGCGAGTAAAACAGGAAGTTGAGATTGATAGCCCGTCAAAGGATTGAGAAGTTCTCCGTATAAGGGGAGATCTTTTACGGTATTTTCTGTTTCAATGTAATCATTTAAAATATCATAGGTAAGTTGTTGTTCATCTGTTAAATCGTCATAAGAGAAATCTTTTAGTGTTTTTTCTAATTCTTCTAATTCACTATAATCATAAATATCAGACATTTCAAAAGAACCTAAACTCACATCATAATCTTCTATGCCATAGTTTTTGGGATATGCTAAGGTATAATGTAAATTTAAGGTATTTTGAGAGAGTTCATTGCGAAATAATTCTTCTGTAAAAGCATCAAAATCTTCTGGTGTAGTTTTTTTAGAACTAGGAATGAGGCTACATCCGCTGAGAATACTCAGAACAAGAAAAAAGATACTGAGATAAGTGAGTAATGATTTGTTCTTCACTTTCATAAATACTCCTTTTTTATAAAATAATATTTTCTTATTTATTATAACACTGTAAAAATAAAATCGCAACTAATAAAAGATAAAACGAAAGGAATTGTTATTGTTTATGGGGAGGGGAGAGAGATAAAAGGGACGCTGCGGCAAGGAAGTTGGCTGTTCTACTTTTGGAAAAGGGAATTTATGATAAGTTATGAAATATAAGGGAGGAAAGATACAGAAAGTTATAAATAGTATACAATTTTGATCATTTATCCTAGAAAAGCATGATATATTTAGTAAAATGGAATATGGTAAGTTAATTAGAATAGGCGGCGAGATAGGTATATTTTTCTCGCCGCCTTTACAAAATAATATGGATATTTATTACTCAATCGTAGGTAAGGTAGAGATTTCTAGCGATGGAGTGCTTGACTTGTCCAACGGTTTTATGTTGGATAGGTCAGATAAAGTTTTTTATTTTACTAAGTTAATTTTTATTTAAGGGCAGTAATTCCAGCTATTACTTGATCTATCGTGTCTGTAGTATCTGAAAAATAACTAACTATAAAATTAACGAAATAACTTTCTTTTTGCATACAATAATAATCTTGATATATAGTCTGTTCTAGAGAATCATCAGTATAAGTCATAGGCAATTTGTAAAAGCTTTGTCCAGCTATATCTACGGTTTCGACATCATTACATACATAATTTGTACTTTCAAACTGAGTTTTTAAAGTGGCAAGATAATTTTCTGGGGTCATACCGATGCCAAGTGAGGAAGCAGTGATATATAATATCTGCAAATTAGAACCTTGTTCATCTAAAAGGATAAGACCATCATAAATCATA
Source organism: uncultured Lachnospiraceae bacterium (assembly GCA_910585935.1). Taxonomy (GTDB): domain Bacteria; phylum Bacillota; class Clostridia; order Lachnospirales; family Lachnospiraceae; genus MGBC136627. Next base: position 29,080 of record CAJUHN010000002.1, on the reverse strand, counting down.
CTAGGAGTGCCTTCAATAGAACCTGAATTATCTCCCGGATTAATGGTTACGCCGTTTGCACTAGCTCCCATATTCTGCTTAATGACATCTGTAGAAGCTGCTGTGCTGCCTTCTGGAAAGCTAAATTTCATATTCAACCATTCATTGCTAAATGTTGTTCCGTCCCATAAACCAAAAGTTAAGTTACTAGCGGCTGCAGTGGTTTCTTCTGTTGTTGTTTCCTCTGTAGTGGTTTCTTGTGTTGTAGTTTCTGCTGTAGTAGTTTCATTTTTAGTAGTTTGTGAAGTTGGTTCTGTTTTATCTCCACATGCAGTTAAACTGAATATAGATAAAGATAAAACTAATAAAGTTCCTACAAATCTTTTTTTCATAATATTTTTCCTCCATTATTACATAAAAATTTTATATGCAAAATTATAGAAACAATAATACTATACTATCTTTTGAAAGAAAATGCAATATTAATAGTAAAATTTTACCATAGAAAATATAGTTAATTTTACCTAAAAGTAAAAAGTGCGTGTAAGCAAGAATGTATTCTGATAAATTTGTATTTTAAATAAAAGAATTGGAGATTTTTTAGAATATTTTTCTATTTCTGTTAGTTTGTTGGATTTTCTGATTTATAAAAAGAGAATTTTACGATAACAATAGAATAAAAAAGTTAAACTATAAAAATTAAGAGAAAATAGAGATACTTTAACTAAAGGTTTGCACTTTAGCCAAAGTATACACTTTTTCTTTTTGGTTAGATTTAGGTGATAATATCCAATGATATTAATTTACACGATTCCTTGTGCTGTCATTGCTTCTATTACTTTTTCAAATCCAGCGATATTTGCACCTGCTACATAATTTCCTTTCATGTTATAACGAGAAGATGCATCGTCTACTTTTGCGAAGATACCAACCATAATATCCTTTAATTTTGCATCTACTTCTTCAAATGTCCAGCTCAATCTTTGGCTATTTTGAGACATTTCTAGAGCAGAAGTGGCAACACCACCTGCATTAGCAGCTTTACCCGGCATAAATAACATTCCATTTTCCAAGAAGAAATCAGTAGCTTCTCTAGTAGAAGGCATATTTGCTCCTTCTGCTACGGCAAAACAGCCATTGTTAAACAATGTCTTAGCATCTTCTAAATGAAGTTCATTCTGAGTTGCACATGGAAGAGCAACATCACATGGAATAGACCAAATGCCTTTTCCTTCTGTATAGACAGCATTAGGCTTTTTCTCTACATATTCCTTAATTCTTGCGCGTTTTACTTCTTTGATTTCTTTTACAATATCTAAATCAATACCATCTTTATCATAAATATATCCATTAGAATCGCTCAAAGCTACTACTTTTGCACCCAACTGTTGTGCTTTTTCTGTTGCATAAATAGCCACATTTCCAGAACCAGAAATAACAACTGTTTTTCCAGATAGTTCTTTGCCATTATGAGAAAGCATTTCAGATAAAATATAAATAAGACCATATCCTGTTGCTTGTGTTCTAGCTAAAGAGCCGCCATAAGTTAATCCTTTTCCTGTTAAAACACCTTCATATAGACCAGTGATTCTTTTATATTGTCCATAAAGAAATCCTATTTCACGAGCTCCAACACCAATATCACCAGCAGGAACATCTGTATCTGCTCCAATATATTTATGAAGTTCTGTCATAAAACTCTGACAAAATGCCATCACTTCCCGATCAGATTTTCCTTTAGGATCAAAATCAGAGCCACCTTTTCCACCGCCGATAGGAAGTCCTGTCAAAGAGTTTTTAAAAATCTGTTCAAATCCTAAAAATTTAATAATACCTTGATTTACAGAAGGGTGTAATCTTAATCCTCCCTTATAAGGTCCAATAGCACTATTAAATTGTACACGGAAACCACGGTTTACCTGAACCTGCCCTTTATCATCAATCCAAGGTACACGGAAGGAAACTACACGTTCAGGTTCTGTCAAACGCTCTAAAACAGCATCTTTTTTATATTTTTCTTCATTTGCATCAATAACACAACGTAAAGAATCCAACACTTCTTTTACTGCTTGGTGAAATTCTGTTTCGCTTGGGTTTTTAGAAACTACTCTTTCTAATATCTCGTCAACATATGACATATTCTTTTCCTCCTAGAATTATTTAAAATGAAATAGATTTATGTATCAAACTTTTGCTATTCTTATATTATAACCTAAATTTTAAAATATTATAATATAAAAAAAGTCTTTATTAGTATACCGCCTTACCGTGATAAAGTCAAATATTTTTGAAAAAATATGATGAAAAATTTATTTGTTTTATAATAATAGGAAGGAGATAGGATTGATGAATAGTTTGTATTTCCTAGATAGGATAGGAGCTTAAAGGATAGGTTGGGGGTATGTGGGGAATGGTTTGGCGAGAGGTTCGCTATGGCAAGAAAGTATTCCAACGAAGCCGCGCTTTCGCTCCGTTCCAGACGTAGCGGTACTAAATTCGCGAACCCTTGCGGGTTTGCTTATTAAGTACCAACGTCTTCCAAGGGGCTTCTTTTGGAATACTTTCTTGCCGCCGCTAGTATGATTATATATCTACAGAATTGTATAACATTTACACAAGAATTTTGGAGTTTATGGTATAGACGAGAAAGGAGTATAATAGTATTTATTATTATAAATTGGTTTGAAATATTATAATAAGGTTTTTTATATTTTTTGTTTAAATTTGTATTTATAATCAGTAAGAGTGTGAAGTTTCTGATTTTAAATAATCATAGTTCACCAAAACGTCTTTGATAATGGAATAATGCGAAGTAAAAATTTTTAGATTTTTCAGTGTATCACATGCTCGGTGCTAGTAGTTTCGATTTTGGAAATCAGTGTATCCACAACACGCTGTTTGTCATCAAAACTAACCTCGTCCCAATTTTGCAGATAGCCCGATATGCTATCAATCTGAGAACTTGAAACAGAATTAGCGGTGAGGTCAGCCACCAGCTTTAACTGTTTTTGCCGTTCCTTTTTCATAAAATTTTGACAGAAAAAAAGGGTGGTACTTTTTACAGTATCGCCCTTTGGTCTGCCCCTATTTTGGAACATTTTGTCCCAAAGGCAAATTAGCTATTGATAATATCAATCTGCAATTCTCCACTTAACTCAATTTTTCCATTTAGCTGTTTTGGTATTTGCCGCTCAAACTCAATTATAATTGGAGTGCCATAATCTTTTAGATAAGCACTAATTGAAAAATCGTCAATAACATTTATCACATCAACTACAGCTTTAATGTGTGGAGAGTTAGGAATATTCTGATAATATAATAACTCTTTATTTGAACCGCTAAAATCCATAACTAACTCAATTTTTAGATTTCCTTTTATTTTATCACCAATCGTTCTCTTTGCGCTTTTACCTATTTCAATGTATTCATCATATTCAGTAAAACTCACAAAAAACTCTTTTGCGGAATTTGCTATGCGTATATGTGCAACTCTCTCATATCCATCTGTCCAAATGTTGAGTATCAAAAATTCTGTTGACATATTATCCCTCCATGTTTTTTAAGGTGTTTGTTCAGTGTACCACAATTAGCAGACAACTTCAACGTATAAATCCCATAGTTTCTATGCAAACAGCTTCATCTACTTTGGGACGTCAAATACACTAAAACAATCAACAAATTAATTGAGAATAAAAAGATATTCTAATGAACCCATAGTTTTATTTCTTCAAGAATACAAAAAGGAATTCCGTTTATAGAGAAGCCAAGAAAGTAACACTTGAGAGAAAGATCCTCCAGGCAGACCCTTGGAAGACGCTTGCCCGTTAATGAGCAGTTCCGCAAGGAGCGGGGCTGCGAATTTAGTGTCCGCTACGTCTGGAACGGAGCGAGAGCGCGTCTGACAGGGGGATCTTTCTCTCAAGTGTGAACCAGACGAACCATTTGTTGTTCTTATTCGCTAACCATTATAAAAGAATATCCTTGACAAATAAGAAAAGAAAGGATATTATAAGCTATAATAAAAAAAATAGTAAATGCTGTGAAAAGAAGAGTATGCAATGAATGTTCCTGACAGAGAGCCTCGGAAGCTGAAAAGAGGTGGAAACGGAAGTTGTTGAAGATGGTCTTAGAGCTTTATAACTGAGGAGGAATCTTAGGTTGTAACGGTATCACCCGTTATCGTGAAAACTGTTATAATGCAGAAAATTAAAGTGGTATCACGGAGTCTAAAACTTCCGTCTTTAAATAATTAAAGATGGAAGTTTTTTTTAACTTATAGGATCGTTTTATACTCTATTTATTTCACATAAAAAAGAAAGGAATGATAATATGTGTCAGAATTGTAAAGGGAAACCTTATTATATCACAACGGCAATCGCTTATACTTCTGCGAAACCTCATATTGGAAATACTTATGAAATTGTATTAGCAGACAGCATTGCACGCTTTAAAAGACAACAAGGGTATGATGTGTATTTCCAAACAGGAACAGATGAACATGGGCAGAAGATAGAGGATAAAGCGCTCGACGCTGGGATTACGCCCAAGGAATATGTTGATAATATAGCTGGAACGGTGAAGGGGATTTGGGATCTGATGAATACTTCTTATGATAAATTTATCCGAACTACAGATTCCGATCATGAAAAACGGGTGCAGAAAATATTTAAGAAATTATATGAAAAAGGGGATATTTATAAGGGGTATTATGAAGGAATGTATTGTAAACCCTGTGAATCTTTTTTCACTTCTTCTCAGTTGGTAGATGGAAAATGTCCTGACTGTGGGGCTGAGGTACAGCCTGCGAAAGAAGAGGCATATTTCTTAAAACTGAGTAATTATACAGAGCGTTTAATAGAACATATTCAAACACATCCAGAATTTATTCAGCCAGAATCTAGAAAAAATGAGATGATGAATAACTTCTTACTGCCCGGTTTACAAGATCTCTGTGTATCTAGAACTTCTTTTCAATGGGGGATACCAGTGGATTTTGATCCCAATCATGTGGTTTATGTCTGGGTGGATGCCCTCAGTAATTATATCACTGGTTTAGGATATAATGTAGATGAAGAAAATGGGGAGTTAATGAAGAAATATTGGCCTGCTGATTTACATTTAATCGGAAAGGATATCTTACGTTTTCATACCATTTATTGGCCTATTATGTTGATGGCGTTAGAGCTTCCTCTTCCAAAACAGATTTTTGGTCATCCATGGTTGTTACAGGGTGAAGGGAAGATGAGCAAGTCTAAGGGAAATGTTATTTATGCAGATGAGTTGGTGGAATTATTTGGTGTAGATGCAGTTCGATACTTTGTATTACATGAAATGCCATTTGAAAATGATGGTATCATTTCTTGGGAATTATTAGTGGAGAGAATGAATTCTGATCTAGCTAATGTATTGGGAAATTTGGTGAATCGTACTATTTCTATGTCTAATAAATATTTTGGTGGAGTTGTGAATAATGCAAATGCAAAAGAAGATATTGATGAGGAGTTGATTCAACTATCTTTAGAAACTCCGAAAAGGGTAGTAGAGAAAATGGAAAAATTGCGTGTTGCAGATGCGATTTCTGATATATTTACATTATTTAAAAGGTGTAATAAATATATTGATGAAACGACGCCTTGGGTGCTGGCAAAACAAGAAGATAAATCACGTCTGGAAACTGTGCTTTATAATTTGACAGAAAGTATTTGTATAGGCGCGAGCTTGTTAAAGCCATTTATGCCAGAAACTTCAAAGAAAATATTAGGACAATTAAATGCGAAGGAAAGAGCATATGAAGAGTTTGTGACATATGGGTTATATCCTTCTGGGAATAAAGTGATAGAAAAACCAGAGATTTTATTTGCTCGTCTGGATATAAAAGAGGTGTTAGGAAAAGTGGAGGAAAAAAAGAAGGCAGAAGAAAAAGAGGGGAATGATGTAGTACAAAAAGAGGAAGTTGTGATAGAGATAGAAGCGAAGCCGGAAATCACATATGAGGATTTTTCTAAACTTCAATTTCAGGTGGGAGAGATTATCGCTTGTGAAGAAGTGAAAAAATCTAAGAAATTATTGTGTTCTCAAGTGAAGATAGGAAATCAGGTGAAACAGATTGTATCTGGCATCAAGGCATATTATTCTGCTGAAGAAATGGTGGGAAAGAAAGTCATGGTGCTTGTGAATTTAAAACCTGCTACTTTAGCGGGAGTAGTTTCTGAAGGAATGTTATTGTGTGCAGAAGATGAAAACGGACAGTTGGCATTATTGACACCAGAAAAACCTATGCCATCTGGAGCAGAGATATCATAAAAATATATTTTTTATGGTTTAGGAGGAAAAAATGATTTTCGATACGCATACTCATTATGATGATGAGGTATTTGATGATGACAGGGAGAAAATTCTTGGGAGTCTTAAGGAAAATCAGATAGAAAGGATTGTAAATGTGGGAGCGGATATCGCTTCTAGTAAGATGACAATCGCATTGACAGAGGAGTATTCTTTTCTCTATGGAGCGGTAGGAGTGCATCCAAGTGAAACAAAGGAATTGACCGATCAAGATATGAATTGGATTAGAGAATCTTCTAAACTTCCTAAAATAGTAGCGATTGGAGAAATCGGGTTGGATTATTATTGGGGAGAGCCAGAAAAAGAGATACAGAAAAAGTGGTTTCGGGAGCAGTTAAAAATTGCGAGGGAAGAATCTCTTCCTATTATTATTCACAGCCGAGAAGCTGCACAGGATACATTAGAGATCATGAAACAAGAACATGCCGAGGAAATGGGTGGAGTCATTCATTGTTTTTCTTATTCTATAGAGATGGCAAGGGAATATATACAGATGGGATTTTATATCGGAATCGGTGGAGTGGTCACTTTTAAAAATGCGAAGAAATTAAAAGAAGTAGTGAAGCAGATTCCATTAGAACGTATCGTGTTAGAAACAGATTGCCCTTATTTAGCTCCAGAAGGAAGAAGAGGGGAAAGGAATTGTTCTCTATATTTGCCTAGGGTAGTGCAGGAGATAGCGAATTTGAAACAAATAGAAGAGAATATGGTAAGAGAACAGACCTATCAAAATGCGTTGCATTTATATCGGATGGATTGTTAGAGATGTTTTTTGTTGTGGGGGGATTGGAATGATAGTGATTAAAGTATTAGTTATAAGAAAGAGGAATGAAGTAGATGGCTGTATTAGGGAATCCTAAAAATACTATCCAAGTTATTCAGAAATATAATTTTGATTTTCAAAAAAGATTTGGGCAAAACTTTTTAATCGATGAACATGTAATAGAAAAAATAATGAAAGCGGCTGATCTGACAGAGGAAGATTGTATTTTAGAAATAGGACCGGGAATTGGAACGATGACGCAATATCTAGCAGAGGTTGTCAGAGAGGTGATCGCAGTAGAGATAGATAAAAATTTGATTCCTATTTTAAAGGATACGCTTTCTGGTTATTCTAATATTATAATAAGGAATGAAGATATTTTAAAAGTGGATATCAATACTTTAGTAAATGAACACAATCAGGGCAAGCCGATTAAAGTAGTTGCTAATCTTCCATATTATATTACGACTCCTATTATTATGGGATTATTTGAAAAACATGTGCCATTAGAGAGTATGATTGTGATGGTACAAAAAGAGGTAGCAGAACGGATGCAGGTAGGGCCGGGAACAAAAGATTATGGGGCGTTATCTTTAGCGGTACAATATTATGCAGAGCCAGAGATTGTGGCAAATGTTCCCCAGAATTGTTTTATTCCCAGACCTAATGTGGGGTCTGCTGTAATAAAATTGACGCGACATAAACAGCCGCCAGTGAAGACAAAAGATGAAGCTGCATTATTTCGGATGATAAGAGCATCTTTTAATCAGAGGAGAAAAACATTGATCAATAGTTTAAGAAATGCTTCTGATCTGTCTTATGAAAAAGAAGAGATAGAAATGGCTTTAAGACAGATGGAGCTTCCGCTCACGATTCGAGGGGAAGCGCTCAATTTAGAACAATTTGCCAGATTGACGGATATCTTGGTAAAGGAAAAATAGAAAATAAAAGACAAGTCATAAAACGCTTTCTTTCCGCATAGAATAGTCTAAAAGGGAGGGAAGCGTTTTGTCTGAGTATAAGAGATTTGTTTCATACATATATGCCTATGATAAAGGGATAAAGAATAAAAATGTGGGGTTTGCAAAGGTGGAGTCTAGAAATGGACAGTGCAGACTTTTTATTAATTTAAAAGGGGCATATGCTGGAAATGGAAAAGAACAGAAAGTTTATTTATTTCGTCGGAACGGGGAGCAGTTATTAGGAACTTATATAGGAAGCTTTGTGATTAAGAACGGAATGGGAGAATTTAGAGATGTCAGTGATTCTTCTAATATTAAAAGTTCTGGATATAACTTGAATCAGATGGGAGGAATATTGATACAGAGTTCTGAGCAGAGTGGGCAGGTATATGCATCTGGATGGGATGATCATGGATTGTCTGTAGAGAAATTTACTTTAGGAGAGAAGGATTCTGCTGAAAATCAGGTGATTAGTGCTGCATCTATCATAAAATTTCCAGAAAAAGAGAAAACTTCAAGCCCTTCTATTTTAGATGTTGTGGATTTAAAAGGAAAAGAAGAAACTGTGGTGATACAGGATTTGGCGTTACAAGCACCTATTATACAAAAGAAGGAAAATAGGAAAGAGAGGCAGATTCCTTTTGTACAGGAGCAAAAAAGAGAGGTTAAGTTGCCATCAGGTAGGACAGAAATATACACGGAAATGCGAGGGAATGTACAGAAGAGGGAAGAAAAGAAATTAGAGAGAGAAGTAGTGGAAGTAGAGAAACAGACGGAAATTGCAGGGAGAGAAATGGAATGGAATGAGGAGGAGATAGAGGAGAGTCTGGAGGATACAAAGTTACAGGAAATATCAAGGGTGCAGTTAGAAGAGGAAGGGGGAGAAATACAAGAAAGTTTAGGAAAAACGATGTTAAAAGCAGAGGAAAAGGTAAAAGAGGAAAAATTAAAAACACAGGAGGCTAGGGGAGAAAAGCTGTGGGAGAGATTGATGAATGAGTTCCCGAAGGTGATTGCATTTGAAGATGAGCCGGATATTATGTGTTTAAAAATAGATTTAAAAGATCTGGAAAATCTGCCAAAGGAAAATTGGGTGTTAGGAAATAATAGTTTCCTTCTGCATGGGTATTATAATTTTCGGTATTTATTATTAGCTAGATTAAAGGAGAATGAATATATTTTGGGGATTCCCGGCATGTATCATAATAAAGAACAGTTTATGGCATCTATGTTCGGGTTTGATTCTTTTAAGACGGTAATACCTTGTAAACAAAAAACGGGGCAGTTTGGATATTGGTATCAAAGGGTTAGATTATAGAAAGAATAGAGCTGTTGTAAAATAAATTTTATGTTGTCTGTAGATAGGAAGGTGTATAGATTTATAGATGATTGAGATTTATTTTGCAGGAGCTTTGTTTTTGTTTGTATGAGGATAGAGGAAGTTGTTTTTTTTAGTGGGTTGGCGAATGGGTCACAATTTATGGAGAATATACCACGCCAGACGCGCTTTCGCTCCGTTCCAGACGTAGTGATACTAAATTCGCAGCCCTTTACAGGACTGCTCATTAAGTGCCAACGTCTTCCAAGGGTCTGGCTAAGGTATATTTTCCATAAATTGTTACTTTTTTGGCTGTTCTAAAGAATATATTTGTTTGTTGGCTGTTTTAGACGTTGTTTTTTTAACTTCATAGTGGTTGTTTTGGCATTGTGGAAGATACAGGGGCATTAAAATGTTTATTATAGCGGATATTATGAGGCACTGTTTAGTAAAGAAAAAGAACAGAGTTTGATTAAGATGCGCTCATGTAAGGTAAAGAAAAGGTGAAAAACTATGTGATATCTAGAAGGCAGGACTGTAGCCTAAAGACTAAAAAAATGCTTTGAGATCATATCAATAAGAAAACCCCTACTTCTATAAGTAGAGGAGTATATCATGGGCAAATAAAGGAGTATTGTAAGTGGTTGAGCCATTTTCCGCCGATACAAGCATATTCTCTTGCTGTTCCTTCTAGTTCAAAACCTAATCGTTCTACTAGATGAATAGAAGAGAGATTTTTAGGCTGAATATAGGCTTCTATTCGATGGAGTTTATATTCTGGAATCACAAAGGAAAGGGCATGGGAAATCGTTTCATAGGCATATCCCTGATGATGATAATTAGGGTCAAATTTATATCCTATCTGACAGGACTGTGAAACATTATGAAAGTCCGTAAAGGATACTGTTCCAATGATGCGCTGTGAATTTTCTTTTAAGAATATATAGAAACGAATCCGATTTCCTTTCATAATTTGGTTGTACTCTTGCTGCAATAATCTTTTTTGATAATCTGCTGTATAATAAAAAGATGGTTTATCTATTTCATATTGGTCGAAAAGTTCTCGATTTCTGGAAAGAAAGGTGAGAACCTGCATATAATAGCTTTCATTTAAAATCCGAAGGAATAAACGTTCCGTTTCATAAATGATTTTCATAATAAAATAATCTCCATTCCTGTACTGTCATGGAAGAGCATGTTAGGGTTTGCTATTTTATTTGCCTTCTGAACTGACAGTGTATATAATTTATAATATAACAGAAATGAAAAAAACATGCAATGTTTGATGGAATTTAAAATGTAATTTGGTTTTATTATTCGGCTATATAAATAGTTATTTTATAGTAGAATGAAAGTTTATTTAAGATAAAAGTATTTACTATAGGTAATAAGGGCTTCATGTCTTTAGAAAAGCTAAAAAATTTTGACTTTTTAGGTAGTATTCTTTTTAGAATAAATTTTTCTTAATCATTCAGAAAATTTCTAGAATTTTTTTATAAATGATTTTCCATATATATTTTATAAATTTATTTTGATATAATATTTTAATAAATATTTATTATAAATTATAAGTATTTATTTATAATATATTTACAAAAAAATCTTTTAATTTGAATTAAAATATTGTAGAATAATAAAATAGAAGTAGTTATAAAAATTGTATTTATATTACTTGTAAACGGATTTTTATAAAAAGTTACATAAATAAGAAGAAATATAAAAAATATATCAATACATAGAAATTATTTAAAGTATTAACAGAGAAGGATATAATTAGGATTAGGATAATGTAGAAGGGGGTACAGAAAAATGAATATTAAAAATGGAAATATAGGAAAAATAATTAACTATTTAAGGCAAGAAAAAGGGATTACATTAGAAAAGTTATGTTATGGGATATGTTCTATTTCTACTCTACATAGGATTGAAATGGGAGAAAGAGAGGGAGATATTTTTTTATTACAAAGGCTATTAGAAAAATTAGGAGGAACATTAGAGGATTATGAAGTCTTCATAAGTAAAAAAGAGCTAGAAGATTATATATGTCAAGAAGAAATAAGAAAATTAATGAAAAAAGAGGTAAGGATAGAAACAGAAATATTATTAGAGAGATATAAACAAAGTATCAAAAATAATAATATTTTAAAAAAACAATTTGTAAAAGAAGTACAAGCATATTTTTATAAGATAGATAAGAATTATATAAATGCAATTAAGTGCTTAGAAGAGGCAATTTCTATGACAGTATTAAAAGATAATAATATATTTTTGTTATCAAACGTATTATTGTGCAGAACAGAATTAGAATTATTTATAGAATTAGCTGATAATTATGAATTACTTAACGAAAAAGGAAAAACAAATCAAATTTGTTTAGAATTGTATAAATATTTAGAAGAGAATAAAGTAGCAAGTGAAAAAAATATGGATTTATATTTAAAGGTTGTTTATCAAATAGCAAGTTATTATAGAGAAATGAAAGAAATAGAATTAGCATTATTTATTTGTAATAAAGTAATTAAATTAGAAGCGAAAAATACTTATTTATATTATTTACCAGAATTTATTTATTTAAAAGCATTGTGTATACAAATGATATATGGAAAGATAAAGTATGAAGAAGAAATATATTTATCGACACAAGCTTATTATATATTTCGACTAATGAATAAATTTGAAAAGGCGGCAGAAGTAAAAAAGTTTATAGAGGTGGAATTGGATGGAAGTTTATAATATGGGAGAAGTTATCCAAAAAAGGAGAAAAAGTTTAGGGATCACACAAGAACAGCTAAGTGAAGGAATATGTTCTGTACAAACTTTATCTAGAGTAGAAAATGGGAAAAATCGTATATCATGGGAAAAATTTAAAAAATTAATGGAAAGATTAGGAATGCCAAGCGAAAAATATTCTTTAGTTATAGAAGTAGATGATATAGAGAGTATAGAGTTTGAAAAAGAAATATTTCAATTAATTAATAAACAAGAATATGAAAATGCATATATTTTATTTCATAAATTAGAGAAAAAATTAGATAAAAATGAAAAGTCTAACCAACAATATTTATTAGGAATAGGGGCTATTTTAGATTATCAATTAAAAAAGATATCATTACAAGAAAAAATGAAACAGTTGGAAGATGCAATCCAAATCACAATACCATGTTATGAATGTAGAGTTTTAAAAAATGGAGTTTATACTCGGATAGAAATTATTATATTATATAATATAGCACTATGTTTTCAAGAAAAAGATGAAAAAAAAGGTATTAGACTTTTAAAAGAATTAGAAGAATATTTAGAGGAAATATCAATAAATAACAGAGAATATAAAAAATTGAAAGTTGTTATTTTATATAATTTAAGTCATTTATTAAGACAAAATGGTAATTATGAAGAAAGTAAAAAAGTAGGAAATATGGGGGTTAATGAAGGAATATCTTCTACTCAGGGGAATATTTTATTATTGGAATTATATAATCAGTTATATATATTAAGTTCAGAGATAAAAAATGGAGATGTAGAAAAGGTAGAAGAATATAAAGAATTATTTTTTCAGATATATTATTTAAGTGATATATTTGAAAATAGTGAAATGAAAGTATGTATAAAAAGAAATTGTGATGAGGCTAATATTAAAATTGATTTAATATAATAAGATAGTATAAAAGATGTAAATATTTGATAAGAAAACTTCTTTTTAATAAGAACTAGGATAATCGTTTTTATTAAAAAGAAGTTTTTTTGAATAAATAATTAAGTATCAAGTTGTATTTATTTAAGGAAATTGAAGAATAGATTAAAAAGATATCATATTTGAAAAAAATTTTTTTCCAAATATGATATGGTATTTTTTGCAAATATAAACTAATATAATAATTAATTTATATGTTTTATAAAGATAATAGAGAACTATAGTATTAATTGAGTACTAATTATAAATCAAAGTGTTTATACAAAGTAAATATGTATTAGATAAAGTATATAAACCAAGATTAGGTATTAAATAAACTGAATGATTCATGTAGCCTTTATGTTATTTAATATATTGATTTCCTATAAATCACTTAAAACTAAAGTTTTTTAAATTTTGTTTTGAAAGAAAATGAAAGGAATGAATATAAAAGATGAATTTTAATAAAAGATACTTTTTAGATGAAAATAATAAACCTGATGAATTATGTGCCTCTTTAAATTGTTGGGAACAATATTTATATTTTGCTTTAAAAGATTATAATATTAATTGCAAATTAGTATTTTGTGAAGATATTAATATCTGTTATTCCATTTTACAAGATACAATTATGAGAAATAATGTATTTCCTGACAGCAATTTATATGATATTCAAAGATGAGAAAACCCTGATAATCCAGCACAAGTCATTGAAAAGATTATAAATGATAATAAAATTGCTATTTGTATAATAGGATTTAATTTATTAGAACCTTATATATGGTTTGATAATAATATCTATAAACTACATACAGATCATAATATGGGTATAATAGGATTTGATGAACAATATTATTATTTCATTGATAGTCCTTTATTAATTATAAGGGATTGGGAAGGTGTCTATAGGGAGAATCCATGTATATTTAAAATAGAAAAACAAAAGTTTCTTTATGTATGTAAATTTTATTGTGAAATTTCAGAGATTAGTATAAGAGAAGAAGCTATAAAAACTATAAAAAGTTTAGATGAAGTTATTAAAGCAATAGTTAATAATTATTATGTATCAGATATCATAGATAATCATTATATTGGAAAAAAAGCATTAGAAGTTTTTAAAGAATCTATTATAAATAAAGATAGTATAAATTCTGATTTTTTTAAAGACCAATTTTTATGTCATCTTATATATTCTAGGCATTTAATATTAAAAAGATGTCTAGAGGAAGATATAAGTTATAGTAAAAAACATAATTTCAAAATTATTCTAGATAGTTTAGATAAGGTTACAGAACAATGGTTTTGTTTTACTAATTTAATACTTAAAAATATGTACAAACCAATAGATAATTTTAAATCTAAAATAATAGATATTATAACTAAAATTCAAAAGAAGGAAGAGATATTAATAACAAATTTGAAATATAAATAGTATAGGAGATTTTTTGATATATAATAACTTTTCTGGAAATATAAAAATATTATATGGGTGAAATTTTATGTGGCTGAAAGAAGAATATGGAATATATATAAATTTAAATAATAAAGCATTTATTTATTCAATTCAAACAAAAAATGATAAGTTATATTCCAACGAATTTAAAATAGTGCCTTTCGGAATCGCTGCTATTTTAAAATTACTAGGAAATGGATGGGAAATAAATGCTGTAATTGCAGAGCTTGTTACAAAAGGTATGGAGATAGAAAGAGCTCAAAAGTTAGTATATAATATTATAAATCAATATAAATATTTATTTTCAGAAGTTCCTTCTAAAAATAAATACGATGAAAAGCAAATTAACAAATTAATTACACAATATGGATGTATACCTTTTGATTATAAAAATAAGAGATATAATTTTCCTAAAAATGTAATTCTAGAGATAACAACAGATGTAGAAAATTATATGAAATTAGATGTTGCAGAAAAGATTCATATAAATTGTTATGAAGGTGGTACAGAGAATATTTTTTATTTAGGAGAATATATTTCTCAATGGTCTTACTTATCAATGTTTTTAAAAGAAAATTATAATCATCATATTTCATCAATTTTAAACATAGATTTATCAGTAAACTTATATAATTTACAAAAAATATTAGAATGTGGAATTTATAGATTGCAAATATTATGCAAATGTATAAATAAAGACTTTCTTGTTAATCTTCAGCTAGTTTTATCTTTCAAAATAACTTTTGATCTTTATTTATTAGATAATCATTTGGATATATTAGCAAAATTCCCATTTAATGAATGTAAATTTTTATTAAGGAATATATATATAAGTAATGCTTCTACAAAACAGATAGAAAATATAGTTCGATTTTTAAAAAATATAAACATACAAGCAATTATTTTATCTGGTTGTAAAGGAACATCATTTGGTCAAAGGAGTTGTTTTAAATCTGGAATTATGAATTTAATTTTTACATTTGAAGGGGAAGCGGTATTTTGTATTACAGGTGGAAGGCATATTGCATTCGGTAATATTACAACTGATAGTATTGATGATATTTGGAATAATTTTGATACTAGCATTGAGAATCGAAAAAAAATATTTTCAATGTGTAGTATTAAATAAAGGGATTAATAAATTTTATTCGGATGTTATACTAAAAAAAATTAATGATGTATTAATTGGATAAGTTAATGATAACTACAAACTTTTTGATAACACAAGAGAAAAAAGGAGTAATTATGGAAGAAGCATTTATTAGAGAAGGGACTCATATCCGATATGTGAATGAACGAATTATGATTTTTAGTGAATCAAAAACTATTTTACCAATGAAATTAAATACTATATTGATACAATTACTTTTGATTCTCATTAATGAAAGTAGAATATCTGTAATAAAAAAAATAATGTATGAACAGTATTCTATAGCAGTAGATGAAATTGATATGGCTTTACAATTATTAATACCTTATTTGTGTGATAAAAATTGTAAAATTGAAAAAAGCTTTTCTCAGGAATTACATAGAGCTTTAATATCATTAAAATATAATGAATATGCTATAAATAAACAACCTTATGAAATTTTAAAAAAAAGTCATCCAGAATTGTTATCTATTTTACTTACACATTCATGTAGTCGAAGATGTATTTATTGTTATGCTGGCTCTATATATGATTCCAATTATCAGTGCAGTGAATGTATGGATTTTAAATTATTTCAAAATATTATAAGGCAAGCAAAAATATTATGTGTAAAACAGGTGGAATTAAGTGGAGGTGATCCATTCACAATAAATAATATTGATGAATATGTTAAGTGTGTTATAGAAAACAAAATGGATTGTTTTATATCAACAAAACATTTAGTTACAATGGAAATGGTTGATAAATTATATAAAGCTGGATTAAGAAAGATTCAAATAAGCTTGGATTCATCTGATGAAAGAGTAGCAGATAAATTGATGGGTACTTTAGGAGCTTTTAAGGAAGTATTACAAACAATAAGAAATTTTAGAGCATATAACTTTAAGATAACTATTCGTTGTGTTATATTAAAACAAAATATTGATACTATACCTTCCTTAATTGAGCTTTGTGCTGCAGAAGGAGTGAATACAATTTCTTTTAATATGTATGGTATGAGTTGTGGAAGGCATAATGATAATTTTTTTGCTTCAGAGGCTGATATCATTGAACTTTCTAATAAAATTGATAAAATAAAGAAAACCACAATTAATATTTATATAGATTATTTATCAGGTGAAATAATACAATTTGCCAAATCACGTTCTTATGGAATGAAATATAAACATTATAGTCGGGGAACATGTGGTGCTATGAAAGCAAGTCTTACAATAAGAAGTGATGGAAAGGCTGTTTATTGTGCAAATTTAAGTGATATTGATGAAGTAGTAATTGGAGATTTAAATAAACAATCTATTATAGAAATTTGGGATGAATCTTCATATAGTCATTTGGCGTATCCTTTAATAAAATATTTTGAAGGAACACAATGTGAAAATTGTTCAGATTTTGAGTTCTGTCGAAATAAGCGTTGTTATTTTAGAGTATGGTTAGCATATGGTAGACTTTTTGATAAAGATCCGCTGTGTAAATATGGTGATGAAACATTTAAAACTTACTAATATTTATAGTTAAATTGGAGAAATTAATATGTCAAAAATAATATTCCAACATCTTACCTGCCGTGAATCTTCTGAAGATACAGCAACATGTGCATTTTTTATTCCTTCAGGGTTTTGCCATGAAAGTAAAAAATCATTAGCACATTTAACAGAGCATTGTTTATTAGCTATAACTAAAACAATTTTTCTTCCTAATCCTCAGAATAAGCCGGATTTTTTACTTTTTAATGCAGCAACTACGTCATATTACACATGTATTTGGTTTACGTCACCAGTTAATATATATAGAGATTTACATAAATTATTTATTGAAGCGATTACCAAAATACCTGATAATATTTATTTAATAAATATGGCGATGATTGATCATGAAAGAAATAAAATTAGTTATGAATTGAAGTATCTTAAAGAATTAAATGAGTCCAAAAGACAATTTAAAAATTCAGAATTGCTTGAAGAAACAGGACTTTCTGTACTTACAGAAAATGATATTAAAAATACAATAGAGGGATATGTCCAAAAGACGAGTCTTTTGATTGAATATGGGGGAAGAGAGGAATTTAACGAGATTAAAGATAAAAATTTGCAATGTTCTCCCCAAATACATATTATGGACAATAAACATATTATTTTAACAGAGGTAGATTCCTTACAATATATTCATGCTATACGTTTTATTGCGTATATAGTTAATAAAAAAGGAATATCTGTACAAGTTAAGCAACATATTGAAAAATCCATATTAATTATTTTTTCTGAGCATATAGGAAGTGTTATTAAAATGTTAGAAAAATTAACACCTACACAATTTCAATATTATTTAGAAGATTATTATGCATATGAAAGAAAAGATTGTAATGATAACTTTCAATTCATAAAACGTTTATATAAATATTATCGTCAAACAGGGTATGTTTGTAATCGAAAGCAGTGGTATAGTGCAATATACAATATTGCAGAATTTTATAAAAAATTAATATTACATATGAAGGAGTCTTAGAATGAATATTAAAATGAATGAATACCCCTATTTAAAAAACGAATTTTCAGTTAAAATTATTAAGGGAAAACTTCAAATTATAGATGAAAGTACTGATAAAATTTCTCTTCCACCAGTAAATATTGATTCTAAAGTTTATCCTATTATTGTTCAGTTTAATGGTAATCGGACAATTGCACAGATTTGTAAATCAGTAGAAAATATAATTAATCGAGATGCCACAATAATTGTGAATAAACTTTGCACTTTATTAATAGATCGTATAGAATTTCATTCAGACAATACAAAGACAAGGGATATATTTGATGTAAATATAGCTACTGAATTAAAAACATTGACTCCAGTAAGGTCAGAAAAACATACATTAAAACAACTTAACTTTGCTATTGAACCAACATGTGCTTTTTCATGTATTTATTGTTTAGCTAATGCTAAACATACTGTTGAAAATCGAGATTATTTAAGCCTGCAAGATTGGGAGCGTATTACCAAAGATGCAAAAGATTTAGGATGCCAAGTTGTTTTTTATGGAGGGGGAGATCCAGTAAGAAAACAAAATTTAGAAGAATATATGGAAATATCTTCTAAAAATGGATTAATATCTAGGATGTCTACTCGGTCACGTATATCATATGAAAGAATGAAAAAATTTGTTGAATCTGGATTAGATATGTTACAATTAAGTTTTGATTCATATGATGAAAAAACAGTAGACTTTTTAGCAGGACAAAAAGGAACATTTAAAGGGTTAGTTGAAACAGCTAAATATGCAAAGGAATTTAATATAGAAATGCATGCCAGATCCGTTTTAACCCGATATAATATAGATCATTATGAAAAATGGGCAGAATTAATGATTCAATTAGAATTTAATAAAATTATATCAGGGATTGTATTTTCTTCTTGTGGAAAGGATGTAACCCATTTGTTTCCAAATGAAACTCAGATAAGAAATCTAGAAAAAATGGTTTATGATATTAAGAAAAAGTATGAAACAAATGAACGTGAAATATATTTTGATAATCATTATACTCAGTTATTTGGTAAACCTTTAACTTATTTGACGGCACATAGACATAAATGTAATGGTTCTACTACAATTCTTAATTTTTCACATAATGGTACAGTATATTTTTGCGATACATTAATAGGACATGATAATGCAGCTATTGGAGATTTAAGAAAAATGTCATTAAAAGAAATATTAGATTCTGATTTATTAAGAAGAATGCGTTATCCAGAACGAGAAGATTACATAGGGACAGAATGTGAAAAATGTAAAATGTTTGATAAGTGCGCTGATAAACGCTGCTATATGCGATCAATGCTTGCATATGGAAGCATGTTTCAAAAGGACCCTTGGTGTTCAAAAGGAGAAGCACTACCATTTTATTGTCCAATATAATTGGTTTTTTAACATTCGGAGGTGAAATTAATGCTTGATAATATTAATAAATATGTAAGAATTCCTCCTTTCCATAAGAATATTTTTAGTTGGGGATTGAAAACACCTTTCGGTATAATTTCTATATGGTCAAACAAAAGTATATGCTTAGAACGATATATAGCAAATGAAAATGTTATTCATTGTGTTCCTGAAAAATGTATTGGAGAAATTATTGGTTTAGTAGATGAACGACTGTTTTCAGATTTGGGAATTTCACGATATCCTGAAAGTGGAGGATATATTCTAAAGGAACAAGTTGCATACTCTGAAAAATTAGAAAATATATACTATCAAATTCATAATCGTCAAATAATAATCAATCATATACCACATCGTAGTATTATTGATGTTTCACTCGAAAATAATAAAGAAACATTGATTTGTCCAGATGGTTCAACTCTACATTATCTATTACCATCAGCAATTAAAAATGTAGTCAGTGTTTTAGCCAATAAGGAAGGATATCTTGGATTACACTGTGCTGCTGTAGAAAAAAATGGTTTTGTTTATATTATAGTTGGACGTGGTAGAAGTGGAAAATCTACTTTATATATAAATTTACTTGAAAAAGGTATGAATCCATTAAATGATGATCTAATTTTTATTCACTCAGATGGAACTGCAATTAATATTAAGGCAATTCCCTTATTTGCTAAATTTCGCTTATCAAGTTTGCCATTTGTAAAAAGCAATATCCCCTTTCCTGAGTATGATTCTTCTATGACAATAGAACATGAAATTTATATTGATTGTGAAAATAGATACCAAGTTAAAAATCCTATGCAGGGAAAAATTCGAGCTGTTATATTTCCTAAAATAAACTGTCCAGTAAATAAAATAAAAACGACGACTTTTAATGAAAAAAAGAAAATCTTATTCAAAGAAATTATAACTCAACAAACTACTACAGTTGATACAAATTTATTAAATATATATAAATGCTTTAAAGAAATACCATTTTATGAAATAGAATTATCAGAAGATATTGGTAAAGCTTGTAATGAACTATTAAATATTTTACCTAATTAAGGATGTTTATAATATAATTTTTTATTAAAGCCATATTATTAAGTTTTCTAATAGTAATTTGAGTGTAAAATTTAAAGAAAGGAGATATAACAATGAAAGAATTAAATGATATTATGGAAATCCAAAATCTTCTTGAAGAGTTAATGACTTTAGAAGATGGCGAGTTGGATGAGATAGAAATGCTCTGTGGATGTACTGGAAAGAGTTGCCAAAGCGGTTGGCTATCTCTAACCTAATTTTTATTTTTAAAAGATTTAAAAATATAAAAAGAAGGGAGTTTATACATGTCGGATAAGGAGAATTTACAAGAAATTCAAAAATTACTTGATGATTTAATGACTATTGATAGTGAAGAGCTAGATGAGATAGAAATGCTCTGTGGATGTACTGGAAAGAGTTGCCAAAGCGGTTGGCTGTCAGCTTATTAATAAATTATTAATATTATACTCAAGTTACTATAGAATTATATAATCTAAATTTCTACATTAGTTATAGCAATAATATTTATAGATCATAGAAGATATAGGATTTCTATTATATTTAAAGTACTAAAAGAGTTATAGTAATTATTGTTAGAAAATAGAATAATTTATTTTTGTATAAAAACAAATAGGAAATCAAAAAGTAAAGTATATATTTTTAAGATAATTTAATAATAGAAATTAGCTAAGAATTAATTCTGTTAAAAGTGAATCTATAAGAAATTAATTTTTTATCATACATCAAAGTATTATAACATTAATAAAACATTATATAGGCGGCAGTACCGCACTTTCGCAGGACGGTGCTGACCGTCTTTTATAATTTTTTTTTATTAATTAAAGAAATATATTTTATATCTTATTCGTTTTGATGGTTTAAAGCTACAGAATTAAAAGTTGTTACAACATGATTTTTATGTTATAATCTACTTATATCTGACCAGCGATAATAGTATTTATAAAAGCGTTTCGAGAAGGTTATACGAAAACCAAATATAATAATCAACCTAAAATATTATAAAATTTAAAGGCAGGATAAATATCTGAAAAAGATAGAAAAATAGTAAGCAGAAGAAATGAAAGAAGAAAAGAAGCGATAAAATCAATTTTTAGAATTATAAGAAGTTATCAAGTTAGGAGGAAGAGATGATATGAAAATGATAAAACATATAATTAAAAATAATTTAAGGGCATTTCACATTATTAGAAAAACGATCCCTTCTTTGGTATTTATGACCATGTTCAAATCCATTGTTTTAGCTATTATTGAGCCATTAATGACAATATGGTATTTCAGATATGTGCTTGATGCTGTTATGATGCAAGTTCCTATCCGTCAGATTTTAACTATTACTCTCATTATGTGTATTCTAGTAGTTGGTAAGCAACTTTACTCGTCATGGTATGATAAGGTTTTCTATCCAGCAAAGGCATTGATATTACGTAAGAAAATGAGAGAGGAAATGTATCATAAATTAGTGGATATTGATATTTCTAATTATGATAACAGTGAATCTTATGAGAAAATATCTAGGGCTATGAATGAAATTGACAGTAGAATTCTTAGTGTTTTTCAAACGGCAGCCAATACTATTGAAAGCAGCGTGATTTTAATTACTTCTCTTGGAATTGTTTTACAAATTGACTTATTCATTTTACTATTCTCTATCCTTAGTTTAATTATTAGTATCTTATTCAATATAGGATATAATAATATTGATTATCATTCAAGAATGGCACAAGTTTCTGATAATCGAGAAATCGATTATGTTCATCGCATTTTGAATCTTAAAGATTATTCACAAGATATTAGAACTACAGGACTTTCTTCTTTATTATTTGGAATGTTAAATAGAGCCTATCTAAATTTACATAAAACCTACAAGCAAGAAAATCCTAAGTTGATGATTTATGATGCTTTACCACAGGCTATCGTTTTAACCAGTACTATTGCTAGTATTTTTTATATTATATTTCGCATTAGTTTAGGATACATTTCTGTAGGAAGTTTTGCTGCTTTATTGAATGGAAGTCAATCTGTTACAGCTACAATTAGTGGGTTATTTGTATTTATTCCTCAATTTCAACAACACAGTCTTTATTTAGACAATGTATTTGAAATTCTTGATTGTCAAAACTATATTACTTCTGGCAAAAAAAATTTTCATGGAGATTTTTCTACGATTGAATTCAAAAATGTTTCCTTTCAATATCCAAATAGTGATATTTATGTACTAAAAGATATATCTTTTAAAATTCATAAAGGCGAGATGGTTGGTATTGTAGGACATAATGGTGCTGGTAAATCTACTTTAATAAAGTTGTTACTCCGTTTATATGACCCTACAGAAGGCGTCATCTTATTGGACGGAGTGGATTATAAAGAATATAATACACAAGACTTAAGAAATTCTATAGGAACAGTATTTCAGAATTATTTTGTATATCCTTTTACTATTTATGAAAATATTGCTATGGGATATGTAGAAGCAGAACAAAATACTAAAATCGATATTATTTTAAAAGATATTTCTTTATATGAAAAAATTCATAATATAGATTCTAATATGAATAAGTGTTTGTCTAATGAATTTGAAAATGGAATTGTACTTTCTGGGGGAGAACAACAGAAAGTAGCTATTGCTCGCGTACTGTATAAAGCAAATCCTATTGTTGTCATGGATGAACCATCAAGTGCTTTAGATCCTATTTCAGAAGCAGAGATCATTGACTTAGTATATCAACAATTTAAAGGGAGAGCAGTATTTATGATATCACATCGACTTTCAACAACCAAAAATTGTGATATCATACTTCATATGTCGAGAGGAAAGATTATTGAGTCTGGCAGTCATGAACAGTTAATGAAACATGGCGGTACTTATTGTGATTTATTCAATCTGCAGGCAGAAAGATATATGTCTGATTCAGAAGGAAAAGTATAACTGGTTTTAAGAGATATTGAAGCTTTTATTAATAGAAATATAGTATTAAAAATATATAATATATACGGAGGAAGAATTATATAATGAATGATCAAAGAAATTATCCATATAACAAAATTAACCAATATAAAGGGCAATTTTTAAAAACAGGTATTAGTTTTGGCTCTGTTCTTGCAATTGTAATTTCTTTTAATATTTATAAATCAGTTTGGTGGGCGATATTACATGGAATTTTAAGTTGGATTTATGTTTTTTATTATCTTATTTTTAAATAAGAATATTTATTTATATAATTATATAATTTGAATAGAGGGATAATATGGAAATTAATCAAAAAAATCTATTAAATAAAGTTCAATTATTATCTCAGCTGAGATATAAATGCCTTACGCCTGTATTTTTAGAAATTGATAATTGTAGTTATGCTGTGATCAAAGGAGAACCTTTATCCTTTTATGCTTATAAAAAAACTGGGAAACGAATTAGTTCTGATATTGATATTTTGATTCCTCGTAAAAATATTAAAACATTAGAAAAGATTTTAGAACAAAATAATTTTCAGAATCATTTGGCAACGAGAGAGGATAAAATCATTATGTTAACGGGTTCACATCAAGTTGCCCCATGGATAAAAATTATAGGTGAAAAGTTTGAAATAAATGTGGATATCAATTTTGATATTTTTTGGGGTGAATATACAGGAAAGCCTATCAATATAGAAGAATTTATTGCTGATACTGTTAAAATAAATGTTTATGGTCTGCAAGTTAAAACACTTCCACCTCTCAAAGCAATGGTGCAGCTTATTCTCCATCATTATAAAGAAATGAACTCCATATACCATCTTGCTGGACATAATTGTATAAATTACAATATGTTTAAAGATGTATATTATTTGTGGAGAAATAATCAGGAAGAAATCTCATTAGATAAGCTGTATACTATCAGTAACGAATATAAAATTATACCATATGTTTTTTACGTTTTATATTTTACCAATCAGATTTTTAAGGATTCAGAACTTGAAAAAAATCTAGAAGCATTTAAGACGGTTGAGGGTATAAGATTATTGGATTACTATGGGTTAGACGAGAGAGAACAAAAATTATGGAAGGTAGATTTTGCAACAAGATTGAATACAGATAACCTTTTTGATTTGATAAAAGATGATTTGACAGAAGCAGATATTAAAAAATTAGAAAGAAATAGAAGAATTTTCGGGTGATAAGAATGAAAGTACATCATATAGGAATAATTGTAAAAGATATTATTAAAAGTATAAAAATATATTCAAAATTAGGGTATAAAACAATAACAGACATAATCATTGATCAAAATCAAAATAATAAAGTAGTATTTATTCAAAGTAGTGATTATTCCCAAATAATTGAGTTAATAGAACCAATTAATGAAACATCAAGTATATATAATTTTAAAGAAGGGTATCATCATATTTGCTACGAGATAAAAACAGAAGAAAACATTTTTATTAAATTTAAAGAAATGGAAATAGGAAAAATATTTACGAAGCCAATAAAATCTCCAGCAATTAATAATAGAGAGATTATTTTTGCGTATTTAAGAAATGGAACATTTGTTGAATTTATATTATAATGAATTTATAGATAAATTTTATTAGGTAAACTATATACAATATGGTACAAGACGTAAGCCATTTTTTCATTATTATTTATGCTACAGGCGTCAGTGGCAGAATGGAGATTTTTATGAAAGAAATAACTATAAAAAATATATTGACAGTACTTAATAGTAATATGGAAAATATAGAAGTAACTATAGAGCAGTTGGATGACGATTTAGTTGAATTTGGAGTGGATTCCATTGAATTTATTCGTATTGTTGTTTCACTTGAAGAAGAATTTGAATGTGAAATTCCAGATTCAAAATTGTTAATTTCAGAAATGAATACAATTAATAAAATTTATGAGGTACTTACTTCAATTGAAAGAGATGATAACTTTGAATTTAAAGACAATAATAGAAAAAGTGAATAAATTAGAACTATCTCAAGATAATATGTATCAAATTGTTATTGTAACAAATATTACGCTTAATCCATATTTAATTCCATTTTTAAAATTAAATTTTTCAAAATCTAATATTTTTACTAATGTTCAAATTCTTCATTTCGATAATTATATAAATGAAGCTGATAAAATTAAAAATAGTGATTTTTTAATAGTTTTATTAAATTTCGAATATCAATATCCAAATTGGTATAATGATATTATTTCTAAATTTACATTAGAACAATTTGAAATACATATAATTGAAAATTGTAAAAAAATATATAAAAAACTAAAAACATATACTTCTTGTCCAATTTTATGGTTTGGATATGAAAATGAAAATTTTAAAAGAACAAACATTTGTGGATCTTCAATAGAAATTACAAATATTATTGATATAGTAAATGTAAGAGTATATGAGTTACTATGTAAAAATGATTTACAGATTGATACAAGACACTTAATTGCATCTATTGGAATATCTAATGCTTATAACAATAAAAATAAATATCGCTGGAATGCCCCCTATGATCAACAAATGATTAAAGTTATATCGGACGAAATATATAAACAATATCTTATACAAAATGGTATTACTAAGAAATGTTTAGTGTTAGATTGTGACGGAGTTCTTTGGGGTGGAATTCTTTCAGAGGATGGGATTGAGAAAATTAAACTTGGAAATGAAGGAACAGGACGATCATATCAAGATTTTCAGCGTTTTCTTTTGATGTTATATTATCATGGTGTTATTTTGTCAATATGTAGCAAAAATGACATAAATGATGTATTACAAGTGTTCTCTGAACATAGTGGAATGATCTTAAAAAAAGAGAATATTGCTTGTTTTCAGGTTAACTGGAACAATAAAACTGAAAATATCCGTCAAATTGCAACAATACTAAATCTTGGATTTGATAGTATAGTATTTGTAGATGATTCTAAATTTGAAGTTGAATCTGTTCATACATTATTGCCAGATGTTTTAGCAATTTTATATAATCGTGATACTATTTATGATTTACTTTCTTGTTTTAACATGAAAAGTGATTTAAACAGTCTTGATCAAATTATAAATCGTAATTTAACATATCAAACAAATCAACAGCGAGAAAGGATACGTTTGGAAAATACGAATTTTGATAGTTACTTGGAAGCATTGAATAATAAAGTAGATATTCATAAGGCTCTTCCAAATGAATGTGCACGAATTGCTGAACTTACACAGAGAACGAATCAATGTACTAATGGAATAAGGTATACAACGGTAGAGATATTAGCTCATTTCGAGAATCCTCTTTATCAATTATATTCAGTTTATGTATCAGATAAATTCTCTGATTTAGGGCTAGTAGGGGTTATTGGAATTGATGATACAACACTTGATTTATTTTCGTTATCTTGTAGAGCATTAGGGCGGAATGTTGAAGAAAAGATGATAAAAATGATTATAGATAAAAAGGTAACAGATTTTACATTTATTTCAACAGGTAAAAATGAAGCATTAAGAAATTTGCTGTGTTTTTATATAATGAAATGATATAATACATAACAAACAATTATAAGTTTGCTAAATTAACCTATTGTGCTAGATAAAAAACTAGCGGAACTCCAACAAAATATGCTATTCTGTTTGTATCGACACAAAAAGACAGAAAGGAGATATTTTTATGTTGGAGTTCCAACTCCATTATACTACAACCTTGGAAACTTTTGAAGACTTTATTTTAACGGTCTTCAATTAGTCTTTTGGACATGATATAAAAAATCTGTTATAATAAACGGGGAAATAACCATTTTATTATAAAGACAGAGAACGACATTATGGTACAGATTAGTAAAAAAGATAAGAAAAAAGTCCTTGAAGTAATACATTCAGGTAAAATAGACACTGCGGAACTAGCATTACCAGCACTTGCTGATTCTATTGTCCTGGTTATGAAACATCATGGTTTTCTTGAACCACTTCATGAAGTGTTTAAGGATAAACGTAGTGACAACTTTCATATTCCTTCCAATATACTCCTGGTACTTGCTATTACTGCAAAATTAAAACAAAAAACAAGCCTTACTGATATCCCTTTTGTCGTTACAGATGCAGGACTGCTTACAGAGCTTAGCTGAAATTCATGGGATTATGGACGTAATGTAAATGAGGGGATTTTTTCAGAGAGTGCCATGCGTAAACTTGTGAAAAAATACAACAGCGAGGAACTGGTTTCTTTCTATAATCATTATGTACAGGATTATATATTACAAAACCTTGGCGTACAGCCATGCGTCCATATATGGGACTGTACTAAAATACCTATAAACCTTAATAATACAAATTATGAAAATTCCTCTGTTGTAACTATAGATGGTGAAACCATGCGTGAGTATAAACTTGGTGTATTCCGTGGTATCACAGGGGATTCAGGTATGGCAGAAGAAATTGTATTTGGTACTTTAAAAACCCATGACATGGAATTGTGCAGGGAAATGTGAAAAAACACTTCCTGTTTCCATGAAAATGATATCTTAATAAATGACAGGGGATTCCTGTCACATGAAATGGCAAATTACCTGAAAACGGCACGGAAAGTTGACACCTATGTCCCTGCAAGGGAAAACATGGATCTATTTAAAGATGCAATATCTCTGGCTGTTTCCAGTGGGAAATGGCAGAAACATCTCAACAAAAAAAGGAAAGACCAGGAAATACAGCTTGTAAAGTCCCTTGGGACACTATGGGCAAGTGATACCCCTGAAAAAGATGTCCCAATTAACGCATGTGTTGTACATGACAAAAAAACAGGAAAGTTTTTTGTCTTTATGACTACTGACACCACAAAAATGGCACGTCAGATTGTCCAGACATATGAACTGCGCCCAGAAATAGAAGAAGACTTCCGCCAGATGAAAGAGTTCTGGAAATTAAGTGGTTTCAAAAGTACAAAATATAATTATATTAACGTGAGTTCGATAAGGATATTTATGCAAAAGTCGCATTTTTAGTATAAATAGATGGTTTTTTCGGCAAAAAAGAGTATGCACAAAGACCAGCCATCAGATTCACTACAAAATTGCAGCTACTCCTGTGCCTGGAATGCTCAATCTGGAAAGTGTTCTTCAAGAAGTCATTGACGGACTCTATCATGGCGCGCTTCCTCAAGAAAAGCCGGTCTGCGAAACGCATCATCCCCTGTTTTTTTGCATTCCTCTTCTGCTTGGTAATTAGCTCCACATCCCGTTCTAGAAGTTCCTCAAACCGTTTTTTGGAAACATACCCCTTGTCAGCAAACACCTTCCCGAAAATATCTTTTGTCAGGTGTTTCATGACGTTCCAGTTGCGGTCATCCACATTGCCTGGGGTTAGGCACAAGTTCAGGAGCTCCCCACGATCATGGATAACAAGGTGAAGTTTGAAGCCATAAAACCATCCCGTGGAGCTTTTTCCCTTTCTTGCAATTCCCTGAAAAACTTTGTGCTGCTGTATCCGATGGCTGTCACATACATCCAGCGTTGTA
>CAJUHN010000001.1:81393-81655 GCA_910585935.1 uncultured Lachnospiraceae bacterium | reverse complement strand
CGAAACTGCTTATTAAGTACCAACGTCTTCCAAGGGGCTTCTTATGGAATACTTCTTTGCCTCCGCTAGTCTGTTAGTTGTTCTAATTTGTGAAAATAGAATATGGTTATAACAAATAATAAAATGAAAAGATTGAAGTGCTATTTAAAGAATCAAAAAAAATAAAAAAGTGCTTGCAATCTAAGAAAATATCGTGTATACTATACTTTGCTGTGGCATGATAGCGATGAAGCGTGAGGTTGCCGCCGTGAACGGCGGGTTT
>CAJUHN010000001.1:63671-81383 GCA_910585935.1 uncultured Lachnospiraceae bacterium | reverse complement strand
GTTTTCCGCGGAGCGAATGTCAAGTTAGGAAACTGGCGACAAGTCACTGTACGAACAATTGTCTACAAAGGGTAGCGATACCGTGTAATACAAGGAGATAAATCCACGACACACACGGATTAGTGTACAGTCACCGCTTGTCGTACTGATGGTAAGTGCGAATAAGGAGGCGACTTTTTTTATGGCAAGTCAAGTAATGAGAGTTACATTAAAAGCATATGATCACAAATTAGTGGATCAATCAGCTGGAAAAATTATTGAAACTGTGAAGAAGACAGGTTCACAGGTGAGCGGACCTGTACCGTTACCTACAAAGAAAGAAGTAGTAACAATTTTAAGAGCTGTTCATAAATATAAAGATTCTAGAGAACAGTTTGAACAAAGAACACATAAGAGATTGATTGATATTATCGCTCCTACTGCAAAAACTGTAGATGCATTATCTAGATTAGAGATGCCAGCAGGTGTGGATATTGATATTAAAATGAAAAATCAAAAATAATTTCGTTCACAGAGGGAACAAAAATCCTGAAGGGTTTAGATATAGAAGCAACACATTCTTTATTCAGCAATGAAGTGTTCCACTTATATTAGACTGTTCTAGGATGATTACAGAGGGAAAGTACTCTGCAATCCGCTGTAGATAAAACAGGAGGGAAAAGGAATGAAGAAGGCGATTTTAGCTACAAAAGTCGGAATGACTCAAATCTTCAATGAATCAGGTACACTGATACCAGTAACTGTATTACAAGCTGGACCTTGTGTTGTGACACAGGTAAAGACAGTAGAAAATGATGGATACAGTGCAGTTCAAGTTGGTTTTGTGGATAAGAGAGAAAAATTAGTGAATAAACCACAGAAAGGACACTTTGATAAAGCTGGTGTATCTTATAAAAGATATGTGAGAGAATTGAAATTAGAAAATGCTTCTGAATATGAAGTAAAAGCAGAAATCAAAGCAGACATCTTCCAAGAAGGTGACAAAGTTGATGCGAGCGCTATTTCCAAAGGAAAAGGTTTTCAAGGCGCTATCAAAAGACATGGACAACACAGAGGACCTATGGCACACGGTTCCAAATTCCATCGTCATCAAGGTTCTAATGGTCCTGCAACAACTCCCGGACGTGTATTCAAGGGAAAAGGAATGCCAGGTCATATGGGATGTAAGAAAGTGACAATCCAGAATCTTGAAGTCGTAAAGGTTGATGTAGAAAACAACGTGATCTTAGTAAAAGGCGCTGTACCCGGACCTAAGAAATGCTTAGTAACATTAAAAGAAACCGTAAAAGCATTTTAATGCTTTTGCAAAGGAAGGAGGAAGACACAGATGGCAAAGGTATCTGTTTACAATATGGAAGGTAATCAAGTTGGAGAGATAGAATTAAATGATGCTGTTTTTGGTGTAGAAGTGAATGAACACTTAGTGCACATGGCAGTTGTGAACCAGCTTGCAAATAAACGTCAGGGCACACAGAGCGCAAAAACTCGTTCAGAAGTGAGCGGCGGCGGTAAAAAACCATGGCGACAAAAAGGAACAGGTCATGCAAGACAGGGTTCTATAAGAGCTCCTCAATGGAAAGGCGGCGGTGTTGTATTCGCTCCAAAGCCGAGAGATTATTCTTTTAAATTAAATAAAAAAGAGAAGAGATTAGCATTAAAATCCGCTTTGACTTCCAGAGTGGCAGAACAGAAATTCATTGTTTTAGATGAACTACATTTAGATGAAATCAAAACAAAGAAATTTCAGGCAGTTCTGAATAACTTAAAAGTGAATAAAGCGTTAGTTGTATTAAAAGAAAAGAATGAGAATGTTATCTTGTCCGCAAGAAATATTCCAGATGTAAAAACAGCTCTTACCAATACAATCAATGTATATGATATTTTAAAATATAATACCATGATCGTAACCAAAGATGCTGTCGCAGCTATCGAGGAGGTGTATGCGTAATGGCAGATATTAAATATTATGATGTCATCCTTAAACCGGTGATTACCGAGAAGAGCATGAATGCGATGACAAATAAAGAGTATACATTCCTAGTTCATACCGAAGCAACAAAGTCCCAGATTAAAGACGCAGTGGAAAAGATGTTTGAAGGAACAAAGGTTGAACGGGTAAATACCATGAACTTAGATGGAAAGAAACGCAGAAGAGGCACAACAGTCGGAAAAACTGCGAAGACCAAAAAAGCAATTGTGAAATTAACCGAAGCAAGTAAAGAAATTGAAATCTTTGAAGGTCTCTAAAATTTAGAGAACGGCGATATTTTTCAAACTAATAATGAGGAAACGCGGGGGCGCGTTGCAGAGAAGTTGAAAGGAGTGACATAAAGTGGGAATCAAAACATTTAACCCATATACACCTTCCAGAAGAAATATGACCGGTTTGGATTTCAGCGAAATTACAAAAAAAAGTCCTGAGAAGTCCTTAACGGTTTCTTTAAAGAAGAATGCTGGTCGCAATAACCAAGGTAAAATAACAGTAAGACATCGTGGTGGCGGCTCTAGAAGAAAATATAGAATCATTGATTTTAAGAGAAATAGAAAAGATGGTATTGTAGCTACTGTAATTGGAATAGAATATGATCCAAATAGAACAGCTAATATCGCACTTATCTGTTATGCAGATGGTGAAAAATCCTATATTTTAGCACCAAATGGTTTGACAGATGGAATGAAAGTTATGAGCGGTGAAACAGCAGAAATTAAAGTTGGAAATTGTTTACCTCTTTCTTGTATTCCAATAGGTACAGAAGTGCATAATGTAGAATTAATGCCGGGAAGAGGCGGACAGATGGTTCGTTCAGCAGGAAATTCTGCACAGTTAATGGCAAAAGAAGGAAAATATGCAACACTTCGTCTGCCATCTGGTGAAATGAGAATGGTTCCGATTGAATGTAGAGCAACTATCGGACAAGTTGGAAATATTGAACATGACCTTGTAAATATCGGTAAAGCAGGTCGTTCCCGCCATATGGGTAAAAGACCAACCGTTCGTGGTTCTGTTATGAACCCTAATGACCATCCACATGGAGGTGGTGAAGGTAAAGCAGGAATCGGTCGTCCAGGTCCTGTAACACCTTGGGGTAAACCAGCACTCGGCTTGAAGACAAGAAAAAAGAAACATTCTGATAAATTAATTGTAAGAAGAAGAGATGGAAAGAGCATAAAATAGTTTTTATGCGATGAAATAGAAGGAGGATACCTATATGGGTCGTTCATTAAAAAAAGGACCATTTGCAGATGATCATTTATTGAAAAAAATTGATGCAATGAATGCAGCTGGACAGAAACAGGTTATTAAGACCTGGTCCCGCCGCTCTACTATTTTCCCAACGATGATTGGTCATACCATTGCAGTACATGATGGAAGAAAACATGTGCCAGTATATGTGACAGAAGATATGGTTGGACATAAACTTGGAGAATTCGTTGCTACAAGAACTTATAGAGGACATGGAAAAGACGAGAAAAAGACGAAAGCTCGTTAGTATGATATATTTTTGAAAGGAGGTTTCATTCATGGCAAAAGGACATAGATCCCAAATTAAAAGAGAAAGAAATGCGAATAAGGACACTAGACCTTCAGCTAAGTTATCTTATGCTAGAGTTTCTGTTCAAAAAGCATGTTATGTATTAGATGCCATTAGAGGCAAGGATGTGCAGAGCGCGCTCGGAATTTTGGCTTACAATCCTAGATATGCTTCTAGCTTAATAGAAAAATTATTGAAGTCAGCGATTGCAAATGCAGAAAATAATAATGGTATGGATGTATCAAAATTATATATAGAAGAGTGTTATGCTAATAAAGGACCTACAATGAAGAGAATTAAACCTAGAGCACAAGGTAGAGCTTATCGTATTGAAAAGAGAATGAGCCATATCACAATCGTGCTAAATGAAAGATAAGAGAAGCGCAGGAAGGAGATCAGAATGGGACAGAAAGTTAATCCTCATGGCTTAAGAGTCGGTGTAATTAAAGATTGGGATTCTAAATGGTATGCAGAAGCTAATTTTGCTGACAATCTTGTAGAAGATTACAATATTAGAAAATATCTTAAGAAGAAATTATATAATGCAGGTGTATCAAAAATCGAAATTGAAAGAGCATCTGACCGTTTAAAAGTGGTAATTCACACAGCAAAGCCGGGCGTTGTGATTGGAAAAGGTGGAGCTGAAATCGAAAAAATGAAAGCAGAAATTCAAAAAATCACAGATAAAAAGTTAGTAGTGGATATTAAAGAGATCAAAAAACCAGATAAAGATGCACAATTAGTTGCAGAGAGTATCGCTCTTCAATTAGAGAACCGTGTATCCTTCAGACGTGCGATGAAATCTACGATGTCTAGAACAATGAAAGCTGGCGCAAAGGGAGTGAAAACAGCAGTATCTGGTCGTCTCGGTGGGGCTGATATGGCTCGTACAGAATTTTACAGTGAAGGCACTATTCCGTTGCAGACACTGCGTGCAGATATAGATTATGGTTTCGCTGAAGCAAATACTACTTATGGAAAAGTAGGTGTAAAAGCTTGGGTTTATAAAGGCGAAATACTTCCAACAAAAACAGATAAGGAAGGGAGCGATAAATAATGTTAATGCCAAAAAGAGTAAAGCGTCGTAAACAATTCCGTGGTTCTATGGCTGGTAAAGCTACGAGAGGAAATACGATTTCCAATGGTGAATACGGTATTGTCGCTTTAGAACCATGCTGGATTAAATCAAACCAAATTGAAGCAGCCCGTATTGCGATGACTCGTTATATCAAACGTGGCGGTAAAGTTTGGATTAAAATATTCCCCGATAAGCCAGTAACTGCAAAACCTGCCGAAACTCGTATGGGTTCTGGTAAAGGTGCTTTGGAATACTGGGTAGCAGTTGTTAAACCAGGACGTGTAATGTTTGAAATTTCTGGTGTATCCGAAGAAATTGCCAAAGAAGCGTTGCGTCTTGCTATGCACAAATTACCATGTAGATGTAAAGTAGTTTCTCGTGCGGACTTAGAAGGCGGTGATAACAGTGAAAATTAAGAATTATGTAGGAGATTTAAAGGCAAAATCAGCTGTAGAATTAAACCAAGAATTAGTAGCTGCTAAAAAGGAACTTTTCAATTTGAGATTCCAAAACGCAACAAATCAGTTAGATAATACAAGCAGAATTAAAGAAGTTCGTAAAAATATTGCCAGAATTCAGACCATTATTGCTGAAAAGGCTAGAGTAGCTGAGTAAATACTCTTTAGAAAGGAGGAATTGTTGTGGAAAGAAATCTTAGAAAAACTCGTGTAGGAAAAGTTGTAAGCAATAAAATGCAGAAAACCATTGTAGTTGCAATTGAAGATCATGTAAAGCATCCTTTATATGGAAAAATAGTAAAGAGAACTTATAAATTAAAAGCTCATGACGAAAACAACGAATGTAACATTGGAGATACAGTAAAAGTGATGGAAACAAGACCTTTATCCAAAGATAAGAGATGGAGACTTGTAGAAGTTATGGAGAA
Organism: uncultured Lachnospiraceae bacterium; assembly: GCA_910585935.1. GTDB lineage: Bacteria > Bacillota > Clostridia > Lachnospirales > Lachnospiraceae > MGBC136627. The sequence goes on along the minus strand of CAJUHN010000001.1, from coordinate 75,886 downwards.
GGCGAAATAATCTGGATAAAATCAGGAATAAGCTTTAAAATGAAATAAAGGAGGAATATTAGCATGATACAACAGGAAACCAGACTTAAGGTTGCTGACAATACAGGTGCTAAAGAATTACTTTGTATTCGTGTTATGGGCGGTTCTACAAGAAGATATGCAAATATCGGAGATATTATCGTTGCCAGCGTTAAAGATGCAACACCAGGTGGAGTTGTAAAAAAAGGCGATGTTGTAAAAGCAGTAGTTGTCCGTACCGTGAAAAGTACTCGTCGTAAAGACGGTTCATATATAAGATTCGATGAAAATGCAGCAGTGATCATCAAAGATGACAAAACTCCAAGAGGAACACGTATCTTTGGACCAGTTGCGAGAGAGCTGAGAGAAAAACAGTTTATGAAAATTGTTTCATTAGCGCCAGAAGTATTATAGGGAGGTGTCGTCTGTGTCAATGAAATTAAAAAAAGGTGACCTCGTAAAGGTTATCACAGGAAAAGATAAAGATAAACAAGGCAAAATCATTACCATCAACACAAAGAATAACACCGCATTAGTAGAAGGCGTAAATATGATAACAAAACATACAAAACCAAGCGCTGCTAATCAAAATGGTGGTATTATCCATCAGGAAGGTCCTATTCACCTTTCTAATCTCATGTATGTGCATAAAGGAAAAGCAACTAGAATTGGCTTTACTATGAAAGATGACAAAAAAGTTCGTGTAGCGAAGTCAACTGGTGAAGTGATAGACTAATTTTAGAGAGGAGGTTTAGAAATTGAGCAGATATAAAGAAATGTATAAAAACGAAGTCATGCCTGCTATGACAAAAAAGTTTGGTTATAAGAACGTAATGCAAATCCCTAAATTGGATAAAATCGTTATCAATATGGGGGTTGGTGAAGCGAAAGAAAATGCAAAGATTTTAGACGCTGCTATGAAGGATATGGAAACAATTTCTGGACAGAAAGCGATCTTAACAAAAGCAAAACATTCTGTAGCGAATTTTAAAATCAGAGAAGGAATGCCAATCGGATGTAAAGTGACATTAAGAGGAGAAAAGATGTATGAATTCTTGGATCGTCTTGTCAACTTAGCATTACCTCGTGTTCGTGACTTTAGAGGTGTGAATCCAAATTCATTTGATGGCAGAGGAAATTATGCTCTTGGAATCAAAGAACAGTTGATTTTCCCTGAAATCGATTATGATAAAGTGGATAAAGTGAGAGGTATGGATATCATTTTCGTCACTACTGCAAAAACAGATGAAGAAGCTCGTGAACTTTTAGCATTATTTAATATGCCATTTCAAAAATAGATTAGGAGGAAAATGTCATGGCTAAGACTGCAATGAAAGTAAAGCAACAGCGCAAACAGAAATTCTCCACAAGAGAATACAGCCGCTGTAGAATCTGTGGACGTCCACATGCTTATTTAAGAAAATACGGAATCTGCAGAATTTGCTTCCGTGAATTAGCATACAAAGGACAGATACCAGGTGTGAAAAAGGCGAGCTGGTAGAAGATTTACAGAGCTAAGAATTTCTTAGTTTTACAAATCTTCAGAACTTGCTTCGCAAGTTTATTATAAAAGGAAAATGAATACTACGAGGCAAAGATTGCATAAAGGAGGCAATAATAAAATGACAATGAGTGATCCAATCGCAGATATGCTTACAAGAATCCGTAACGCAAATACTGCTAAACATGATACAGTAGATGTTCCTATGTCTAAGATGAAATTATCTATCGCTGAAATTCTTCTTAAGGAAGGATATATTAAAAAATTTGAATTGATAGAAGATGGAACTCTTAAAACAATTCGTATTACATTAAAATATGGTCAAGATAAAAATGAAAAAATTATCACAGGGTTAAAAAGAATTTCTAAACCAGGTCTTCGTGTATATGCCAGCAAGGAAGAACTTCCAAAGGTATTAGGCGGTCTTGGTATAGCAATTATTTCTACAAACCAAGGTGTGATTACAGATAAAGAAGCTCGTAAATTAAATGTAGGCGGAGAAGTGCTTGCGTTTATTTGGTAGAAAATTTTAGGAGGTGCGGCATGTCACGTATAGGAAGGATGCCTATCGCTATTCCGGCAGGAGTGACTGTAGAAATAGCAGAAAATAACAAAGTGACGGTAAAAGGTCCAAAGGGAACATTAGAAAGAGTGTTGCCTGTGGAAATGCAGATAAAAAAAGAAGGCGAAGAAGTTATTGTCACAAGACCAAATGATTTAAAGAGAATGAAATCTTTACATGGTCTTACAAGAACATTGATCAATAATATGGTGATCGGTGTGACTCAGGGCTATCAAAAAGTGTTAGAAATCAATGGTGTTGGTTACAGAGTACAAAAACAAGGAAATAAACTTGTATTCGCTTTAGGATATTCTCACCCTGTAGAGGTAGAAGATCCGGCTGGTATCACAACAGAGGTAGAAGGTCAGAATAAGATCACGATAAAGGGTATCGATAAAGAGAAAGTTGGACAATTTGCAGCCGAAATCAGAGAACTCAGAAGACCAGAACCTTATAAGGGCAAAGGTATTAAGTATGCAGATGAAGTGATTCGCCGTAAAGTTGGTAAGACAGGTAAAAAATAATAGAGAGAAGGAGAGACAAAGATGGTTAGCAAAGTATCAAGAACTAAAGTTCGTGAAAATAAACACAGAAAACTTCGTAATCGTTTTAGTGGTACACCAGAACGTCCTCGTTTGGCTGTGTTTAGAAGTAATAATCATATGTATGCACAGATTATTGATGATACAGTAGGAAATACTCTTGTAGCTGCTTCTACTCTTGAAAAAGATGTGAAAGCAAATTTAGAGAAGACAAACGATGTAAAAGCAGCAGCAGCAGTTGGAACTGCGATAGCAAAGAAAGCGATAGAAAAGGGTATTACTACAGTAGTATTTGATAGAGGTGGCTTTATTTATCAGGGAAAAATTCAGGCATTGGCTGATGCAGCTCGTGAAGCTGGTTTGGAATTCTAATCAAGGAGGAAAACACACATGAAACGTACAATAATTGATGCTAGTCAATTAGAATTAACAGAAAAAGTAGTATCAATCAAACGTGTAACTAAGGTTGTAAAAGGTGGACGTAATTTCCGTTTTGCTGCTTTAGTAGTTGTTGGTGATGGCAACGGACATGTTGGTGCAGGTCTTGGTAAAGCAACTGAAATTCCCGAAGCTATTCGTAAAGGAAAAGAAGATGCTATGAAAAAGCTTGTTTCTGTGCCGGTTGATGAAAATGGAAGTATTCCGCATGAACTCATTGGAAAATTCGGAAGCGCTTCTGTATTATTAAAGAGAGCTCCAGAAGGTACTGGTATTATCGCTGGTGGTCCAGCACGTTCTGTATTGGAACTTGCAGGAATTAAGAATATCCGTACAAAATGTTTAGGCTCTAACAATAAACAAAATGTTGTGCTTGCGACAATTCAAGGATTATCTGAATTAAAGACACCAGAAGAAGTAGCAAGACTTCGCGGTAAATCTGTAGAAGAAATATTGGGATAGTAGGAGGAGATCAAAATGGCAGAGAAATTAAAAATCACATTGGTGAAATCTACTATCGGTGCAATTCCTAAGCATAGGAAAACTGTAGAAGCTTTAGGTTTAAGAAAGCTTCATAAAACAGTGGAAATGCCTGATAACGCAGCAGTTAGAGGCATGATCCAGCAAGTAAGACACTTAGTGAAAGTAGAAGAGATTGAATCATAGAACAGATAAGGAGGTGCAGAAATGAACTTATCAAATTTAAAACCTGCAGAAGGTTCTAAACAAAGTAATAATTTCAGAAGAGGTCGTGGACACGCTTCTGGAAATGGTAAGACAGCTGGTAAGGGACATAAGGGTCAGAAGGCTCGTTCTGGCGCACCAAGACCAGGCTTTGAAGGTGGTCAGATGCCTTTATATAGACGTCTTCCTAAAAGAGGATTTACCAATAGAAACAGCAAAGAAATTATTGGTATTAATGTGAGTGCTTTAGAAAGATTTGAGAACGATGCCGTAGTTAGTGTAGAAACATTAATAGAAGTCGGCATTGTGAAAAATCCAAAAGATGGCGTGAAAATTCTTGGCAATGGTGAATTCACTAAGAAACTCACAGTAAAGGCAAATGCATTTAGTGCGAGTGCAAAAGAAAGAATCGAAGCTCTTGGTGGAACCTGTGAGGTGATTTGATGTTAAAAACACTCCAAAACGCATTTAAAATTAAGGAAATCAGGTCACGGCTTTTATTTACCTTCTTAATGTTGATTGTAATTAGAATCGGTTGTGCAATTCCTGTTCCGGGAGTAAACAGCGCATTAGTGAAAAATTTTTTTGAGAATCAAATCGGTGATGCATTCAATTTTTTTGATGCTATCACTGGTGGTTCTTTTACCAGTATGTCAATCTTTGCATTGAGTATTACACCATACATCACTTCTTCTATTATTATGCAGCTTCTGACAATCGCTATTCCTAAATTAGAGGAAATGCAAAAAGACGGAGAAGAAGGCAGAAAAAAAATTGCAGAATACACAAGATATGTGACAGTAGCACTCGCTTTAATGGAAAGTATTGCGATGGGAATCGGATTTGGAACTCAGGGAATTTTAGTAAATTATAATGCTGGATCAGTGATAATTGTAGTATTGACCTTGACGGCTGGATCTGCATTCCTGATGTGGATGGGTGAAAGAATTACAGAGAAAGGTGTCGGCAATGGAATTTCTATTATCTTGTTAGTCAACATTGTTTCTCGTATGCCAAGTGATTTTGTAACATTATATGAGCGTTTTATGAAAAATAAGACAGTCGCTGTAGCGGCATTGGCTGCTCTTATTATCGCTGTCATTATCATTGCAGTTATCGCATTTGTTGTAGTGCTGCAGGGAGGAGAGAGAAGAATTCCTGTGCAATACTCCAAAAAGATGCAGGGTAGGAAATTAGTAGGAGGTCAATCCTCTCATATTCCATTGAAAGTGAATACAGCGGGAGTCATTCCAATTATCTTTGCAGGTTCTTTGATGTCTATGCCAGTGGTGATCAGCCAATTTTTTAAAATGGACGCGGACTCTATCGGCGCAAAAATCGTCAAAATGTTAAATCAATCCAGTTGGTGTAATCCCAAAGAGCCGATTTATACCATAGGTCTTTTGATTTATATTGTATTAGTCGTTTTCTTTGCGTATTTTTATACTTCTATTACGTTTAATCCGATAGAAGTTGCAGATAATATTAAAAAACAGGGCGGTTTCATACCGGGTATTCGTCCGGGAAAACCAACAACAGATTATTTGACCAAGATCTTGAATTATATTATTTTTATCGGAGCTGCAGGCTTATTGATTGTAGCGATTGTCCCTATTATAGCTTCAGGTGTATTTTCTGCAAATGTTTCTTTTGGAGGAACATCTTTGATCATTATTGTAGGCGTTATCTTAGAAACATTGAAAAAGATTGAATCGCAGATGCTCGTTCGGAATTATAAGGGATTTTTGAATGATTAGATAATAATTAGATTTAAGAAAAAAGTTTTCACAATCATCAAATTTAGATATTATGTTATCATTTAAAAGTGCCGATAATATAAATGATTGTGTTTTAATTTAGTGAATATCATTGGCAGGCGAATTTACTCGTCTGCCTAAAATACTATAGAAGAAAATAAAATATCTTTGTATAAAGTAGAAAAAAATGGAAATAATTCAAGTGGAGGTCAAATGTATGAAGATTATTATGTTAGGAGCACCTGGAGCAGGAAAAGGAACACAGGCAAAGAGAATTGCTGAAAAATGGCAGATTCCTCATATTTCTACCGGAGATATCTTCCGAATGAATATCAAAAATGGAACAGAACTTGGAATGGAAGCGAAGAAGTATATGGATCAAGGTCTATTAGTTCCAGATGAATTGGTAGTGAAGATTTTACTTGACCGCGTGGCACAGTCAGACTGCAAGAATGGTTATGTATTAGACGGTTTTCCAAGAACAATTCCTCAAGCAGAAGTATTAGATGCAGAACTTGAGAAATTAGGAGAGAAGATTGATTATGCGATTGATGTAGATGTGCCAGATGAGAATATTATTAATCGTATGTCAGGTCGCCGTGCTTGTGTATCATGTGGAGCAACTTATCATATTACATATGCGCCAACTCAGAAGGAAGGTGTATGTGACAAATGTGGCAGTGAATTAATCTTGAGAGATGATGATAAGCCAGAAACAGTACAAAAGCGTTTAGGAGTATATCATCAGCAGACTCAGCCATTAATTGAATATTATACTGCAAAAAATATTTTAAAATCTGTAGACGGTACAAAGGATATGGAAGATGTATTTCAGTCTATCGTTTCTATTTTAGTTTAGGAGCGTAATTATGCCAGTATCGATAAAGTCAGAGCGGGAAATCGAACTCATGCGTAAAGCAGGAGAGATTTTAGCGAAAACACATGAAGAATTAGGAAAAATCATTCGTCCGGGCATTTCTACTTATGAAATTGACCGGATAGGAGAAGAAATTATAAGAAGTTATGATTGTATTCCGTCATTTCTGAATTATAATGGGTATCCCACTTCTATTTGTGTTTCTGTAAATGAAGAGGTAGTTCATGGAATTCCTTCTAAAAAAAGGATTTTAAAGGAAGGTGACATTGTGAGTCTGGATGCAGGAGTGATTTATAAAGGCTATCATTCCGATGCAGCGCGCACTCATGCAGTTGGAGAAATTTCCGAAGAAGCTACAAAGCTTATTGAAGTGACAAAACAAGCTTTTTATGAGGGAATTAAATATGCAAAGGAAGGGCATCATCTACATGAAATATCAGCAGCGATAGGAAATTATGCAGAAAGTTTTGGATATGGAGTTGTGAGAGATTTAGTGGGGCATGGAATAGGAAAAAAACTACATGAAGAGCCACAGATACCGAACTTTGCACAAAAGCGCAGAGGTTTGAAACTTCAAGCAGGTATGACCCTAGCGATTGAACCTATGATTAATATAGGAACTTATGAAGTATATTGGTTAGATGACGATTGGACTGTAGTGACAGAAGATGATTCTTTGTCTGCCCATTATGAAAATACTGTTTTGATTACAAAAGGAGAGCCGGAGATATTGAGTTTATCCCCGTCCGTTAAATAGTATAAGAATAGGAGCGACAAGGAATGGATTTATATAGTGTCGGAAATCTGGCGCAGTCAATAGCTGGTCATGATAAAAATGAAATTTTTGTGATTATAAAAGAAGAAGGCGAATATGTGTATTTGTCAGATGGGAGAGGGAGAAGTCTAAGGAAACCCAAGAGAAAGAATAAAAAACATATTCAGCCTATTTATTACAGAAATGAATTATTATCAGAAATCAAAAGTGATGAGGATATCAAAAGGGTCATTCAACTTTTTAAGAAAGAAGTTGAGAAAATAGTAGATTTAGAGGATAGAAAACTGGAGGGATAGAATGTCAAAAGCAGATGTCATTGAAATAGAAGGAACTGTCATTGAAAAATTACCGAACGCGATGTTTCAGGTAGAATTAGAAAATGGTCATCAGGTATTAGCACATATCAGCGGGAAGTTGAGAATGAATTATATTAGAATATTGCCCGGAGACAAAGTTACGATAGAGTTATCGCCATATGATTTATCAAAGGGCAGAATTATTTGGAGAGATAAGTAATTGTGAGATTGTTGAGTGGAGTGGGAGAAGGAGTCGCGAATGGTTCACACATTATCGGTACAATACCCCATCAGACGCGCTCCCGCTCCGTTCCAGACGTAGCGGACACTAAATTCGCAGCCCCGCTTTTTGCGGAGCTGCTCATTAAGTGCCAACGTCTTCCAAGGGTCTGCCTTGGGTATTGTACCGATAATGTGTTACTTTATTATTCCTTTTAGGTATGAATGTTATGAGAACTTTTCCGCTAAAAGGTATGATGGAAGCAGAGCTTTGATTTTTGTATAAAATAGTTAGAAGGTGTTTTATACTATCTGTTAAGATAGATATAGGAATTTTCGATATTATTTAGCTGAAGATTTCCGTTTCTCATAAGTGATGGGGATTCAGTAGCGAAGAGAAAATGAGGTATCCCCTCTACTGATATGAAATATTTAGTTTCTAGTTAGTGATGGCGAGGGCAGATCGAAATTAGCCGAAACGCAAAAGTAACGAAGGATAGAGGAAATACCTAGGCAGACCCTTGGAAGACGTCGGCACTTAATGAGCAGTTCCGCGGGAAGTGGGGCTGCGAATTTAGTGTCCGCTACGTCTGGAACGGAGCGAGAGCGCGTCTGACAGGGTATTCCTCTATCCGAAGTGGACTATTCGGGGATATTTTTAAATAGAAATGTTTTTTTGGATTGTTTGTAAAAAAAGTGATTTTTTACTTGATATATTTTATAGAAGGTGCTATAATTATAAACGGACTTTTTTTGAAAGGAGGATTCACTGTGAAAGTTAGATCATCAGTTAAGCCTATTTGTGAAAAATGTAAAGTTATTAAAAGAAAAGGAAGTATCAGAATTATCTGTGAAAACCCTAAACATAAACAAAGACAAGGGTAATTTATGAAAAAAGAGATATTTTGATGGAAGAGATACTAGAGTAAATTCTAATATCTTGTTATTTGTATGCGGCTGCAGTGATAAATAAAGAACCACTAGGGTGAGTTGTTTATCTTGTCACTATAATATAAATATTAATGCGCACTACATTTCGACGGCAGGTGACTGACGGGCTGCGTATTAGTTTTGTCTGTTTTATGATAAGAATTATAAAAACAGAGAGGGAAAAAAGTAAGTGAATAAATTTTAAGAAAAAATGGAGGTGTAATACACACATGGCTCGTATTTCCGGTGTAGATTTACCAAGAGAAAAACGTGTGGAAATTGGATTAACTTATATCTATGGTATTGGCAGAGTAAGTTCTAACCGTATTTTAAAAGAAGCAAATGTTAATCCTGACACTCGCGTTAGAGATTTAACAGACGATGAAGTGAAGAAAATTAGTGCAGTGATCGATGAAACTCAGATGGTAGAAGGTGATTTGAGAAGAGAAATCGCTATGAATATCAAGAGATTACAAGAGATCGGATGTTATAGAGGTATTCGTCATAGAAAAGGACTTCCTGTTCGTGGTCAAAATACAAAGAATAATGCTAGAACAAGAAAAGGTCCTAAGAAAACAGTTGCAAATAAGAAGAAATAAACCCATAAGGGAGGTTAGTTTAAGAGATGGCAAAACAAGTGTCAGGAAAAAAAGTGACAAAAAAGCGTGTTAGAAAAAATGTAGAACGAGGACAAGCACATATTCAGTCTTCTTTTAATAATACAATCGTAACATTAACCGATACAGAAGGAAATGCGCTGGCTTGGGCTAGTGCTGGTGGTCTTGGGTTTAGAGGTTCAAGAAAATCTACTCCTTATGCAGCACAGATGGCTGCTGAAACTGCAACAAAAGCAGCTTTAGTACATGGGCTAAAGACAGTAGATGTGATGGTAAAAGGACCAGGTTCAGGAAGAGAAGCAGCTATCCGTGCACTTCAGGCTTGTGGTCTGGAAGTGACCAGTATTAGAGATGTAACTCCTGTTCCACACAATGGATGTCGTCCTCCAAAACGCAGAAGAGTTTGATCGAATCGAGCGAGAAATATTTATTGTTTCATGCAATGGTCTTATTTCTGACTACTGTGAGTGGAAAGATATTATGAAGTGTGAGTGAATTTAAAAACCCGAAAACCAAGGGAAATCAAAAATAAAATTTAGGAAAGGAAAAGCTATTTAGGTGTTTAGTAGCAGGTGTAATTAAGTGGCAGTTAATAGAGTTCCTGTATTAAAAAGATGTAGATCTCTTGGACTTGATCCCATTTATTTAGGTATTAATAAAAAATCTTATAGAGAATTAAAAAGAGCAAATAAAAAACTTACAGAATATGGAATTCAGTTGAGAGAAAAACAAAAAGCGAAATTTATTTATGGTGTGTTGGAAAAACCTTTTTATAACTATTATATAAAAGCAGCAAATATGAATGGTATGGCTGGTGAAAACTTGATGATTTTGCTGGAGAGAAGATTAGATAATGTTATCTTCCGTTTAGGTTTTGCAAGAACTAGAAAAGAAGCAAGACAGATTGTAGATCACAAGAATGTATTAGTGAATGGAAAATGTGTGAATATTCCTTCTTATTTGATTAAGGCTGGAGATACAGTTGAAATTAAAGAAAAATGTAAATCTTCTCAAAGATATAAAGATGTTTTAGAAACCACTAATTCAAGATTAGTTCCGGAATGGTTAGAAGCCGACAAAGAGAATTTAAAAGGTGTGGTAAAACAATTACCTATTAGAGAGAATATTGACGTTCCGGTTGACGAAATGCTTATCGTCGAATTATATTCTAAGTAATCCTATAACCCAAAAGGAGGGGCTTTATAGTGTTCGATTTTGAAAAACCAAAAATTGAGATTGCTGAAATTTCAGAAGACAAAAAATACGGAAGATTTGTTGTAGAACCGCTTGAACGAGGCTATGGAACCACTCTTGGTAATTCATTGAGAAGAATTATGTTATCTTCTTTACCGGGAGCTGCGGTTAGCCAGGTGAAAATTGATGGTGTCTTACATGAATTCAGTTCTATTCCTGGGGTGAAGGAAGATGTGACTGAAATTATTATGAATATCAAAAGCCTTGCGATTAAAAATAACAGCGATACCAATGAAACAAAAAACGCTTATATTGAATTTGAAGGCGAAGGTGTTGTTACAGCGGCAGATATTCAGGTTGATCAAGATATTGAGATTTTAAACCCTGACTTAGTAATCGCGACGCTAAATGGTGGAGCGGATAGTAAACTTTACATGGAATTAACCATTACAAAAGGTAGAGGTTATGTGAGTTCCGAAAAGAACAAAAACGAAGACCTCCCGATTGGTGTTATAGCTGTAGATTCTATTTATACGCCAGTAGAGCGTGTGAATTTATCAGTACAGAATACCCGTGTTGGGCAAATTACAGATTATGATAAGCTTACTTTGGACGTTTACACAAATGGAACATTAGCACCAGACGAAGCTGTTAGTTTAGCAGCAAAAGTATTGAGTGTACATCTTAATTTATTCATTGATCTTTCTGAAAATGCAAAAACGGCAGAAGTTATGGTAGAAAAAGAAGATAATGAAAAAGAAAAAGTTCTAGAGATGAACATAGATGAATTAGAGTTATCCGTTCGTTCTTATAATTGTTTGAAGAGAGCTGGTATTAACACCGTAGAAGAATTATGTAATAGAACATCAGAAGATATGATGAAAGTCCGTAATCTTGGGCGTAAGTCATTAGAAGAAGTGCTTGCGAAATTAAAAGAATTAGGATTACAATTAAATCCAAGCGATGATAATTAATTCTGCGAAATGGAATTGGATTATATCGCAAAATGAAACTAATTTATGGAAGAAAAAGCATTTAATCAATAAGACCAAAGAAGCGTGATTAAATGTTCCACAAATGGAGGAAAATAAAAATGGCAGGATATAGAAAACTTGGCAGAACAAGTAGTCAGAGAAAGGCTATGTTAAGAAGTTTAACTACAGCTCTTATCGTAAATGGAAAAATTAAAACAACAGACACAAGAGCGAAGGAAGTTCGTAAAGAAGTTGAGCATTTAATCGCTTTAGCTGTGAAGGAAAAAGATAATTTTGAAGAAGTTACGGTAAAAGCGAAAGTGCCTCGTAAGGATAAAGATGGAAAACGTGTGAAAGAAGTAGTGGATGGGAAAAGAGTCACTATTTATGATGAAGTGGAAAAGACAATTAAGAAAGATTTGCCTTCTCGTCTTCATGCTAGAAGACAGATGTTAAAAGTTCTTTATAAAGCATCTGATATTTCTGCTAAGAGAAAGAAAGATAAGAAGGAAATTGATTTAGTTGCTAAGTTATTTGACGAAATCGCACCAAAGTATACAGAACGTAAAGGTGGATATACTAGAATCGTGAAAATCGGTCAACGTAAGGGCGATGCAGCTATGGAAGTTTTAATTGAATTAGTGTAAAAGTTAGAAGATAAGCTCTGCGCCGGGAGGAAAGCGGAGCTTTTTTGGTATAATAAATTAGGGTATAGATGTTGCTTTTTGGTGGATGAGGGATTAAATTTATATGAAGTGTCAAAGGTTCGCGAAAGGGGAGGGACTATTCCAACGAAGCCGCGCTTTCGCTCCGTTCCAGACGTAACGGACA
>CAJUHN010000001.1:0-63661 GCA_910585935.1 uncultured Lachnospiraceae bacterium | reverse complement strand
TGCTTATTAAGTGCCGACGTCTTCCAAGGGGCTTCTTTTGGAATAGTCCCTCCCCTTTCGCTAGTTTGTATTAGAGGTTAATTTGAGAAATGTGTTTTAGGTATGAATGATTTTTACTGTGTAACATTTCAACGTAGATGTCAGTTTATTGGGATTTTCAATAATAAATGTATGGCAGTATGCAAAATTTTAATTTAATATAAACAGATAGAATAAAATGCTGTAAAATTTATCGTTGATTTTTACAGCATTTTGAGTTATAATATCAATAGAATTTTATTCGACAATATAGAAAGGATGGTTTGTATGGCAAGCATATTACCAGTATCTGATTTAAGAAATTATAATGAAGTATTAAAAAATTGTCAGGTTGGAGAGCCAGTATTTCTTACTAAAAATGGAAGAGGCAGATTTGTAGTAATGGACATAGAGGATTATGAGCGTGATAAGGCAGAAAAGAAACTTTTAGAGAAACTACATGAAGCAGAGGATGCAATTAAAGCAGGAAATGATTGGTTGAGTATAGAGGAATTGAAAGCTATGGTAGGGGAATAAAATATGAAGGAATTAAGGATAAACCCATTTGTAGTAGAAGATTTAAAGACAATCAAAAATTTTATTGCTGAAGATAATGTAAATAAAGCATCAGAAGTGATACAAAATATTTACAGTCAGTTTGAGAAAATACAACAGTTTCCTTATATTGGAGCAGACTTATCTAAACGTGTAAGTTTTAAAACAGATTATAAATATGTTGTGTGGGAGAATTATATTATACTTTATAAAGTAGGTAAAGAAGCAGTAGAAATTTATCGTGTGATAAATCAGTATCAGGATATTATGAGAATATTTAGATAAAATTTGATAGGAGTGATATATTATTAAAAATGTTATAAAAACATTAGGTTTGCGGGTTTCGCCTAAATGTATATTTTTTTGTGTTGCGGAGCGAGTAGAAGATGAAGTAAATATTTTGGTTATAGATAAGATCATTGTACCAATAGCATTGGAAATTCCAGATAAGTTAAGTTTTTTGAGAATACTTTTATATACTATTATCAACCAATATCAGATTGATCATGCGATAATGCGCCGTATAGAGGATAATTCAAAAACAGTAGATGTTACAAGGACTAATATAGAAGGAGTGATCCAAGAATTAATTTCAAATTGTCGTATTCAAAAATATAGAACTTGTAAATTAGTACAACTAGGACAATTATTAGAACAAGAAATAAAAGAAATAAAAACATGTGTGGAGGGAAATAATTTATATGAAATAGAAGAATGGGATACATATAAAAAAGAGGAAAGGGAAAGTGTTTTGTGTGCATTAGCTGCATCTGAACTATAGGAGAAATTATGATAGATGTTTGTACGGAAGTTGATTTAGAAAATATGCAGCCATTTGGTAATATGGAAGGCAAAAATTCAATGATTTTTCTAGCAAATGATAAACAACTTAATCATAAATTTATAGAATGGTAAATGGAGATGAATTTTGGAATAATCAAGTAAGAACCTTTGAACGATCTAAAATAATAAATGGAACATTTCCTGATAGAAAAGCATATTTGCCACATATTCAAAAGAAAATCAGAAAAATTATTAATAAATGTTTAGAGATAGATGTTGATAAAAGGTATCAATCGGTATTAGATATTATTAATGATTTATCTGTTATTGATGGAGAAATGGATTGGCTATATGAAAAAAAGGCTGGAATAGGAGAAATATGGAAAAATAAAGTTGATAATATGGAAATAAGTATAACTCTTAAAGAATTGGGAACAGCTTATGAAATAGAAACTATAAAAACTAATATACAAAGTAAAAGACAAATTAGAATATCTGCTATGTGTAGAAAAGGATTATCTAAGTCAGAAGCATATAAAATGATTCAAGAATATATAAAATAAAAGAGAAAGGGCGTGGCGAAATGTTTAAGAAAATTACAACCTCAAATAATTGTAGTTATAAGCAAAGTGTTTCATATAAGGAAAATATGCCATATCGTGCCCGACTAAAGAAGGCTAAAGCAGAGGATTTAAAAGAAAATATAAAAGTTATTGATTTGAAAAATGGATTTTCAAAAGTGGTTCATGAAACAATCAATAAAAAAATATAGGAGATATTGGATAAAATATACATCTGATAAATGAAATGGTAATTGATATGGGTACAGCAGCTTTGAAATTATATAAACGAGAAGTGAAATCATATAAAAATGATACTATTTTGAAATAAAAAATAATGTAAAATATGATTTGTAGGGAACTGAAAAAAGCATTAAAGTAGAAGAGAATCACTTCCTACAAGATGTGAAACAAAAATGGAGTGATTAAGTATTTATATCTAAGTTTGAATTATAGAGATTTCATGATATTGATATGGTATTTCTCACAAATTAGTTACATTCATAAACTAGCTTAAGAGAAGGATATATTCCAAAAGAAACCCCTTGGAAGACGTTGGCACTTAATGAGCAGTTCCGTTAGGGGCTGCGAATTTAGTGTCCATTACGTCTGGAACGGAGCGAGAGCGCGGTTTCGTTGGAATATATCCTTCCCTTAAGCGGAACTCTGAGTGAAACATGAAAAAGTAAAGGGTTGAAATGATATTTTTTTGAATAGTGATTATAAAGTGATTTATAAATGAGAATGTTTGTTGGGCTTGATTTTTATATGGAAATGGCTTAAAATGTTAACCATAATTATTAGAAAGATTACTTTTGAAAAGATAGGGGGATATTGGAGAGGACAGGAGGGATTCTATAGGATTATTTATCCTGCTTTCTCCAATATTTTTTTGTTTTTTATAATAGGTTAGTTTATCAAGGGGATAATTTTTATATAAAAGAAAGGAGGATTTGTTTTGAAAATAATTAAGATAAAAGATTTAATATATGAATATGCGAAATATGATGAAGAAGGAAATATAGCAGAGATGAACAGAGCGATTGATGACGTGAATTTAGATGTAAAACAGGGGGATTTTATCGCGATTTTAGGACATAATGGTTCTGGAAAATCTACATTAGCGAAACATCTCAACGCTATTTTAATACCTGCAGAGGGGATTGTATGGGTAGGAGGAAAAGATACAAAGGATGAGAGTAATATTTGGGATATAAGACAAACTGCTGGAATGGTATTCCAAAATCCGGATAATCAGATAATTGGAAGTATTGTGGAGGAAGATGTGGGGTTTGGACCAGAGAATATAGGGGTAGAAACAGATGACATATGGAAGAGAGTGGATATGGCACTTCGGGCGGTGAATATGACAGCATATCGAAATCATTCTCCTAATAAATTATCGGGGGGACAGAAACAGAGAGTGGCGATTGCTGGAGTAGTTGCGATGAAACCACAGTGTATTATTTTAGATGAACCTACAGCGATGTTAGATCCGTTAGGCAGAAAAGAAGTGATTCAAACAGTAAAAGAGTTAAATGAAAAAGAAAAAGTGACGATTATTCTCATTACTCATTATATGGAAGAGGTGATTTTTGCGGATCATGTGATTGTCATGGATGGAGGAAAAGTAGTGATGCAGGGGAAACCAAGAGAAATTTTTTCTCAGGTAGAAAAGTTAAAAGAATATCGTTTAGATGTTCCACAGGTGACAGAATTAGCACATGAATTAAAAAAAGAAGGAGTTTTTCTTCCAGATGGAATTCTTACAATAGAAGAATTTGTAAATGCGATGGCAGAATTTCTATGAAAAAGAAAAATAGAATGATAGAGAGGAATTAAGATGACAATTCGATTAGAAAATGTGAATTATGTCTATGGAGAAGGTACGGCATATGAAATTCATGCTTTAAAAAATATAAATTTAAAGATAGAAAATGGGGAATTTATTGGTTTAATTGGGCATACGGGGTCTGGAAAATCGACTTTAATTCAACATTTGAATGGATTAGTAAAGGCGACTTCAGGAACGATTTATTATGATGATGAAAATATTTATCGTGAGGGTTATTCTTTAAAGGAATTGAGGGGAAAAGTAGGATTAGTGTTTCAATATCCAGAGCATCAGTTATTTGAAACAGATGTTTTTACCGATGTCTGTTTTGGACCGAAAAATCTTTTCATGCCGAAAGAAGAGATAGAGGAAAGGGCGAAAGAGGCTTTAACAGCAGTGGGATTAGGAGAGGAATTTTATAAAAAATCTCCATTTGAACTTTCTGGAGGTCAAAAAAGAAGGGTAGCGATTGCTGGAGTTCTTGCGATGAATCCCAAAGTGCTAATTTTAGATGAACCTACGGCAGGGTTAGATCCAAAAGGAAGAGATGAAATTTTGGGGGAGATAGATAGACTGCATAAAGAGAAAAAGATGACAATTATTTTAGTTTCTCATAGTATGGAAGATGTAGCGCAGTATGTGAAGCGGATTATTGTTATGAATAAGGGGTGTGTAAATTTTGATGGTACACCTCAACAGGTATTTAAACAATATAAAGAATTAGAGAAAATTGGGTTGGCAGCGCCGCAGGTGACTTATATTATGCAGGCTCTTTCAGAAAGGGGATTTTCGGTGAATAGGGATGTAACTACAATAGAAGAAGCGAAAGACAGCATTTTGAAATATTTAAAGAACAAAAAAGAAAGAGGAGAATAGGAGAAATGATTCGAGATATCACGATTGGACAATATTACCCGACAAATTCTGTTATCCATAGATTAGATCCAAGAGTAAAATTGGCGGGAACTATGATTTTTCTGATTTCTTTATTTTTGGTAAAAGGTTTTACAGGGTATATTATCACTACTATTTTTTTAGGGGCAGTGATTAAAATATCTCATGTTCCATTAAAGTTTATGCTGAAAGGGCTGAAGGCTATTTTTTTGTTGTTGATATTCAGTGTGACATTTAACTTATTTCTGACATCTGGAGAGGTATTGATTCAAGTGTGGATTTTTAAAATCACAAAAGAGGGAGTTTATATAGCTGGTTTTATGGCAATTCGGTTAATTTATTTAATTATTGGAACATCGATTATGACACTCACTACTACACCGAATGAATTAACAGATGGATTGGAGAAGGCATTAAAGCCATTAAATAAAATTCGGGTTCCTGTACATGAGATTTCTATGATGATGTCTATCGCACTTCGGTTTATTCCCATTTTATTAGAAGAAACAGATAAAATTATGAAAGCACAGATGGCGAGAGGGGCTGATTTTGAGAATGGAAATATTTTACAGAGAGCTAAGAATATGATCCCTATTTTAGTTCCACTATTTATTTCTGCATTCCGTAGGGCAAATGATTTAGCGATGGCTATGGAGGCAAGGTGTTATCGTGGAGGAGAGGGAAGGACGAAAATGAAGCCTTTAAAATATAAGAAAAGAGATAGGATAGCATATTTTATTTTAGGAATTTATGTGATAGGGGTTTTGGGAATGAATATGGTGATAGGTAATTTTTTGTAGAAAGGTGAAAGCCATGAAAAGGATTATGTTGATTATTTCCTATGATGGGACAAATTATTGCGGATGGCAAACACAGGAAAATGGAATAACGATAGAAGAAGTATTAAATAAATGTCTTTCAGAAACATTACAAGAGGAGATTTGTGTCATAGGTGCGAGCAGAACAGATTCCGGAGTTCATGCGATTGGAAATGTAGCTGTATTTGATACAAATACGAAAATTCCAGCAGATAAAATGGCATTTGTATTGAATAAAAGATTGCCAGAGGATATCCGAATACAGGAATCAAAGGAGGTGGATCTTTATTTTCATCCTAGAAGATGTAATAGCAAAAAAACATATGAATATCAGATTTTAAATAGAAGATTTCATCTGCCATTAAAAAGGTTATATTCTCAATTCGCTTATGTGCCTTTAGATGTGGAAAAAATGAAGTCGGCTGCAAAATATTTATTGGGCGAACATGATTTTCAGAGTTTTTGTTCAGCGAGGAGTCAGGCAGAACATACGTATCGAACCATTTATTCTCTAGATGTGGAAAAAGAAGGAGATATGATTACTATCCGAATTTGTGGAAATGGGTTTCTTTATAATATGGTTCGTATTATAGTTGGAACTCTGACAAAGGTGGGAATGGGTGTTTATCCTCCGGAATATGTAGAGGAGATTTTAGAGGCAAAGGATAGAAAAAAAGCAGGACCAAAAGCGCCAGCACAGGGCTTGACACTTGTTGGAATTGAATTTGAAGAGAAGCTGGAAGAGAAGATTATGGTAGAGAATAAGGAATGTAAGTATTGGATATTACAAAATAGGATAGAAGAGGAAAAATTAGCGGGGATTTTGATAGAGAGGTGTGAAAAGAAGTTATTAGAGGGATTAATAGAGAGAAATACAACACAAGCTTTTCGGAATGGAGCGAAATGTGTTTGTATATTGATAAGGAAGGAGATAGAGGAAGAAGAGAGAAGGAATTGTTGGAAGATTAGGGAATATGAGTATAATCGAAGAGAAGTGAGGGAAGAAAGGGAAATAATAGATGGGTTTATTGAAGCAACGGGGGAGAAAAATTTAGAAAAATGGGAGGTATGGTGGATGGGAGATAAAAGATAGCGAAATTTTACTAATAATGTTAAATAATAGAAGGTATTTATAACTATAGATTTTTCTACTTTTTGAAAAGTGAATATTATAATATTTATAGAATAAAAAGGTGGAATGGTTACTTTATTAGTAACAGTTTAGTCTATTTGAACATCAAAGGTTCGCTGTGGCAAGGAAGTATTCCAGCGAAACCGCGCTCTCGCTCCGTTCCAGACGTAACGGACACTAAATTCGCAAATCCTGCTTCTTGCGGGTTTGCTTATTAAGTGCCGACGTCTTCCAAGGGGCTTCTTATGGAATACTTCCTTGCCTTCGCTCGTTTGTTGATGGTTCTACTTTTTGAAAAGCGAATTTTGCAATAAGAAATAAAAAGTCTGAACTGTTACTTTTATTGTGTTTATTATAGAAAAAATGGTTGACATATATGAATAAATATTATATAATACTATACTGTATGTATTATATAATAATAAGAAATGAAATACTCAAGCCAAAGCCCCGGTAGAAGTATTTTATCATAAATGTTATTTTATTGTTGAAATTTTATATAATTAAGAATAGGAAAAATAGGGAGTGAATATACTCAAAAGCACCTAAAATTCCGTAGTAAAGCCCTAAAAACTAAGGGTAAAGAAAAATAAAATTTAGGAAAGGAAAAGCTAAAATATAGATGAAGCCTATCATAGTATGAATAGGTAAAGTACCGATGTTCAGTCGGGAAATTATGACTGTGGAGTGTATAAGAGTTTGTGATTAGTAAATCAAAAATGATTATGAAAGTATACACGAGGAAGCAGTATCATGAGATTTATTTCATCTATCATGTATCTATTTGTACATGTTTTTAGTAGCAGAAACCGATGAAGAGTTTTATGGCCAGTACAGAGAAGGTTGAAAGAAAATGGTATGTAGTAGATGCTACAGGACATACATTAGGACGTTTGTCTTCTGAAATTGCAAAGATATTAAGAGGAAAGAATAAACCTATTTTTACTCCTCATATTGATACAGGTGATCATGTAATTGTGATTAACGCAGATAAAATTAAGGTGACAGGTAAGAAATTAGATCAGAAAATCTATTATAGTCACTCTGAATATGTAGGTGGTATGAAAGAAATCACTTTAAGAAAATTACTTGTAAAGAAACCAGAAAAAGTAATGGAACTTGCTGTAAAGGGAATGCTTCCAAAAGGACCTTTAGGCAGACAGATGCTTACAAAGTTACATGTGTATGCTGGACCAGAGCATGTTCATGAAGCTCAAAAGCCAGAAGTATTAACATTTTAGGTGAAAATGGAAGGAGGAAATTACAGTGGCTAGTGCAAAATTTTATGGAACAGGCAGAAGAAAGAAAAGTATTGCTAGAGTATATTTAGTACCTGGTAAGGGAAATGTTACAATTAATAAAAGAAGTATGGATGAATATTTTGGTCTTGAAACTTTAAAAGTTATTGTTCGTCAACCTTTAGTATTGACAGAAACTTCAGATAAATTTGATGTACTTGTTAATGTTCATGGCGGTGGTTTTACAGGACAAGCAGGAGCTATTAGACATGGTATTTCTAGAGCTCTATTACAGGCAGATGGAGATTATCGTCCAACTCTGAAAAAAGCAGGTTTCTTAACAAGAGATCCAAGAGCAAAAGAAAGAAAGAAATATGGCTTAAAGGCAGCTCGTCGTGCGCCTCAATTTTCTAAGAGATAATTTTATAACAATTTCAAAAAGATTTAAAAACTCCAGAAAGTCTAGTATTTTCAGGAGTTTTCTTTATTTTCTAAATGTTCTATAATTTTCTAAAAATGTCCAGAATTTTACTATATAATATTATTACAACATCTTTATAGTACTATTGATATAATATATTAAATTATTTTATAAAAAAGATATCAATAACATAGAAAAGGATATTTCCTAATAATATAATATTAAGAAATATCCCTTTTTTTCTAAAAAGACTTTATGGTCTTAATCCGCTTCCGCCTTGAAGTGTAATAGTTTCTCCTGTTACATAGCTGGCTTCATCAGAAGCTAAGAACACACAAACACGTCCGATATCTTTTTCCGGATCTGCAAAACGTCCAAGAGGAATACCCTGAATTGTCTTTTCAAATAAATCAGGATGTTCTTCCTTCCATTGTTCCAATCCCTCTGTCATAGCGAGTGGACATACAACATTAACATTAATTCCATATGGTCCCCATTCTGCAGCAGCGACTCTGGACATTCCACGAATTCCCTCTTTTGCTGCCGCATAAGAAGATTGTCCTAATCTGCCAAATAATCCTGCTCCAGATGCGAAATTAACCACAGAACCTTTTGACTCTTTTAAATATGGGAAAGCTGCTTTCATATAAAAGAAGGTAGCATATAGACCAGAATAAATTGCCACATCAAAATCTTCTTTTGTATGGTCTGCTAACATAGTTCCTGATTTAGAAACTTGAGCATTATTGACAACAGTATCAATACGACCAAACTTTTCAACTGCTTTTTGAATAACATTATTGACAGCTTCTTCATTTCCTCCATCTGCTGTAACAACTAAAACTTCAATTCCATATGCCTTTTCTAGTTCTTCTTTTGCTTTTTCTAATGTTGCAAGAGTTCTTCCTGTCAAAACTAAATTAGCCCCTTCTTTTGCGAATGCAGTAGAGATTCCATATCCAATACCTCTGCCTCCACCAGTAATAATAGCAACTTTGCCATCTAATTTACCCATAAAATAGCCTCCTTTTATAAAATTCCTTAATTGTTATTGTATAATAATAAGAAGATAATGTCAATTATTAAAAAAATGTTGATAACTTAAACTTATTATTATTTAGCCTTTTCGTTATAATATTCAAAAAAGTTAGTGAATAGATCGTATTTAAATAATTTTTCATAATATAAAAGCATATTAGAAACATTTATTTTCTATAGAATAAGAGTCAAAACATATGGTAGAAGAGAAACCGAGCCGTTGATATAGATGAAGTGCGGGTATATTAAGACTATTCACCTGAAGAGTGATAGATTTTTTTAATAATAGTAAATCATTTAATAAAAATTTCATCATAATTCCCCCATATCCCTGATTTTGAACTCTTTTTTTAATACAAATTCCAAAAAGAAAAATAGAAGAAGCATTTTGTAGGACATTACAGAATCCAATTATATTATTTTTTAATAAAAATTTATAACAAAGAACAGAATCTTGCGAGAAAATATCAAGCACGAAATCTTTCGAGATATTTTTCTCTACTCCAAAAGCTTCTGAATGAATAGAACTTAAAACTTTGAAATCTTCTTCATTAGCAAGTGATAAAGAAAAGTCAAGTTCAGAAAGTATATAAGGACAATTCCGAAATAATGTCATAGAGTAATCAGAATATAGATATTTCGCATGAAGAGAAGATAATGTTTTTATAGTATGATTACAATGAGGCTCTGTCATAAAAAGAATTCTTTTTATAGGAAGAGATTTCAATAAGGAAAGTGCACAACACAATAAATTGGAAAAGTGCCCTTGTCTGCGATAGTCTGGGTGAGTATAAGCACTAATTTCTACTTCATTTACACAAGAAAAGAAAAGAGATAAAAAACTGACCAAATTTTTATTATCATAATAGAGAAAAAAGCAAGGAACATCAGAATAAACATTGAGTTCTTGCTCTAAAAAAGCATTGCCATGTAAACGATCTGTTTTATTACAGATAGTGACAAGTTCATATATTTCTTTTTTTTGTTGTTCTGTCAGTTGATTCGTTTCTAATCGCATAATATCATCCTATCATCATAAATTTAAAAAAATAAATTATCATTCTGTTTTTTATTTAGAAGGAATGTTAAAAAGCAGCCCCTTTTCTTAGAATAGTAAAAACAGCTCAGGTTAGGAATTATTTGAATAAAATCACGCCTTTGTTCTAAAAAATATATAATAAATACAAAATGATAAGCTAATGTATTTTTAAAAACGTCTTTTAAAATAGTTCTCTAACCTGAGCAAAACCTAAAACCTTAATACATATTAAGCTAAAACAGCTATAAAACTATAAAAAATAATTATTAAGATTGATGAAAAGAATCTAAAAGTTGTTTCTTTATTTGATAAAGTTCGTTAGATAAATCCACATGAACTTTATGAGGATTTACCAAACGTCTAGTTTCATCCCAAAGAGTATCTAATTCCTGCATACAATACTTTCGGATATCCATAACTTTTGGAGAAGTATAAACACATTCACCATCTATAAAAATAGGAATCATCAATTCTCTAATAGTATAAGTATTAGGTTTTAATAATGTTTTTTTCCAAGTTTCAATTGGATCGAAAATCAACAAAGAATAGTTACTATCAAATTTTTCACCTACAAGAGCGATCAGATCTGCCTTTATCTTTCCAGTTTCTTTTTCATATAATCGAAAAATAGTCTTATTTCCAGGATTTGTTATTTTTTCTGTATTTTCAGAAAGTTTGATTTTAGGAATAAACTTTCCTGTATGTTTATCTTTGATAGCCGCTAATTTATACACACCGCCAAAAGCAGGACAATCTTTAGAAGTGATTAAATTTGTACCGACTCCCCAAGAAGTAATAGCAGACCCTTGTGTTTTTAAACTGTCAATTAGGTATTCATCTAAATCGCTGGAAGCAGAAATTACAGCATCTGAAAATCCAGCTTCATCTAACATCTTTCTAGCTTCTTTTGATAAATAAGCTAGATCTCCACTATCCAATCGGATTCCATAAAGAGTGAGGGGAATACCAGCTTCTCTCATTTCCGTAAATACTCGAATAGCATTAGGAACACCTGAATTTAGAGTATCATAAGTATCCACTAATAATAAACAAGCATCTGGATAGATTTCTGCATATTTTTTAAAAGCAGTATATTCATCAGGAAAACTCATGATCCAACTGTGGGCATGTGTTCCCTTTACAGGCACATCAAAAAGCTGTCCAGCGAGTACATTAGATGTACCAATACAACCTCCGATCATAGCAGCTCTAGCTCCCCAAGTGCCCGCATCTGGTCCTTGAGCACGGCGCAGACCAAATTCCATAACTCCATCTCCCTGCGCTGCATATACAACACGAGAAGCTTTTGTAGCGATTAAACTCTGATGATTGATAATATTTAAAATAGCAGTTTCTACTAATTGAGCTTCCATCGCAGAGGCGATCACTTTCACTAATGGTTCTCTAGGAAAAACTACAGTGCCTTCTGGAATAGCATAAATGCTCCCTGTGAATTTAAAATCAGACAGATATTCCAAAAAATCATCTTCAAATAAAGAAAGACTTTTTAAATAAGAAATATCCTCTTTTGAAAAATGTAAATTTTTAATATAATCTATCACCTGATCTAAACCCGCTGCAATCGCATACCCACTTCCACTGGGATTTGTACGATAAAAGGCATCAAAAATTACAGTTTCATTTGTCTGATTTTTGAAATAGCCCTGCATCATAGTCAATTCATATAAATCTGTCAATAGTGTTAAATTTCTTTCCTCCATAGTGAATCTCCTTCAGATTGATATTGTTTTAACAAAGTTATTGGATTCATTATAACACAAAATAGAAAATGTACAAGTAGGAAAATCAAGAGAAATCTTTCATGAGTTTTCTACCAAAATATGAGGATCGATATCATTTTTTTGCATCAATTTTTGATCTAAATCTGGAATCTTTTTTTGCACATATGGATTATTTTTATAATCTATAGAAATATAATCTCTTTTTAAATGGCGTAATTGAGAAAGATATTTTAAAATAAGAGAAGTATTATTGGAACGACGATACTTTAAACAACAATTAATACCATAGGAATATAATTGTATTATACTATATTCTACAGATAATTTTATGTTGGAATAGTTTAGAAGTATATGCATCTTTTCATAAATAGCTCTCATAGCCTGCATAATATTATTACAATACTTTTCCATATCTTTTTCTTTAGAAGCAGAAGAAGGAGAATCTTTATATATATATAGAACCTCATGCAAATTTCCGATATTAGAAGAAACTGCGAATAAATACATAAGAAAATCCATATCTTCTAAAATAACATGCTCTCGAAATCGCAAATGATATTTTTCTATCAATTCTCTGCGAATTAATTTGCTCCATAAATAACCTCCGCCACAAATTAAATGATTCCTCTTAGTATCTGTTAAGAAGTGTGTGTCTTCATCTGCAGTATAGAGAATACTTATATCTTTACTCTGGTAATAAAAACCACAATCAACGATATCATAATTTTCAGAAACAGCCATTTGATAAAGTTTTTCAAACATGGTAGTATCTGCTAAATCATCGCTATCTACAAAGCCAATATATTCACCTTTAGCGATTTCTAAAGCTAAATTACGCGCTCCACCTGCTCCTAAATTTTCTTGAGTAGAAAGAACATGTACGATATCAGGGAATTGAGAAGAACAATTTTTTAAAATAGAAAGACTATTATCTGTGGAACAATCATTTACAAATAATAATTCTATGTCAGTTAATGTTTGATGAACCAAATTTCCAATACAGGAAACTAATGTTTTTTCAGAATTATATACAGGAATAATGACAGATACTTTTATAGACATTTGAAACCTCCCTTTTATAAGTAAATTAAAATACATTCTTATTTCATAAAAATCTAACGAATACAAAGTTTAAGTATATAAGATATCTTGCAAATCATTTTGATAAAAAGATTCGCCCCTGTAAGCACCTATTCCAACGAAACCGCGCTCCCGCTCCGTTCCAGACGTAGTGGTACTAAATTCTCGGCGCGTCACCGCACCGCTCATTAAGTACCAACGTCTTCCAAGGGGTTTCTTTTGGAATAGGTGCTTACAGGGGCTAGTTTGTTAATAATTCTACAAAAAAGCAGTTTTGATAAAAAATTAAAAAATTCAAGTAGAAACAGTATTTGAAATAATATTTATATTTTTTTATAAGTCTATAAAATAATTAAAAAATCCAACAAGAAATAATATATTTTTTCTCTAGAATAACGAATAAACTAGCTAAGGCAAGAAATTATTCCAAAAGAAGCCCCTTGGAAGACGTTGGCACTTAATGAGCAGTCCTGTTAGGGGCTGCGAATTTAGTACCGTTACGTCTGGAACGGAGCGAAAGCGCGGCTTCGTTGGAAAATTTCTTGCCGTGCGAACCTTTGGTCAAAGTGTTCTGCAAACATACTTATCTCATAAAGTATCTGTTGTTTCGTCTGTTTCTTGTTCTATTTCTTCATCTTCATCTACTACTTCTTCCTCTTCCAATATTTCTACTTGTTTTTTCTCTTTTTTTCGGTTTTTAGAAGCTTTAAAGATGCAAATCATTACAAAAATACTCAAACTCAAAAGGGAAATCAAAATACCTATACTATATCCATAAGGAGTATAAGATAATTCAATCGTGTGTGTTCCAGCCGATATAGGAATAGAAACAAAGGCATCTTTAAATGGAAGAACTTCTACCTCTTTTCCGTCTACTTTTGCTGTCCAGCCTTTTTCATAAATAATAGAAGTAAATAAAAGCATATCTTCTTGTGCGGTTACTTTTCCTTTGACGTGTGTATCATCATAACTAATTCCTTCCATTACTTGGTTTGCCATAATTTCATGATAATGTTTGAAATTATCTAAATTTAAACCATAAACATAGGCATGGATAGAATTTTGTCCAGTAGCGGAGAGAGTGATTGTAGTTCCAGCTTTACAATATCCTAAGTCCATGATATATTTATGCTTTACTCCATTGAAAGTGGAAGCTTCCATTTCCTCTAACTCTATCCCATTTCCATCATAATAATTAGCGATGAAATCTTCTCCTTCTGATGTGATATAAACATAAACATTCTGATCTTTTTCTACATAAATATCCATACTGTTTTCTGAAGTACTATAGTCCATTGCAGAGAAAATAGGAGAAATACCAGTGGTCAGTTCTGCATAATTATTTTGTACATAAAATGGGTTTGAATTGTCCATCACCCATTCTTCTTCCAATGTATTAGGAACTAAAAAACCCAATGGGAGGATATTATTATTTTTATATAAATAAATAGAATCCTCATAGACAAACATTTCTCTGAGAGGAGTATCTTCTATAATATTATTGCTTAATAGATATTTTACAGATAACATACCCTCTGTTATAGGAGTAGAACCATAGTAGGAATAAGAGTTTGTGGATTCTTCACATCCCATATTACTTAAAAATTTGCTCAACCCTGCATTTGCAGTAGAAGAAAATAAAGAAACCCCATGATAATGATGCCAAGCACTGTCATTCTTTGTTCTGCGTTTTAACTTTTCTACACGGAAAAAGGAAGTATCATTTTCTTCTATATACTCTAAAATATTGGAAATCGTTTCATTATCACTCACATAAGAGGTTCTTCCTGTTGTGTTTACACTGGTTTTATTGGTGTTCACAAATGCTTCTAGTATAGTGATGGAAAAGAATAGGATACAACAAAAAATAGATCGAATTGTCCGATTTCGATATAATCCAAACACGATACCATAAAGAGAGAGGAATAAAATGCTCACATAAACAATACTATAAGAATATTTATCTCCGGAAAATATCTGCTCAATGATTAAGAATAAGATGATAATAACTCCGAAAATAGAATAAATCTCTTTATTTGAGGCTCGTTTTACATACAAAAATCCTTCATATGTCATCGTCAGAATCAGAAACGTATAAATAAAACTCTGTCTGCAGGGAAGGCTATTTGGAAAATGAAAGCCATGCCAAATATAATTAGGAATGTTTAAATTGAAACTCAAATAAAAGATAAATAATAATACAAATTTTCCGATTTTTTCTTTTGTATTGACTTTAGGATTTAAAGCATACAATGGAACGAGTAAAAATACAAAAATACCAGAATAAATATTAGGTTCATGAGCAGAAAATACAGCAGGGTCTACTAACATCAACTGTCTGGATAACATTTCTAAGATAGAGAAGTAACGAGTTAAGTTCTTAGGAAAATTCATATCTCCAGAAACTGTCAACTGAAGAGCGAAAAACTCTGGTATCAATAAAAATGCGGCAAACCCTCCTGCGAGTGCAGAATAGAGTGCAAAACGCAAACATTTCTTCCACCATTCATGAAAATCTTTTTGGGCGATCATCTCTACTATAAAATATAATACACAGAAAATACAAACCATAATAGAAATATAATAGTTAGAGAGAATACAAAGTCCTAAAGTAATACAATAAAGAACACATTTTCCTTCTTTTATCAATCGTTCTAATCCGAGCATAATAAGAGGAAAGAGCCAAATACAATCCAGCCACATCAGATTCCAACTATAAGCACAGATATAAGAAGATAGAGCATAAAAGATAGAAATAGCTGCAATATAAGGGCTTTTGTTTTTTAAATGGTGAGAGAGATAATAAGAAAAAGTAAAACCAGAAAGCCCTATTTTAAAAATAATAAAAATACTCATAAGTTCTATCAAATGTTTTTGAGAGAATAAAATCAGTATCCAGTTAATGGGTGTGGCTAAGTAATAAGCATAGAGAGCAGTGAAATTAATTCCCATTCCGATATCCCAAGAATAGGTCAAATCTCCGCCTGTCTTTAATTTTTCCTGAAAAGCTGCCAGAAAAGGAGCGTATTGGTGATACATATCACTTCTTAGAAAACATTGTTTTCCAAAAGGATAAATACCTCGTAAAATATAAAGGATAATAAGAATACAAACAGGAATGAGAAAGGAAAGTAAATAGAGAATATACTGTCCTTTTAATTTATGTTTTATCTTCATAGCTATCTCCTAATTTAACTTTTTTTCTTAAAAATAAAAAGTTTACTGAATACATAATTAATAATAACAACAAAAACATTAGAACACAATTTTGCTAAGGAATCATTGATGTGAATATATTCTACTGCAAAAACCATAAATCCTAAATCACATGCTCCGGAAAATAACCGGCAGGCGACGAAGGAGCTGATTTCTTTGAGGATTAAAGATGTTTCCCAGCTTTTGCTCTCAAATACAAAGAGTTTATTGGTGATATAGGCAAAGGAAACAGCTAAAATCCATGCGATGATGGTACTGACTACATAATTTACGCCCATAAATTTACAGATTTCAAAAGTCACTTGATTCACAATCGTAGTGAGTATTCCGAAAATTAAATAAGAAATGGTTTCTCGATTGCAAAATTTTTTTACAAGTTCTATCATAATTGCTCCTTTCTAGAACTTAAATATTTTTCTTTTGCTGATTTTGTCAGAGGAAGATTCGTTTCTTTTAAAATAAAAATAGGTCTATTTTTGGCTTCCATATAAATATGTCCGATATATTCACCCAAAATACCGACAGAAAGTTCTATAATTCCGCCAAGAAATAAAACAGCGCATAAGGTGGTTACATAGCCCGGCACATCAATGCCAAAGGCAAGCGTCTGTATAATCGTGATGATAATATATAAAAAGGCGAAACAGGAAATAAAAAATCCCATGGCAGAAACCATACGAAGGGGAGCGACAGAAAAAGCAGTGATGCCATCAATCGCATACTTAAATAGACCCCAAAAGCTCCATTTGGTTTTTCCAAGGGGACGTTCTACATTCTCATATGGAATCCATTTTGTATCAAAGCCCACCCATGCAAAAATGCCTTTGGAAAAGCGTTGAACTTCACAGAGTTCTAAAACAGCTTCCACCATCTGGCGGGACATGATACGGAAATCAACAGCACCTTGTACCAGTTTTATATCGGTTAAATGATTACTCAAGCGATAGAAGGTACGGGAAAAGGCGCTGCGGATTTTAGATTCCCCCTTTCTGGAAGTGCGCATCGCCGCACAGCAGTCATGACCATTTTCTATTTCCTGTATCATAGTCGGTATTAAAGCAGGGGGGTGCTGTAAATCTGCATCCATGATAATCACATAATCTGCATCTGTATTCTTGAGTCCAGCATACATGGCAGCTTCTTTTCCAAAATTACGGGAGAAAGAAAGGTAACAGACATTTTCATGCGCGTGTGAGAGTTCTTTTAATATCTGTATCGTTTTATCATGACTTCCATCATCTACAAAGAGATAACGAAAGGAATAATCAGAAATAGTATCTAATATTTTTTGCGTTTCTGTATAAAATAATTGTAAGACATCTTCCTCATTATAACAGGGTATAATAATATCAATTTGTGTTATACTCGTAGTAAATCACCTCTAGTTGGAATTTTTTGTAATATATGGTTGTTATTGTACTATAATCCAGTCGAGGTGTAAAGGGTAGAAAGTTGGAAAATCTCTTAAGAAAAACAAAATAAATGTTATAGTATTTTTATCTGCCAAATTCAGAGAGAATGAGTCCCTTATTGCGATCTAAAGTCATTCCTACACTCCAGCTATTAATGAATAGGAGTAGAGGATTTCCTTTGAGATCCTGAATTTTCTTCATATCAGAAGTTCCGTTGATTTTATCTAAATCTATATCTTTATTTTCTATCCAACGAATATGTTCATAAGGAAGAGTTTCTAAACGGATATCCACTTTATATTCATTTTCCAGACGATATTTTAATACATCAAACTGCAGTACACCGACCACTCCTACAATAATTTCTTCCATACCAGTATGATATTCTTGGAAGATTTGAATCGCACCTTCCTGTGCAATTTGAGTGATTCCTTTAACAAATTGTTTTCGCTTCATGGTATCCATTTGACGGACGCGAGCAAAATGTTCTGGAGCAAAAGTAGGAATACCTTCAAATGCAAATGGGCAAGAAGAGTTAGAAGGAACAGTAATGGTGTCACCAATGGAGAAAATGCCCGGATCGAAGACACCGATGATATCTCCGGCATAAGCTTCTTCAATTACTTTGCGTTCTTGTGCCATGAGCTGCTGAGGCTGAGAAAGGCGCATTTTGCGATTGCCCTGTACATGATAAACTTCCATGTCAGATAGAAATTTGCCGGAGCAGATGCGCATAAAAGCGATTCTATCTCGATGCGCTTTGTTCATATTCGCCTGAATTTTAAAGACAAAAGCGGAAAAATCAGGGTTAAATGGGTCAATTTTAGCGACGGTATTTTGAATATTTGCCGTTCTAGGCAGCGGGGAAGAAGTCATATTTAAAAAATGCTGTAAAAATGTTTCTACACCGAAGTTTGTGAGAGCTGAACCGAAGAATACAGGAGAAAGTTCGCCACAGCTCACTTTTTCTAAATCAAATTCCGCGCTCGCACCATCTAAAAGTTCTATTTCTTCTAATAAAGTATCCATAGAAAAAGAAGGGATATAGTTTGAAAGCTCTGGGTCATCAATAGAAATTTCTAATTCTGTCCCTTCTTTTGTTCCTTTTTCTGTATCAGAAAATAGCATGACTTTTTTTGTTTCACGATCATAGACGCCTTTAAAATTCTTTCCAGAGCCAATAGGCCAGTTAATAGGACAGGTAGCGATGCCGAGTTCTTTTTCGATTTCATCTAAAAGGTCAAAGGTGTCATTAGCATCACGATCCATTTTATTGATAAAAGTAAAGATAGGGATATGGCGCATGACACATACCTTAAAGAGCTTTCTGGTTTGGGCTTCTACACCTTTAGAACCGTCGATGACCATAACAGCGGAATCCGCCGCCATTAAGGTACGATAAGTGTCTTCTGAGAAATCTTGATGTCCGGGAGTATCCAATATATTAATACAATAGTTATTATAATTAAATTGCAGAACAGAAGAAGTGACAGAAATACCACGTTCTTTCTCAATTTCCATCCAGTCCGATATGGCATGACGTGCGGTGGCTTTGCCTTTTACAGATCCTGCGAGGTTGATTGCACCACCATAGAGAAGAAATTTTTCTGTTAGTGTAGTTTTCCCAGCATCAGGGTGAGAGATGATAGCAAATGTACGACGTCTTTTTATTTCATCAGTTAAAGTTGACATGAATGACCTCCTTGCGTATATAGTGATATAAATTTTTTATTTAAAATACTACATTAGTATAGTGATTTAGTAAACAACTTATTCTATCTTATAATAAGGAAGTTTGTCAAGATTAAGAGGAAAATAGTTTTTGGTGAGGGTATAGTTTAGATTGTCTTACAATCAAAGGGGTATCGTAACAAGAAAGTACTATATATTACAGCAAAGAGGTGCTTTCGCTCTCAATATCTTTCAAGAAGTTTCTTTTGGGATACTTTATTATACTATTAATAATCAAGTAAAACTATATTATCAATAAAACAACATTTATATGTTTTATTTTTATGATATAGAATCATTCATAAGGCTATAGTTTACTCAAAAATTAATATAATGATGTAATAATTGATTGATTTTTCTGCTTTTTGAAAAGAGAATTTCATGATAATAATAGAAAAGTTGAATAATAGTTTACGAAAGTTATTACTTTGTTTATAGATATTGGATGATATATAAGGTACTATATTAGATTTTTAGATATGCAAAAAGGTAAGACTTTTTGCACAAACAAATTCTATTATATTTTACCTCTTATATGATAAAAAGTCTACATGAATTTTCCATAAAATACATTTTTTCACGATTCAAACATTTGTGGATGTGGGAAGAAATTGGCGAAAGGTTCGCGCAGGAACTCCTCTATTCCAACGAAGCCGCGCTCCCGCTCCGTGTAAGACTACGCGGTACTAAATTCGCAGCCCCTAACAGGACTGCTTATTAAGTACCAACGTCTTCTAAGGGTCTTCTTTCGGAATAGAGGAGTTCCTGCGCTAGATTATATCATAGGCGAGTCTGTAAGACACGATGGTTCGTTAAGTTCGTTATGAAATGAGGTTTTATTTGATTATGTCAATTATTTTTTATAAACCAGCCAAAACAAAAAACTAGCAGAGAGAAGGAACGAATTCCAAAAGAAGTCCCTTGGAAGACGTTGGCACTTAGTGAACAGACCGATTACGGGCTGTGAACTTAGTGTCCACTACGTCTGGAACGGAGCGAGAGCGCGACTTCGTTGGAATCGTTCCTTCTCTCTGCGAACCTTTCATTCATTTGTACCCAAAACAATAATACTTTAAATTTAAAAGAGCGATGTTTTATAAATAATAATAACATTTTTAAGATTCTCAAAAGTCTTACTTTTTTAGGAAAGGAGAATTTGAAATATAATGTTTACACATGGAGTAATGTTTCATCATTTTTATGATAATAAGATACATATAAAAGAACAAGGAGCTATAACAGGAGAAGAATTTGAATTATTACTGGAATTTTATCAAAAAGATTATAAAATTCTTTCTGCTGATGAGTATAGCGAAAAAGCAAGAAAAAATCAATTAAAAGCGTTTGAAGTTTGTATTACTTTTGATGATGCTTTAAAATGTCAATTTGATATTGCTTATCCTATATTAGAAAGCAGAGGAATAAAAGCTTTTTGGTTTCTTTATACTTCTCCTTTAACAGGAGTTTATGAGAGATTAGAGATATATCGTCATTTCCGTTTTTCTAAATTTATGAATATTGAAGAATTTTATTTGGCTTTTTTTCAATTAGTATCAGAGTATGGGAAAGAATTAAAATGTGATATAAAAGAAGAGTTAAAGAATTTCCAGCCGAACAATTATATGAGAGATTTTACATTTTATACTCCGAATGATAAAAGATTTCGATATTTAAGAGATGATATTTTAAAAGAAGAAAAGTATAATTACTTGATGGATAAGATGATAGAAAAGTATTCATATGATATTAAGGAGAATGGAAAAATATTATGGCTATCGAAAGAAAATATTCGGACGATATATAATACAGGACATATAATAGGTTTACATTCACATACACATCCTATGGTATTGACAGATTTGAGTTTTGAGGAACAATATCAGGAGTATTATAAAAATAAGGAAATATTAGAAGAAATTATTGGAGAAAAAATATATTCTGTTTCATATCCATGTAATTGTTATAATGAGGATACGATAGAAATTATGAAAAAACTGAGTATTTATTTAGGGTTTAGAGCAAATATGAAAAAAGTTAATGAAAGTAGACTGGAAATTTCAAGAGAGGATCATGCAAATATTATGAGGAGGATGAAAGAAAGATGAAAATTACAGTATTTACAAGCAATCAGCCAAGACATTTGAGTTTGATTAAAGATTTATCTATTATTGCAGATGAAGTATATGCTATTCAAGAATGTAATACTGTTTTTCCTGGTGAGGTAAAAGATTTTTTTGACAATTCTGAGATTATGCAGAGATATTTTAAAAATGTGATGAGAGCCGAACAAGAGGTATTTGGGGATATCAGATTTTTACCATCTAATGTCAGACAATTAGTATTGAAAGATGGAGATCTAAACAAAGTGAAGTTAGAAACATTAAAAGATGCATTGCAATCTGATATTTATATTGTTTTTGGTTCTAGCTTTATAAAATCACCTTTAATTGACTTTTTAATAGAAAAGAAATCTATTAATATCCATATGGGAATTAGCCCTTATTATAGAGGGAGTTCTTGTAATTTCTGGGCTTCTTATGATGGACATCCAGAATTAGTAGGTGCAACAATTCATATGCTCAGTAGAGGATTAGATTCAGGAGATATTTTATATCATGCGTTACCAAAACCAGAAAAAATAGATGTATTTACATTAGGAATGAAATCAGTAAAAGTAGCTCATGATTCTTTAGTAGAGCGTATTGGAAATGGAGAGATATTTGGATATCAAGGAATACCACAAGATAGAACAAAAGAATATCGATATACTAAGAATAAAGAATTTACAGATGAAGTGGCAAAGAAATATATGGAAGATATATATTCAACAGAAGAAGTATATAAAAGATTAGATAATAGAGATTTTATGATGTTTGAAAAACCATTTATAAATTAGTAAAAAATTTATAGAAATAAAATGTTATATTGAATATTTAATCTATTAGATATAATTAAAAAAATTATGTTATATATAATGATTGAGAAAATATTCAATATAACAATGATAAAATTATAGATCTTTTAATATCTTATTCAGGTCATTTGTGCCTGCTGAAATTTGATTTTCTTGTTGAATTTGACCATATATTTCTTTTCGATAGATGGGAATAGATTTTGGAGCATCAATTCCTAGCTTTATTTGATCTCCTTTGATTTCAAGTATTGTTAATTCAATGTTGTTATTAATAATAATAGATTCTCCCTTTTTTCTTGATAATGCTAACAATCTATTCACCCTCCTTGATATGATTTTCTTTTTTCTCTTTTAATATTTCGTAGATAGGAAAACGAACAGGATATCTGTCATCTTCAATAATAATTTGACAAGCTTTCTGAGTTTCTGAATTAATAATAAAGGGAGCTCGAAAGTTACTCGTCATGTCTTCTATATTACTTGGAACACGAATGCTGGTGAAGAGAGCCAAGTCTTCTATTTTATAAGGTTCAATGCTAGATAGTAATTCATTTTGAATAGATGGTTTATAATCTTCTAAGACATCTAATGGACAGATAATAGGAAGGGCATAAGTAGGTTCTTCTATAGATTGTAACCAACTGATGAAATGATTATCAGATTCTTCATCATGAATTAAAAGAAAGCGTTTCATATCAGGAAAACCTATAATCCCATCTTCAAAATAAATAATTCGTGTTTCATCGATTTCTATTTTTCCAAATAATTTTGTGTTTAATTTCATTATTTTTCCTCCAAATATGTTTTGACTATAGCTTTCAAAATATTTTTTATAATAAATTATATATCGACCAATTAATCATAAAAGTATATCATCTTTAGAAAAAATTTTTATGAAAAGAAGAGATGTATATTTCAAAAAGTTTTATTTTTAAATAATAAAAGCTCAGAAACTTATAAAGTATTTTTAGAAGAAACCGATATAAAAAATAAAGCAATCTTAAAAGGAGGAATGTCATATGGCAATCAGATTATCTGGTATGGTTTCAGGTATGGATACAGACGCTATGGTAAAAGAGCTAGTTTCTAGCTATCGTATAAAAACACAGAAATATGAAAAAGCAAAAACTAAAATAGAGTGGAAACAGGAAGCATGGCAAGATCTTAACTCAAAAATATATAAATTGTACTCTTCAACATTAAGCAATCTGCGTATGGCTAGTGCATATAATAAAAAGAAGACAACTGTTTCAGATACTACAAAAGCAAGTGTTGTTGCACAATCAGGAGCAGTAACAGGAACACAGAAGTTAGAAATAAAGAAACTTGCTACGGCTGGTTATTTAACAGGTGAAGAATTAAAAGCAGACGGGAAAGTGACAAAAGATACTCAATTAGGTGAATTGGGAATATTAGGAGATTGTAAGATTACCTTGACCAAGGGAGAAGAGGCAACTGATATTGAACTGACAGCAGATATGACAGTGAGTGATTTAATAGGAAAAATAAGAGAAACAGGTGTCAATGTAAATTTTGATGAAGGTAATCAACGTTTCTTTGTTAGCTCTAAAGAGTCTGGTACAAAAGAAAATTTCACGTTAACTGCAACAGGAATGGGAGATGTTGCATTAGATAAATTAGGTTTAAAGAATGGGAAAAAGATTGAAGGCGAAGATGCTCATATTATATTAAATGGTGCAGATTTCTATTCATCTACGAACAATTTCTCAATTAATGGTCTTACTATTTCTGTAAACGCTTTAACAGAAGAAAATGAAACTATTACATTGACAACGGATACAGATGTAGATGCAGTTTATGATACAATTAAAGGATTTTTAAAAGAGTATAATGCTTTAATTAAAGAAATGGATACTTTATATAATGCCAAAACTGCAAAAGGCTATGAACCTCTGACGAGTGAGGAAAAAGAAGCGATGTCAGATGAGGAAGTAGAGAAGTGGGAGAAGAAGATTAAGGATTCTCTATTAAGAAGAGATGGTAATTTAAGCAGTGTGATGAGTGGAATGAAAACAGCAATGCAATCTTCTATTGAAATTAATGGAAAGAACTATACCCTATCTAGTTTTGGTATCAATACAGCTAGTTATTTTTCTTCAGGAGATAATGAGAAGAATATGTATCATATTGATGGAGATAGTGAGGATGCCGTTTCTTCTGGTAATGATGATAAATTAAAATCTATGATAGCTTCTGATCCAGAAACAGTTTTTACATTTTTTAGTACATTAGTTACCGATGTTTATGATGATTTAACAAAGAAGATGAGTTCTACTACTTTAAGCAGTGCTTTTAAAGTTTATAATGATAAACAATTACAAGAAGAACAGAAAGATTATGAAAAAAAGATCGACAAATGGGAAGATTATGTGAGTCAGCAGGAACAATATTGGTATTCTAAGTTTACAGCGATGGAAAAAGCATTGTCGGAGTTACAATCTAGTACATCTGCATTAGCAGGGCTATTAGGATAAGACAGTTTATTAGGAGGAATATATGGCAATTAATTCTGGATATTCAGCGTATAATACAAACCGCATTATGACAGCTACACCAGCGGAATTGACACTGATGTTATATGAAGGAGCGATTAAGTTCTGCAATATAGCCATTATAGGAGTGGAAGAGAATGATATAGAAAAAGCTCATAATAATATTGTAAAAGTAGAAAATATTATTGGAGAGTTTATCGCTACTTTAAATCATAAATATCCTGTAGCAAAAGATTTTGAAAATGTTTATAATTATTTAATGGATAGTTTGATAGAAGCGAATATGAAAAAGGATAAAGAAATTCTAGAAGAGGTGTTGGGATATCTCAGAGAGATGAGAGATACATGGAAAGAAGTCATGAAACGAGCTAAAACACAGACAGCATAAAATTAAATTAAAAAATTTTAAAATTATGCTAAAGTAATAAAAAAAATAACCGATATATAAGGTGTTAGAACAAAAGAAAGATAACATAGTTAGAGCGTACGGCTAATGGTTACTTTCTTTCGTTTAGAAAAATAAAACAGCAAGGATGCTGTAATAAATTTCAAGGAGGAATTTAATATGGGATTAGTAGTACAACATAATATGACAGCGATGAATGCTAATAGACAATTAGGTGTTACAGCTGGTGCTCAGGCAAAAGCTACAGAAAAATTATCTTCTGGTTATAGAATTAACCGTGCTGGTGATGATGCAGCAGGTTTGACAATTTCTGAAAAAATGAGAAGCCAAATCAGAGGTCTTGATAAAGCTTCTACAAATGCTCAAGATGGTATTTCTTTAATTCAATCTGCTGAAGGTGCTTTAAATGAAGCTCATTCTATCTTACAAAGAATGAATGAATTAGCAGTACAAGGAGCTAACGATACTAACCAAGAAATTGATAGAGATGCTATTAATAAAGAATTAGCAGCTTTAACAGATGAATTAGATAGAATTGCACAGACTACACAATTTAATAAACAAGAGTTATTAGATGGTTCATTTAATAACAAGAAGTTACAGGTAGGAGCTAATGCAAATCAGAATATAGAAATCTCTATTAAGGCAATGAATGCAGATGCACTTGGTTTAGGAAAAGTACAAGTAGATGTTATGTCAAATACAGTAGTTAGTCATTCACAAGCTCAAAATATTGTTTATGATAAGTATAATGTAAATATAAGCTATGATACTACTACAACTCTTGCCCAGAATGCAAGTAATGCTAAAATGGAAGCTTGGGGCAATATAAGTGGAAAATATACAACTTTTGCTGATTTGAAGGAAAGTCAAGATTATCAAATAAGATGGACGGGATCAGCTGGATCTACTAATGCTAGTCAAGTATGGGTAGTATTTAGTCAACCAGGAGTATCGACTGTATGTGACACTCAAGCCTCAGCATTTGAGGTAGCTCTTTCATCAATGTATGCTCAAGCAAGTGCAAATTTGAAAACAAGTACAGCAGCTTATGTGAATGTTAAAGAATGGACAGGAACAAAGAGTGAAACAACAGGAAAGAAAAAAGAAGCATATGGTTGTAGAGTAGATGATTATGATACAGCTAATACAACTATTACTAAAATCCAGAATGCGATTAACAGTGTTTCAGAACAACGTTCTGCTTTAGGAGCATTACAGAATAGATTGGAACATACAGTTGCTAACTTGGATACTGTTTCTGAAAATACATCTGCTGCTGAATCTCGTATTCGTGATACAGATATGGCTAAGATGATGGTTGAATATAGTAAAAATAGTATTTTAACTCAGGCAGGACAGTCAATGCTTGCTCAAGCAAATCAATCTACACAAGGTGTATTATCTTTATTACAATAATAAATAAATTAAATATAGAAGGCTGGCATCTTTGTCAACCTTCTATATTTTTATTTGATAAGAATGGGAGAAAAATAGAATGTTAAAGGAAATTTGTGAAAAGGCACATCAAACAAAATCTAAAACATTAGTTCAGGATTTGCGGCAAGAATTAAATCAATTACAAGAGGTAACAAAAATTATAATACAAAGTGACTTGAAAGAAAATGATAAAAAAGAGTGGTTTGAAATAATGACAAATTATCTAAATGGTATTGAACAGGAAGATAAAGTTTTACTTTTAGATTGCTTGGAATATGCCTTAATACCATATTTAGAAAAGATGGAATTGTTAAAACAGGAGATGGAGAAATAGAGGATGGATAATATTATATATGAAAGAAATATGAAAGCATTGAAAGAGAGATATGAAGGGTTAGCATATATAATAGAAAATAAAAAATATAAAGATGATAGAGAAGATCAGATAGAAGAAAGTTTTGAGTATGCAAAGGATGGAACAAAAATAATATCTATTGAAAAGAATAAAAGAAAATTATATTTAAATGGAAGGTATGCTCCCAAAAAATTTGTACAACAAGAAATAGAAAAATTAGGAGATATAAATTATATGGCTCCTATATTTATTGTCGGATTAGGGAATGGTTTATTTATAAAAGAACTTCTTAGAAAGACAGAGAAAACAGTAAATATAGCAGTTTATGAGCCATCACTATCGTTATTTTTAAAAGTTTTACAAGAGATTGATATCACAGAATTATTTGAAAATAGACCGATTGGTTTTATAATAGATGGATTAAATGAGGAAGAAGCAGAAGGCATTATTAATAGTTATATTGTTTTTAATAATATATCTTTTTTGAAAGAGTATATTCAGCCAAATTATGAAGAATTATATTCTAAGGAAATAGTAGATTTTCTTTCTAAAGTAGAACGTAGAGTTAGATTTGTAATGACATTAGAAAATACTATTATGTTATTTTCTAGTATTACTGTAAAGAATATATTAAATAATATAAAATATCTTTGTGATAATTATCAGGCACGACAGTTAATGGATGTTTTACCAAATGATATTCCAGCTATATTAGTTTCAGCAGGTCCTTCTTTAAATAAAAATATAATGGAATTAAAGAAAGCGAAAAATAAAGCATTTATTGTAGCTACTGATACAGCGGTGAAACCTCTTTTAAAGGCTGGAATTGAACCAGATTTAATGGTGATGGTAGATGGAGAAAAGCCCAAAATGTTATTTGAAATAGAAGGAGCTCAAAATATACCACTATTGATGTCCATAAGCTCTTCCTGTGAGATTGCAGATTATCATAAGGGAAAAAAATTTTTTTTTAGAGAAGAACAGCCATACATAAATGGAATATTTGATACTATAGGGAAAATATTTTATGGACTGGATATAGGAGGTTCTGTAGCAACAACAGCGCTATCTTTGCTTGTTCATTTAGAATATTCTACTATTATTTTAGTAGGTCAGGATTTAGCATTAACAGATAATAAAACACATGCAGATGGAACATTTAAGGAAGTAATGGAAACAATAGACACCAGTAAATCGATAAAAGTAGAAGGATATTATGGAGATAAGGTTCCTACTAGAGGAGATTTTAAAATATATTTAGAGTGGTTTAATGGCTATATTAAAAGAGCGAAAGATAAGTATCAGATAAATGTAATAGACGCTACAGAAGGCGGAGCGAAAATAGAAAATACAGAGAGAATACCTTTAAAGGAATGTATAGAAAAATATTGTATAAAGGAGGTGAATATAAAGGAAGAAATAGAAAAAATACCGCCGATATTTGAAGAAATAGATAGACCTAAAATGATAGAATATTTACATAATACAAAAAAGAATCTATTAGATATTAAGAAAAATGCAGGAAAAGGAATAAAATTATATAGTAGCTTAAAAAAACTAGGTGAGAAAGGAAATAAAGAGAAGGAAAATTATACTAAAATTCTAAAAAAGATTAGTAAATTACAGTATGAAATAGAAGTCAATATAACTTGGAAATTAGTTTATGATTGTATAGCTCCTATGAATTATGTAATTAGAAGAGAAATGTTTTGTCATGAAGATGTATTTGAAGAGGAAGTATGTAAAGTCGCTACTAATGGTAGAGCTATGATGCTTAATATTATAAAATGTGTTGATATACTTTTGCCATTAGTAGAAGAAACAGTATGTAATATTCAATAAAGTATAAAATTAAAATAAACAAAAGGAGTTTTATCATGGATAATAATTTAAATGCAGAACAAAAAGAAGCATTAGAGGTATATATAGAATATAATAAAAAATTAATGAATAGTATCAACATGTTATTATCAGAATTACGTGAACAAAGAAAAGATGATACGGATGAATTTCAAAAAAAGATTATAGAAGGATTAAATTGGGAAATACAAATTTTAAATGGAACATTATCTTTGATAAATCAAAAAGAAGAAAGAATCAATAAAAATGAAGTGAATCAGCAAGTATTAAAATTAGGAGAAGCACTAAAAACAGGAGAAGATAAAGAGATTGCCGATAGTTTTGAAAAGGATATTTTGCCGGAATTTACAAAGGTAGAAGAGATAATACAAACTGTATTGAATGAGCAAAAGGGAGAAGCATAAATTATTAAAAAGAGATTTTTTAAGTAGTGATAAAATTTGAAATTGAAAAAGAAATTTTTGATAATACTTATTATATTTTTAATATGTTAGAAAAGTTCCATCATGTTTTTAGAATCAGAATCATGAGTTTGGAACTTTTTTATTATTTAAAGGAAAAAAATCATCAAAATAAATATTTATTTAGATTCATAATGATACAGTTAAAAGATGAATTGGTTTTAAAATCATGGAAAATTATCTTTGAACTGGGAATATATATAAAAAGTAAAAAGAGATTAATGAATATAAGAAAAAAGCCGATATATAAAATAGCATTTATATTTCATGGAGGAAAAAATATGCATAACAAATATAAGAAATTTAATTCTACTAAAATTCTTAATGAAAGTGTACTCTATAGAGATGATATATTATCTTGCATAAATTCCAGATATGAAAATAATAGAATAGAACAAACTGCATGATATATTAAAGATTTAATATAGCGGTTATTTTTTGTGTATAAATTTGCACAGGAGGACAAAAATGAAAGCATTAGTTACAGGAGCAGATGGATTTATTGGAAGTCATTTAGTAGAGCATTTAATAGATAAGGGATTAGAAGTAAAAGCTTTTACGTATTATAATTCTTTTAATACTTGGGGCTGGATTGATTCTTTTCCAAAAGAAAAACAAAAACAAATAGAAATCTTTTCTGGAGATATCAGAGATCCTAATGGAGTAAGACAAGCGATGAAAGGAATTGATGTGGTATTTCATCTGGCAGCTTTAATCGCTATTCCATTTAGTTATCATTCTCCAGATTCCTATGTAGATACTAATATAAAAGGAACGTTAAATGTATTACAAGCGGCTAGAGATTTAGGAACTAGAGTATTAGTGACATCTACATCAGAAGTGTATGGTACAGCACAATATATTCCTATTGATGAAAAACACCCTTTTCAAGGACAATCTCCTTATTCTGCTACCAAAATAGGAGCAGATAGATTAGCAGAGAGTTTTTATCGAAGTTTTGAATTACCAGTTACCATTGTTCGACCATTTAATACCTATGGACCAAGACAATCTGCGCGTGCTGTTATCCCCACAATTATCACACAACTTTTAAATGGATATCAAGAAATAAAATTAGGTTCTCTCACTCCAACAAGAGATTTTAATTATGTAAAAGATACGGTAAATGGTTTTTATGAAATTTTTAAATCAGACAAAACCATAGGAGAAGAAATCAACATTGCAACGCAAAAAGAAATTTCTATTGGAGAATTGGCAAAAGAAATCATAGAACAGATTAATCCTAATGCTAAGATAATCTGCGAAGAAGAGCGCCTGAGACCAGAAAAGAGTGAAGTAAATCGTTTATTAGGCTGTAATAAAAAAATATTAGAGCTAACAGATTGGACACCTAAGTATTCTTTAAAACAAGGGATTCAAGAAACAATCACATGGATAAAAGAAAATTTAAAGTCATATAAGGCGGATATTTATAATTTATAAGTAAAAAAAATCGAAAGCATAAGGATAAGGAGGCACGCGATGGATAAAATAATTCCACTATCAATCCCTAATTTTGAGGGAAATGAAAAGTTATATGTAGATAAAGCATTAGAAGAGGGCTGGGTTTCTACAGGTGGCGCTTATATTAATCAATTAGAAGAAAGTATAGCTCAATTTTTAAAAGTGCCTTCTGCTGTGGCATGTCAAAGCGGAACAGCAGGTTTACATTTAGCTATGATAGAGGCAGGTGTACAACCTAATGACTATGTAATAGTGCCTACTTTGACTTTTATAGCAGCAGTAAATCCTGTACATTATCAGTTTGCAGAACCGATTTTTATGGATTGTGACGATAGCTTATGTTTAGACGCCAAAAAGCTCAAAATTTTTTGTGAGCAAGAATGTTATATAAAAGAAGAAAATCTGATTTATAAAAAAACAGAAAGAATAATAAAAGCTGTTGTAGTAGTACATGTTTTTGGAAATATGGCAGATATGGAAGCGATTATGGAGATTGCAAAAAAATACAAATTAAAAGTAATAGAAGACGCTACAGAAGCTTTAGGAACAGTCTATACAACAGGAGAATATAAGGGAAAATATGCAGGAACAATAGGAGATTTTGGAGTATTTTCTTTTAATGGAAATAAAATAATTACTACAGGAGGAGGCGGAATGATCATAGCCTCTTCTGAGAAGGATTTAAAACATATAAAATATTTATCTACACAGGCAAAAGACGATACTCTATACTATGTGCATAATGAAATCGGTTATAATTATAGAATGACAAATTTACAGGCAGCTCTAGGAGTAGCACAGATGGAAGAACTGCCAGAATTTATTAGAAGAAAAAATCAAAATTTTGAATTATATAAAAAATACTTAGAAGAATGTAAAACAGTACATCTTTTACCATTTAGAAAAGAAATACTTTCCAATAAATGGTTTTATTCTTTAGTGATAGAAAAGGATATTGTCCAAAAATCACTGGAGTATTTTATCACAAAGTTAAAAGAAAAAGGAATTATGACACGTCCTATTTGGGGATTAATCCATGAGCAATTACCATATAAAAATTGCATTACATATCAGATAGAACAGGCATTATTCTATAAACAGAGGATATTAAATATTCCATGTAGCACCAATATTACAGAAGAAGAGATCGCATATGTTTCAGAAAATATAAAAAATCTTTGTGAGGGGGGCAGAAAATGACTAAAGAAGAATTAAATCAATATGTAATTATGGAAACAGAAACAGTCGTAGATGCCTTACAGAAAATAGATAAAAATGCAAAGGGAATTGTATTTGTATTAAATGAAAAAGAACAAGTAGTAGGAACTCTAACAGATGGCGATATAAGAAGATGGTTAATAAAGACAGCAGATTTACATGGAATAATACAGGGAATTATGAATCGGAATCCAAAGATATTATATAAAAAAAATAGAGAAGAAGCAGAAAAATATTTAGAAAAATATAGTATTACAGCTCTGCCTATTGTAGATTCACAAGAAAAAATAATAGATATCATATTTAAAAGTTTTGGAACGGCAAAAGAGGATAAGATAGATAAAGTGACTCTTACAGATGTACCAGTAGTCATTATGGCAGGTGGAAAAGGAACAAG
Organism: uncultured Lachnospiraceae bacterium; assembly: GCA_910585935.1. Lineage (GTDB taxonomy): Bacteria > Bacillota > Clostridia > Lachnospirales > Lachnospiraceae > MGBC136627. The sequence continues at coordinate 31,122 of CAJUHN010000001.1, read as the reverse complement.
ACTTTATCCTTACACAAAGATATTGCCAAAGCCGTTGATTCCTATTGGTGATATTCCTATTATGGAACGGATTATAAATCGTTTTAATGAATATGGCGTACATAATTTTTATGTCACATTAAATTATAGAAAGAGTATGATAAAGTCTTATTTTTCTGAAATTAATGGAGGATATTCTATTCATTATGTAGAAGAAAATCACCCATTAGGGACAGGCGGAAGTCTGCGGTTAATAAAAGAAAGATTTGATCAGCCGATGATAGTTACAAATTGTGATATTTTAATAGATGGTGATTATGCGGATATCTATAAATATCATATTTTTGCTCAAAATGATATGACAATAGTATCTGCCTTAAAAAATATTATAGTGCCCTATGGAGTGATTCAGTCCAAAGAAAATGGAACAATAATTTCTATGGAAGAAAAACCCAAATTATCTTATTTTGTCAATACTGGAATGTATATTATTAATCCAGAAGTTATCCATAAAATTCCAGAAAATACGTTTTATCATATGACAGATTTAGCCGCACAATTATTGAAAGAGAATAAAAAAGTAGGAATGTATCCTATCAGTGAAGATTCTTTTTTGGATATGGGAGAATTTGAGGAAATGCGTCGTATGGAAAAGAAATTAAATTTACAGGCGGAGTAAAAGGGGATAAAGATGAAATACTTAGCGATAATACCTGCAAGAAGTGGATCAAAGGGATTAAAAGATAAAAATATAAAACTATTAAATGAGAAACCTTTAATCGCTTATACGATAGAGGCAGCATTAACAACAAAAATATTTGAAGAAGTAATGGTTTCTACAGATTCTTTCCATTACGCAGAAATATCCCGTCGATATGGAGCAAGTGTTCCATTTTTAAGAAAAGAAGAATTAGCAGGAGATAATACATCTTCTTGGGATGTAGTGAAACAAGTCTTAGAAGATTATAAAAAAATGGGAATAGTTTTTGATAAATGTGTTTTATTACAACCTACCTCACCTTTGAGAACAAAAGATGATATTACAAATGCTATCACTTTATATCAAGAAAAAAATGCGGAAACCGTAGTGAGTGTATGTGAAACGGAGCATCCAGCACAATGGTGTTTTACATTAGAAGATGGAAATAGCATGATTAATTTTTCTAAATCTCCCTATAGAAATATGAGAAGACAAGAATTTCCAAAAACATATCATGAAAATGGTGCTATCTATATAGTAGACGCAAAAAAAATTATGGAAAAGGATTATGACATTTATCAAAATAGATGTTTTGCATATATCATGAGCAGAAAAGCATCCATGGATATTGATAATCAAGAAGATTTTGATAGAGCAGAATATTACTTGAAATAAGAAGGCTTTGTGCAAAATGTATACTTTTTTTGCATAAAGGATAATGAAGGATTTTAGGAATGATATTTATGAATTTTGTTGTTATTAGGTATGGAAGATACATAAAATTTTAGGAACTATTAACAATATATATTATTATATAAAAAAGTATAATTAAGGAGAAAAAATGAATAAATCATTTGATACTACATGGGAAGATATACATAAAACGCAAGAATGGGGAAAGTATCCATCAGAGGACATTATTCGATTTATAGCTAGAAATTATTATAAAGAAGAGAGAAGTAATATAAAAATTTTAGATTTTGGATGTGGAGCAGGGGCAAACACATGGTATTTAGCGAGAGAGGGGTTTGATACCTTTGCTTTTGATGGTTCTGATTCTGCTATAAGCAAAGCGAAGTCATATTTAGAAAAAGATAATTTGGAAGCACATTTTGAAGTAGCAGATGCATTAGATATTTCCTATCAAAATGAATTTTTTGATTGTATTATAGATTCTGCTGTGGTTTATGCGAATACAATCAAAAATATAACAGAGATGTATAAGAAAATTTATGATCTATTAGTTTTGGGAGGAAAATTATTTAGTACAGGATTATTTACACCAAATACAACAGGATATGGAACAGGGCTTTCTTTAGAAAAAAATACATTTAAAGATTTAACAGAAGGGGCTTTATCTGGAAGAGGAACAGTTCACTTTTTTGAAAAAGAAGAAGTATTAGAGTTATTAAATGCAGCAGGATTTCACAATATTAATATTGATATGGTAAGAAGAACAGATAAAGGGAATATTGTGGAATATTGGATGGCAAGTGCAGAAAAATAATAAATATTTAATAGATGGAGAGAATGGAGAATGGAACTTGGTAGTGAATATAACTTAGATCTGAATCGGTTAGAATATATACAGGATAATTTATATACCTATTTAATAGAAAAAGAATCCATTTTTATGGATAGTGGCAGAGGAGCATTACAATTATTATTAGAAAGTTTACCAAAGGGTAAAGTATTAATGCCAAATTATATCTGTGATTCGGTTATAGATTGTTTTGAAAAAGATTATGAAATAAAATCTTATCAAATAAATACAGATTTCACTATAGATATAAAAGATATAGAAGAAAAACTATCAAGTGAGATAAAGATATTATATATTGTACAATATTTTGGGAGTTTAATGGATAGCATCAAAAGAGATAAAATTTTAGAATGGAAAAGAAAATATAATTTCATTATTATTGAAGATACCACACATAGTATATTTTCTAAAAGTTGTATGATAGGGGATTATTGTATTTGCAGTTTGAGAAAATGGTTTCCTATTCCAGATGGAGGAGTTCTATATGGTGAGCCTCATCATATGGATAAATTGATACAAAAAAAGGTAAAAGATAGAAAAAATATTGAAAAAGTAAATGCGATGTTTTTAAAGACACTTTATTTGCAGGGAAAATTAGAATGTAATGAACTATATAGAAAAATATTTGTAGAAGAAGAACATAGATTGGATATGCAAACAGAACTGTGGGGAATGTCTTCTTTCTCTAGATGGTTGCTTTCTTTTTTCTCTATATCACAAATACAGGAAATAAGAAAAAAGAATGTTAGATATTTATATAGCAGGTTGCAACAGTTACATTATGCATTTTCATTTAAAGAAGAAGATACTCCCTTCACTCTGCCTATTTATATGAAAGATAGAGATAATTTTAGAAGATATTTGATAGAACATAATATATTTTGTGCTGTTCATTGGCCTATTTTAAATAAAACATCAATTTTTGATAAACATAGTGAAGAAATAAGCACTCATATCTTATCCTTACCGATTGATCACAGGTATGGAACAGAGGAAATGGATTATATGATAAAAGTTATCAAAAATTATACAGAGATATAAAATAGAGATAGGAGAAAAGAGAAAAAATGATAATCATTACAACGGAGGAAGAAAAACAATGGAATGATATTGTGAAGAGCTTTTCTAATTGGGATATCTATTATTTATGCCAATATAGCAAGTCTTTAGAACTTCATGAAGATGGACAGGCATATTTAATTTATTTTGAAAGGGATAAGAACCGCATATGTTATATAGTGATACAAAAAGATATCTCTAAATTTAAGTATCTAACAGAATGTATTGAGGCAGATACATGGTTTGATTGGGAAACTCCTTATGGATATGGAGGACCTTTAGAAGAAGGAAGAATAGATAGAGAGTTCTTAGAAATTTTTATAGAAGAACTCACAAAATATGGAAAAGAAAATCATATCATCTCTCAATTTTTGAGATTTCATCCCTTACTTGAAAACTATAAACATTGGGAAGAGGTCTTTGAGATAAGACATTTAAAGAAGACCATTTTTATGGATACAACAGATGAAGAAGCTATCATGAAAAATATGGATACGAAAAATCGAAATATGATTCGGAAGGCAATAAAAAATGAAATTACGATTCAGATAGAAGAAGACCAACATATAGAAGAATTTATCTCTATCTATGAAAAGACCATGAAGAAAAATAATGCAGATAATTATTATTACTTTTCTAAAGAGTATTTTCAGTATATTTTTTCTGCTATGAGAGAACAGACAAAATTATTTTGTGCCTATTATCAAGGAAAAATCATTAGTGCGGCTATTTTTTTCTATAACAAAAATTATATGCATTATCATTTATCTGGAGCATTAGAGGAATATAAAATACTCGCTTCTATGAATTTACTGTTATATCAGGCGGCGGTATGGGCAAATCATCAAGGGATTCAAAAGCTGCATCTTGGCGGAGGTGTAGGAAGTGAAGATAGTCTATTTCATTTTAAAAAACAGTTCCATAAAAATGGAAAGATTGATTTTTGTATCGGAAAAAATATATTTGATATAGAAAAATATAATTCTTTATTAGAAATAAGAAAAAGTAGAGAGAGTGACTTTAGAGTGGACAATTCCTTTATGATTCAATATAGATATGAATAGATGGAGGCGAAAAAGTGGAACAGAAAAGAGTTTTTATTATAGCAGAAGCAGGGGATAATCACAATGGAAGTTATGAAAATGCATTGAAATTAGTGGATAAAGCAGTAGAAGCGGGAGCAGATTGTGTGAAGTTTCAAACCTTTATCACAGAAAATGTGATTTCCAAATTTGCAGAAAAAGCGGAGTATCAAAAAGAAAATACTAACGCAGAGGAAACACAGTTTGAAATGGTAAAAAAGTTAGAATTATCTTTTGATGAGTTTAGAAAAATAAAAGAATATTGTGATGAAAAAAAGATACTTTTTTTATCTACCCCTTTTGACTTAGATAGCATAGAGTTTCTACAGAGTATAGATATCCCATTTTGGAAAATCCCATCGGGAGAGATAACAAATTTGCCATATTTAATAAAGATAGCAAAAACAGGAAAAGACGTTATAATGTCTACAGGCATGTGCCAAATGGAGGAAATAAAAGAGACATTAGAAATATTAAAAGAAAATGGTGCGGGAAAAGTCACTTTACTTCATTGTAATACAGAATATCCTACTCCCTTTTGTGATGTAAATTTGAATGCGATGAAAACGATAAAAGAGGAATGTCATTTGGAAGTGGGATATTCTGATCATACTATAGGAATAGAAGTCCCTATTGCCGCTGTCGCAATGGGAGCATGTGTGATAGAAAAACATTTTACATTAGATAAAAATATGGAAGGTCCAGACCATAAAGCGAGTTTAGAGCCAGAAGAATTAAAAGAAATGGTAACAGTTATCAGAAATATAGAGAGAGCGATGGGAAATGGAAAAAAATGCCCTAGCGAATCAGAACAAAAAAATATTATAATAGCAAGGAAGAGTATAGTAGCAAATTGTGATATAAAAAAGGGAGAAATATTAACAGAAGATAAGTTATATATAAAAAGACCGGGAAATGGCATCAGCCCGATGAAATGGTATGAAGTGATTGGAAAAGAAGCGGTAAAAGATTTTAAGAAAGATGAGTTAATCGTATTATGAAAACAGTATGTGTAGTAACAGCGACAAGAGCAGAATATGGACTATTAAAAAATATAATAAAGTTAATAGAAAAAGATGAAGAATTAAAATTAGTATTAGTGGCGACAGGAACACATTTATCCAAAGACTTCGGATATACTGTGACAGAAATTAGAGAAGATAAATTGCCTATTTCTGCAGAGATAGATATTTTAGTAGAAGAGGAAGGAGGAATATCTGCTTCTAAGACTATGGCAAAAGCTTTTTATAAGTTCTCTGATTTTTTCAAAAACTGTAAACCGGATATGTTAGTAGTATTAGGAGATAGATATGAACTGCTGCCGATCTGTGCTTGTGCTATGAATGAACAAATACCTATTTCTCATATATCAGGAGGCGAGATTACAGAAGGTGTGATTGATGATACGATTCGACATTGCGTCACAAAAATGAGTTATTTACATTTTGTAAGTTGTGAAGCATATCGAAAACGAGTGATTCAATTAGGAGAAGAACCGAGCAGAGTGTTTAATTTTGGAGATGTGGGAGTAGAAAATATCTGCAATATGAAATTGATGGGTAAATCAGAATTGGAGCAGGAGATAGGATTTTGTTTGGATAATCCATATGGAGTGGTTACTTTTCATCCTGTTACTTTAGAAAAAGCAAGCGCTTTAAAACAATTAGAGGAGTTATTAAATGCATTAAAAGCGACAGAAGATATGAATTTTATTATTACAAAGTCAAATGCAGATACAGAAGGAAAAGAAATCAATGACAGAATAGATGAGTTTGTAGAAAAAAATAAAAATTGTAAATCATATTATTCTTTAGGGTTACTGAGATATTTATCGGCTGTTCAATATTCTGAATTTGTGATAGGAAATTCTTCTAGTGGAATTGTGGAAGTGCCAGCATTTGGGATTCCTACCATTAATATTGGAGATAGACAAAAAGGGCGATTACAGGCTAATAGTATTTTAAACTGTGAGCCTGAGAAGGAAGCCATTATTAGACAGATAAAAATGGCGAGAAGAGAAGAATTTAAAAATAATATTAAGATAGATCAGAATCCATATAAAGGGAAAGATACATCAAAATTAATTGTCGAAACAATAAAGAGATTTTTATACATAGAAGGAATAGAATTAAAAAAGCAGTTTTATGATGTGGAATTTAAAATAAAAAATGATTAGAAAGCTTTTTAAAGAGAAACTAAAATGCTATTTTTAGCTTTAAAAGTTTTTAAAGTAGTATTAAACTTAAACTATAAAATATTTTTAGAATATAAGGAAAATAGAGGATGAAGAATAAATTAAATATTTCTATTAATAATGCGATAGATTTAGAAGAACAAGGAGAATATAAAAAGGGGCTAGATATTTTAAAGGATTGTTTAGTAATTTATAAAGAAGAAAAATATGAAATACTTTTTGAGATAGGAAAAATGCAATTTAGAAATGAAGATTATCAAGATGCAATTATTAGTTTTATTGAATGTGTTAATGAAAATAATAATAAAATAGCAGAGCAGTTGATTTGGGAGTGTTATTATCTCCCTAATAAAGAGAATTATAGAAAAATATATGAGCATAATAGGAAATCTATATTAAAATATGAATACTTTATTGGTTCAGAGCTACGAGAATTTTCAGATTTAGACTTTTTATTAATTTGGAGAGATAAGAATTTTATAGTATATTATTGTAATAATAAATTCAATTATAACTATTTAGAAAAAGAAGTAAATGGTTTTGATGAAGAAGGAGTTATATATATACATAATAATATTAATATAAGGCTTTTAATAGAAATAGAAAAAAAAGCTTTCAATAGAATACTTTTAACAAGCAAAACTCCATTATATATTTATTATGAACAACAAAGTTTAATGGAATTTTTAATAGAATTTGAGGAGTTTGAACAATTATTTTTATCGGGAAGGGTAGTTTTTATTATTGGCAATGATATGAATCTAAAGTTTTTCAGTAATTATCAGGCTATTTTGCCAGATTACATAATTAGTAAGGATATATCCTTTAAAAATACTTTTATAAAAATAAATAACGAAAGAAAAAGAGATTTTTATAAGTATAAGAATGAGATAGATACTTATTATTCAGGAAATAAATTAATTAAGTATAACATTAAAAATAAAAAGCCTAAAATTTTATTTTTAACAAGTCGATTTACTACCGTTTTACAATATCATACTAAAAATTGTCTTGAGGCTATAAAAGAGATGGGATTAGAAGCTAGAGTTTTATTAGAAGAGAAGGATATATATGAAATCCCTGGTGTATTATGTTACCAAAATATAAGTGAATTAAAGCCTGATATAATATTTATACTAGATCATTTTAGATTTGAACATTGTTTTGCACCAGATGAAGTTTTTTTTGTAACATGGATTCAAGACCTTTTACCAAATATTCTTGATGAAAATACTCCTAAAAAACTGAATAGTAATGATTTAGTATTAAATCATTTTATTACATGGGATAAAGTCCAAGAATTAGGGTATGGAAAATATTGCAAAATGATGGATGCTCCTATACCAGCAAATGAAAAGATCTATAAACCATATGAATTAACACAAGAAGAGAAAAATAAATATAGTGCAGACATTTGTTTTGTATGTCATGGAGCCGATACAGAAGATTTTATTAGCGAATTTCCTAATAAATTTCAAGAACGACAAATACAGAATTTAGTGAAACAAATACTTTTAGTATATAAAGAATATGTAAAAAAAACAAGTAAATTTTTATATACACAGGATGAATTTACAGAATATGTAAAAGAGAGCTTTGATGATTTAGGGACAGGAAGAGAAAAAATTATAGACTATGTGGCAAACGAAATGTTTGAAGTTTTCAATCAAAGGTTATTCCGCACCACAGTTGTAGATTGGCTGATAGAAGCTGGCTATACAAATCTTAAATTATGGGGAAATGGTTGGCTAAAAGACCCTAAATATTCTAAATATGCGATGGGACCAGCAGAAAATGGAAAAACATTATCAAAAATATATCAAGCTTCTAAAATAAATATAGGGAATAATATAATGACAACTTCAGCAGCGCGGGCTTGGGAATGTATGTTAAGCGGAGGATTTTATATGAGTAATTTTATTCCTACGGATGCAGATGTAACGGATATAAGAAAAATTCTTACATTAGGGGAAGATGTTGTTTGTTTTAGGAATAGAGAAGATTTACTAGATAAAGTAGATTATTATTTATCACATGAAGAAGAAAGACAAATAATGATAGAAAGAGGAAGAAAAATTGCTTTAGAGAAAATGACATTTAGAGGATTAATGGAGAGAGTTTTAGATAAACTAGCAGAAGGAGTAGAAGAAAATGAGTGATAAAATAAAAATAGATTCTCATAAATTAATATTTCATCCAGAAATAGTAAGTAGATGGAAAAGTGGAGAAAATATTTATCCCATTGAATTAGAAATTGGGCTGACGAATGCTTGTAATCATCGCTGTATCTTTTGTGCAGTAGATTATACAGGATATAAACCAACTATAATGGATAAAGAAGTATTAATTAGAAATTTAGAAGAAATATCAAAAAAAGGAGTAAAAAGCATTATTTATGCAGGAGAAGGAGAACCTTTATTACATAAAGATGCTCCAGAAATTATTAATAAAACAAAAGAATTGGGAATAGATGTAGCAGTGTCTACAAATGGAGTTTTATTAACACCTGAAGTATCAAAAGAATGTTTAAAATCCTTAACATGGATAAGATTCAGTACAGCAGCGATAACAGAAGAGAATTTTAATAAAATTCAAAGAGGAAAAAAGGGAGATTTACAAAAAGTTTTAACAAATATGCAGGCGGCTGTTAGAATAAAAAAAGATAATTCTTTATCCACGACTATAGGAGTACAATTATTACTTCTTCCTGATAATAAAGATGAAATAATAGAAATGGCAAAAAGGTTGAGAGAAATAGGAATCGATTATTTTACAATTAAACCTTTTTCTCAACATCCACAAAGCCAGCAGATTTTAAAGATTGATTATAATGAGTTAATTGGATTAGAAAAAGAAGTGAAAGAATTAGAAACAGAAGATTTTAAAATATATTTTAGAACTCATTCTATGGAAAAATTATCTTGTAAAAGAGCATATAAACAATGTTTGGCATTACCATTTATGGTCTATATAGATTCAAAGGGAAATTTATGGCCTTGTATTGTGTTTATGGGGAACGAGGAATTGAGTTATGGAAATATAAATAAAGAAAGCTTTGTAGAAATATGGGAAGGAGAACATAGAAAGAAAATTAATAAGATTTTTGCAGATATGGATTTAGAGAAAAATTGTAGAGAGTTATGTAGATTAGATGAAATGAATAAATACTTAGATGAATTGATTCATCCAGGGGATCATGTAAATTTTATTTAATATGATAATAAAAAAATGAGAGGGCAGCACTGCCATATTGTAAATTCAAATATTTATATTTTGCATTTAGGAGAGAATAAATGGGAACGATTATAACCAAGGAAGATTATTTAAAATTAAAAGAAAGTTTTACAGATAAAAAGGTAGTGCTTTGTCATGGAGTCTATGATTTAGTGCACCCAGGTCATATCATACATTTTGAAGAGGCAAAAAAATTAGGGGATATTCTTGTAGTTTCTGTGACAGCAGCTAAATATGTGCGTAAAGGACCGGGAAGACCATATTTTAATGATGAATTAAGGCTAAAAGTTTTATCTTCTATAGAATATATTGACTATGTGATATTATCTGAATGTTATACTGCAGATGATATCATAGAAATAGTAGAGCCTAATATTTATGTAAAAGGAAAAGAATATGAAAATAAAAATAATGATATAACAGGTAAAATAGAGGAGGAGGTAGAGTTAGTTCGTAAACATGGCGGAGAAGTTTACTATACATCTGGTTTAGTATTTAGTTCTACAAAAATAATTAATAATATATTTCCTGCTTTATCAGAAGAAGTAAAGAGTTTTATATTTAATTTCAAGAAAAAGGCAACATTAGAGCATATCAAAGAATACATAGAAAAAATAAAAAATATGAAGGTTCTTGTAATAGGTGATGCGATTATTGATGAATATGTTTTTTGTAATGTACAGGGAACTATGTCAAAGGATTTGGGATATTCTGCTAGATATCAAAATTCAGAAGAATATCTAGGAGGTTCTTTAGCAATTGCAAGGCATATAGCATCGTTTTCTGATAATGTTACGATTATGTCTATTTTAGGCAATGAAGAAAATATCCACAGCCGTATTTTAAATGAATTAAGCAATAAAATGAGAGTGGATATGGAATATAGTGAAGAATTCAGCACTATTATAAAAAAGAGATTTATCTCTCAAAATGAAAAAAGAGAAGAGATAGATAAAATATTTGTAATAAATAACCTAACTTCCCCTATGAAAATAGATGATTCTTCTATGGAAAAATTTAAAATCAAATTAAGAGAGAAAATAGAAGAATATGATGCAGTGATATTATGCGATTTTGGACATGGACTAATAGATAAAGAAGTGATGCAACTAATAGAAAGTAAAGCAAAGTTTCTCGCTTTAAACTGTCAAACAAATTCTTCTAATTATGGAACAAATTTAATTACAAAATATAAAAGAGCAGATATCTTTACCTTAGACCAAAAGGAATTGAAATTAGCATTTTCTGATTATGAACAGACAGAAAAAGAAGCATTTATTCGTTTAGCGAAACATTTTTCTGGAAAGGGTCTACTCACAAGAGGTTCTAAAGGAGCAATGTCTGTAGAAAATGAAGAGATCGTTTCGTGTCCAGCTTTTACTTTAAAAGTAAAAGATACGATTGGAGCAGGAGATGCATTTTTCTCTGTAGCTAGTTTATTTGTAGCAGCAGGAGCTTCTATAGAAATAGGACTGTTTATGGGAAATATAGCAGGTGCATTAGCTACAAATATTGTTGGCAATAAGGAAGCGGTAGAAAAGGTAAATGTATTAAAGTATGCAAGTACACTATTAAATATTTAATATATTAGAAAGGAAATGAGTAGAATGATTTCATTAGTGACAGGTGGATGTGGTTTTATAGGTTCTCATATTGTGGATAGATTATTAGCAGAGGGGCATACAGTCCGTGTAATTGACAATTTTACAACAGGAAGACCAGAAAATTTGAAACATCATAAAGATAATAATAATCTTACTATATATCAATTAGATATAAGAAATAAAACAGAAATTAGGGATATTTTTTGCGGTGTAGATTATGTGTTTCATATGGCAGCATTGGCAGATATCGTGCCATCTATTCAGAAGCCATGGGAATATTATTCTACAAATGTATTAGGAACTTATAATGTGGTAGAGTGTGCAAAAGAAGAGGGAATAAAAAAACTTGTTTATGCAGCTTCATCATCATGCTATGGAATACCAGATAAATTTCCAACTGATGAAGATGCTAAGATACAGCCACAGTATCCTTACGCTTTAACAAAAAGATTAGGAGAAGAAACAGTATTACATTGGGGACAAGTATATGGTGTGCCAGTAGTGAGTTTACGTTTATTTAATGTATATGGGACAAGGTCACGTACATCAGGGACTTATGGTGCAGTATTTGGAGTATTTTTGGCTCAAAAATTAGCTGGAGAACCATTTACTGTGGTGGGAACAGGAGAACAGACGAGAGATTTTACATATGTGACAGATATAGCAGATGCCTTTTATACAGCTGCGATATCAAATATAACAAATGAGATTTTTAATGTGGGCAGTGGAGGAACATATTCTGTTAATCGCTTATGCGAGCTATTAGGAGGAGAAACAATTCATATTCCAAAAAGACCAGGAGAACCAGATTGTACATTTGCTGATACAACAAAAATTGAAAAGGTATTAAATTGGAAAGCTAAAGTATCTTTAGAACAGGGCGTAAAAGAAATTTTGGATAATATTGATTATTGGAGAGCTGCACCTGTTTGGACACCTGATTCTATAGAAGAGGCAACAAAAGACTGGTTTAAATATTTAGGATAAGAGAAAGGAATAGAAGATACATGTATATGGAATATCAGAAAAAGTTAATAGAAGTTATGACTAATACAGAATTATTGAATCATAAAGATTCTATTATAACAAAAGATTACGAAATTTTAATAGGAACATTGATTTCCATATTTCAGAAAGCTAAGGCAGATAACAAGCAAGTATTTTTTATTGGAAATGGTGGAAGTGCAGGGATTGCAGAGCATATGACAACAGATTTCATGAAAAATGGAGAGATTCATGCTAGAAGTATGTTTAGTTCTACAGTACTTACATGCTTTGGAAATGATTATGGATACGAGGAAATATTTTCTAAACAATTAGAATTATTGGCAGAAAAAGAAGATATATTAGTGGCGATAAGCAGTTCAGGAAATTCTGCTAATATTGTAAATGCTATAAAAGCCATGAAAAAGAGGAAAGGAATTACTATCACATTTACCGGATTTAAGAGTGATAATAATGTAAAACAGTTGGGAGATTATAATATCTATGTACCAATAGAAGAATATGGAATTGTAGAAACCATACATCAAGCGATTTTACAGCATGTAGTTGATGAATTAAAAAATCTATCATAAATATGGTGTTGATATATTATAAAGGACGCTTAATTTATTTATAATGATTAAGCGTCCTTATATTTATTTAGATGAAGTTTATATGTTGTGGGATAGAACCTTCAGGTATTTCAGGAATGGAATGATCATGATATAACTGCCATAAAACTTCATTTGTTTTATGCTGAAGACACAACGTTCCACATTCTTTATTAGGATCAAAATCATCTTGAGTGAGGGAATTCATAACTTCCCAATAGCGATCACTCATCCATAAGTCTTTAAATCTGGTTTCTTTAATATTTCCGATATGATACTTTTTATACTTTTCATTAAAAAACATTCCACAAGGAGCGACTAATCCAGTACCTGACATTTGTATGATAAAAGGAGCTCCAAAACATTTACAATATCTCTTTTTTCCATGACTTAAAATCTTAGACCATTTAGCGCTCACTTGATATGTATCTGTAGAATAGCTTTCTGCTTCTTTTAAAATATTGACTAATTCGTCATATTTGTTATAATCTATTCCTAATGTTCCATCTTCATCATCACTACAATGTTTAATAACAAGATAATCGACCCCTAAATCTTTTCCTAATTTTGTTAATGGTATAATTTGATCCTTAAATTCAGGCATTAGAACCATTTGTAAACCTATAGTAGTATTAAGTTTTCTCTCATTCTTTATTCTTATAGCTTCCTTTATAGTATTTACTACTTTGTAATAACAATCCACTTTACAACCATGTATATAAGAATATCTATCTGGCTCACCCGCTGAAATATTGAATCTCAAATAAGTGAGGCAAGGTAAAATCTCATTTAATTCTTCGTCTTTAAGTAAATATCCATTTGTTCCAAGTGCCATATCCAATCCTTTTTCTTTACCATGAATAATAGCATCTTTTAAATGGGGGTTACAAGTGCTTTCGCCATCACTGACAAAACTAATAGCTTTTACTCCTATTTCAGCAGCATCATCTAAAAAATTAAAGATAGTTTCTTTATCTAAATTATCAGATTGATTGATACATTGCATTTTACCATAACAATAAATGCAACGATAACTGCATTTTGTAGTTAATGCACAATCAATAGTAATGGGGGCAACTTTACCTTTTCCATAGTTCCATTGTTGCAATCTTTCTTGATGCCATAAAACTTTACTTCCATCTAATATAAGTTTATTGTTATCCATAATTTATCTCCTATTTCATGTATACAGTAAAAAGTTATTTATTAAAAAATGTGCTAAAAATCCTACTTTTTTGCATAACATATTTTTTAATAACTTTATTTAATATTATACTATTTTTATAAAAAAAAGTACAGTAAAATTTAAATATTTTACTAAATTTTCTCCTTAAAAATTCTGTTTAAAAAAGTAGGAAAATAAAGACATATTAAAGTGATATAGATTTAAAATAAAAGAAAAATTTAATATGATAAAAGGATAATTAGAACATTAAATTCCCATAAATTACATAATAAAAGAAAGGAAAAATTATGAACATAAAACAAACGCCCTATAGCTTAATGAAGATTTTTCATCATCCAGATATTTTACAAAATTTAAAAGAGGAAAAAAGATGTATTCCATTATATATTAGAATTAAACCAACCAATAAATGTAACCATAATTGTTATTATTGTCATTATAAAAATTCTTATTTAAATTTAGATGAATATGATGGAAATGATACTATTCCATATAAAAAGATGATGGAAATTATAGAGGATATAAGTGATATAGGAGTAAAAGCTGTTACATTCAGTGGCGGAGGAGAACCATTATTTTATTCATATATAGAAGAAGCGATGGAGAGAATATTAAATAAAGGAATAGATTTGTCTATTATTACGAATGGAAGTTTATTGAAAGAAAAAAAGGCGGAAATTTTAGCACATGCAAAATGGGTAAGATTATCTATAGAATCTATAAATGATGAACAATATTGCAAATTACGAGGAATAAAAAGAGGTTCTTTTGAGCTATTATGTGAAAATATTAAAAAATTCTCTGCGATAAAAGATAAAACATGTGAACTAGGAATAAATTTTGTAATTACAAAAGAAAACTATACACAAATTAGAGAAATGGCATTTTTAATGAAAAAGTTAGGAGCTAATCATGTAAAGTTCGCACCTTTGATTTGTAATCATACAGAAGAATATCATAAACCAATTCGAGAAACAGTAATAGAAGAGTTGAAAAAATTGGAAAAAGAATTATCAGAAGAAAAGTTTCGGATTATTGATTTATATACGAATGATTTTAATCATGACCAAGTATTTACAAGAGTTTATAATAAATGTCCGATAAAGGAATTTAGCTGTGTAATAGCTGCAAATGCTAAAGTTTATTATTGCCATGATAAAGCTTATTTAAGCAGTGGAAGAATTTTTGATTTAAATGAACAATCTTTTAAAGAAGGTTGGTTTTCAGAAGAAACAGAAAAAATTTTTAGAGAATTTGATGCGATGAAATGTTGTAAGCAACACTGTGTATATGATAGAAGAAATGAATTAATCAATTCTTTTTTAGAGATGGATATAAATCATATTAACTTTATTTAATTCTGAGGAGAGGCTAAAAATGGCATATATCGATTTTGTAGAAACAGTTCATAAAAGTACAAAGAGAAATTATTTAGAAAGAGTGATAAATTATGATAAGAAAGAATGTGCAAAGATAGCTAAAAAATTTGATTATGATTTTTTTGATGGAGAACGTAAATATGGATATGGGGGATATCATTATGATGGAAGATGGCAACAAACAGCAGAGAATATGATTAATTATTATAAATTGAAATCTGGAGATAAAATATTAGATATTGGTTGTGGAAAAGGTTTTTTGCTTTATGAATTTAAGAAGTTATTACCAGAATTACAGATAATAGGAATTGATATCTCTACATATGCAGTAGAACATGCGAAAGAAGAAGTAAAAGATTTTATAAAGATAGGACAGGCAGAAAAATTAGAATTTCCTGATAATTCTTTTGATTTAGTAATTTCGCTTGCTACTATTCATAATTTACCTATCTTTCAGTTGAAAAAAGCCGTTCAAGAAATTATGAGAGTTAGTAAAGGGAATAGCTATATTATGACAGATTCTTATAGAAATGATGAGGAAAAGATAAATTTACTTTACTGGCAATTAACATGTGAATCTTTTTTTTCTACTACAGAATGGGAATGGTTATATAAGCAGTGGGGCTATCAGGGGGATTATAGCTTTATATTTTTTGAATGATATAATGAATATATGAAAAATAGTTTTTTAGATAAAATTTTTAGATTTATTTATAAATTAAAGTAAAGATAAAAATATTTATTTTTTTAGGAGAAAAATATATGAAAACAGTTTTAATGACAGGTATAGGTGGATTTATCGGAAATAATATAGCAGAATATTTAATATCAAAACAATATAATGTGATTGGTATATATAAAAATAGAAAACCTAATAATCCCAAAATTCCATTAATTCATATGGATTTATCTAAAACAATAAAAGAATTGCCAAATTGTGATGCCATTATACATCTAGCGGCGCAAATTCAGCCAGCTTCTATTGAGGAATATTTAGATAATACTATACAGCCTATGAGAAATATATGTAATTGGGCTCAAAAAATGTTAGTGAAACAATTTATTTATGTATCTTCTACATCTATATATGGAGAAACAATAGGGGAAGTTAATATAAATAGTGATAGGATTAATTTAGATGATTATGGATTAACAAAATATATTGGAGAAAGAATTTTAGAGAATACAAATATTAAAAATAGATGGATTTTAAGATTACCAAGAGTATTGGGAAAAGGGACAGATATGTCCTCTCCATGGTTGCCATTAGTAATAAAAAGATTAATACAAAATGAAGAAGTAATATATTATAATCCAGATTTAATATATAATAATTTAGTATATATAGATGATATTTCAGAATTTATGGAAAAAATTTTAAGAAGAAAAAATGAAGAATTAAAAAGGATAGTATTAGGGGGAAAGCAAGAGGTAACAATAATTGAAATATTAAAACTACTAAAAGATGAATTAAATAGTTCCTCTATTTTAACAGAAAAAAAAGTGAACAAAAGAAATACTTGTTATGCTATTGATGTCACAGAAGCGCAAAAAAATGGATTTTATTGTAGAGATACTACAGAAATAATAAAGAGATTTATAAAAGATATTATAATTAATTAGTAATGATAATGAATATAATAAGGCTGTTACATAGAAAGCATATGATTAATACTATTACACTTTATAAGTAGGTTTAATATAATAAAAGTTTCTATATTACAGCCTTATTTATCTTAATCCATTATTTTAATTCTCTTATGAAGCTAAAAAATAAGATAGTGTTGTATGAGATAGAATATTGAATATTTTCTCAAAATATTATAACAGTATATCTATCATCTGTTTATAGATCCCATTTGCATCTAAATTATTTTGCATTCTGACTTCTTGTTGTGTGCCATACCCTTCTGCAAATATATCTTTAAGACCTATTCGATAAAATTCTGTGTTAAGATTTCTATCGGCAATTATTTCAGCTATAGCACTGCCGAGTCCACCAATACAATTATGTTCTTCTACTGAAAAAATTTTTTTGTTAGAATTTGCAATATATTCTACTAAATCACAATCAAAAGGTTTTAAAGTGTGTATACTAATTATTTCTGCATTTATATTTAGGGCTTTAAGTTTACTTTCAACTTTTAAGACTTCTTCTAAGATAGAACCAGTAGTAAAGATAGCAATATCATCACCTGTTGATAAAATATTTCCTTTACCAATACAAAAATCTTTATTAATCATCGGATAAGATAAACTATTATTACCTAAACGAATATAGACAGGTCCATTTATAAAATAAGAAGCTTTTATAATTTCTTTTGTTTCTTCTATTGTAGAAGGAGAAAAGACGGTTAAATTTGGCAAAGAACGTAATAACGCAATATCTTCAGTCGTATGATGAGTAGGACCAAGATATCCATAAGATGTGCCTGTTCCAATTCCTACAATTTTTACATTTAAATTTTGAAGACATACATCTAAACGTAAAAATTCATAAGATCTATATGCTAAAAAGGCACTTATTGTATATATAAAAGGAATCTTTCCACAACTTGCCAATCCAGCGGCAGCGGAAATCATATGCCCCTCTGATATACCAAAGTTAAAAAATTGATCTGGCATATCTCTTTTAAAATCATCATAAACAATCATGCCATTATCTGCTACTAAAGATAATACATTCTTATCCTGTTTTGCTAATTCATATAATGTATTTAAATATGTATTTCTCATTTTAATTAAGCAACTCCTCTTTTGATAATTCTAAATCGTTTAGTACTATTTGTAATTCTTCTTCATTTGGCATTCTATAATGCCAGATCGGAACATTTTCCATAAAAGAAATACCTTTTCCTTTTATAGTATGAGCGATAATAATTCTAGGCTTTTTGATATCTCTTTGTCTATCCATGGATAAAACTTCTTGTATTTCTTTTAGATTATGCCCATCTATTTCTAATACTTCCCATCCAAAATATTCCCACTTTTTATTTATTGGATTTAAAGAGAGTATATCTTCTATTTCTCCCATAGCTTGAAGTTTGTTATAATCTAAAATTACAGTTAAATTATCTAATTTATAATGTGCAGCAGACATAGCAGCTTCCCATACAGAACCTTCTTGGCATTCTCCATCTCCTAAAATAACATATATTCTATTTTGAATAGAATCTAATTTAGAGGCTAATGCTATTCCAACTGCAAATGATAAACCATGCCCTAATGAACCTGTAGTGGCTTCAATACCAGGAATATCACCATATTTTGGTTCACCCCCAAATTTGGAAAAAGGATGGCAAAATGTTTTTAATTCCTCAATAGGAAAATATCCAGCCATAGCTAAAGTGCTATATAAAGCAAGACTAGCATGTCCTTTGCTCATGATTAATTTATCCCTTTCAATCCATAAAGGATTTTTAGGATTATATTGAAGAATATCTCCAAAATATAAAGATGTTAAAATTTCTACTACAGACATAGCAGAAGCAATATGACCTGTATGTCCACTATAAGCTGTTTTAAATATTAATTTCCGCATGTCCTTTGATATTAAATCTAATTTCATAATTCCTCCCAAATGCAAGTATTTATGTAAAAGGTATCGTTTTTTTAGTATTTTATATAATATGGGAATATTTTGATAATTCTATTATATTATATACTTCTATATCATAGTGCTAGTATAACATGAAATTGAATTTTTGAATAGGTATTTAAGAAATATTGGATTGAAAATATATAATATCTTATAAAAATAGACTATTCAAAAAAATAAAAAAGGATTATAATGTGTTAAAAAGAAGGGGGAAGGAAATAAATTTATAAAACAATAAAAAACGGAGGATTCTTATGAAAAGAAAAATATTCTATAAAGTGATAATAATAACAGGCTGTTTAACACTAGCTTTAACTGCCTGCGGAAAAAAACAAAATCCAGAAACAGATACTACTCAAATAACTAGCACAACCTCACAAGATAGTACAGAACCGACTTCTGATACTAATAGTTCCGATGCAACTGCTATTTCTAAAGAAGAAATGCAAAAAATAGCAGAGAATTATGTAAAACTATTATCAGAACAATCTTTTGATAAATTGAGCAGCGATTTTATTTATGATACTAAGATGCAAGAAGTAATTGACGATGGGAGCCTAATAACTTCTATGGAGCAGATTATCACAACATTAGGAGCATTAAAAAATCAGCAGACACCAGAAATAATAGAACAAAAGCCATATACCACTGTGAGTATTCCCTGCAATTTCGAGGCGCAGAATGTGAATATAAATATTGTATTTACAGAAGATGGAAAGATCACAGGAATTAATGTGTCAAATTATACAGGAGAAGAAGAGAAAATTGTTCCAGAAGGAATTATAGAAGAAGAAATGGCATTAGATATCGGAAATGGAATGAGTTTGCCGGGAACATTTACAAAACCAGAACAGGAAGGAAAATATCCTGTTGTGATTTTCGTGCACGGCTCAGGACCAAATGATAGAGATGAAACGGTAGGAGCGAATAAACCATTTCAAGATATCGCATGGGAATTAGCAAAACAAGGGATAGCTTCTTATCGTTATGATAAGAGAACAAAAGTATATCCAGAAAGTTTTATAGGAGATAAAGATGCTACTGTATACGAAGAAACAGTGGAAGATGCTGTGACAGCAATTACGATGATAAAAACATTAGAAAATATAGATACAGATAAAGTATATGTATTAGGACATAGTTTAGGAGGGGAATTGCTTCCTCAAGTAGCAGAAAATACCACTGAAACAGTAGCTGGCTATATTTTTCTAGCTGCTCCTACTAGAAAATTTACTGATATCATGAAAGAACAATATGAATTTTTATTCGGCTTAATAGAAAATCCAAGTGAAGAACAAAAAGAAGAAATGAAAAAAACATATGAGGAATTGGAAAAATTTGATAACTTGGATTCAACGGAAGAAGATACTCAGATATTTAACACTTATGTTGCATATTGGAAAGATATCAATAATTATCAGCCATTAGTCGCAGCCGAGAAGATAGAAGTTCCTTGTCTAGTTTTACAAGGAGAAGAAGATTATCAGGTCACAATGGAAGATTTTACAAATTGGAAAGATAAATTTGGAGAAAAAGAAAATTGGACATTTCACTCTTATCCAGGATTGACACATATTTTCATGCAAGGAGAGAGAAAAAATGCAGGAGCAGAATATTATATAAAACAGAGTATAGATAAGCAAGTAATACAAGATATTGTAAATTTTATAAAATAATAAAATTTTTTATATTTCAAAAATAATTTCATTCGTTAAAATAATTTTATCAAAATGATTCCGAAACTTTTATTAAGTTATGTATGAGACTATAAATAATTCGGAATCATTTTGTTTTTCCTAAAAACAATAATAGACCATATAAAGAATATTTTATATCAGCACTTTCTATTATTTTACAGTACAAAAATAATCCATAAAATTGGTATATATATACTATTTTATATGATATATATGGATATAATTAGAAGAAAATGAAATAAATGTGACATAAATATGTATAAAAATAGAAAATCGCAAAATAGCATTGTATTTCTTGAATTAGAATGGTAAGATACCAATGGGAAAGTACTAACGATAAAAGACTAATCATAAAATATTTTGTGATAAATAAAAAGATGATAGAAAAGTAACAGACGAGGACGAAGAAGGGAGGCAAGGGCTACAAGATAAGATACGATAAAAGTAAATTTTCTAATGATAAAAAACTTTTAGACTAACTATATTTTTAAGTAGCAAAATGAATGAAAGCATATCAATTACTAGCAGAAAAAGAAACACCTAATATTTTAGAGCAAAATATCCATTCTTTAAGAGATATTTATCAATGCTATACAAAACAAGATATTATAGAAATTTTGAAAATGCATGGAATAAAGGGATATTCTGGTTATACAAAATCAGATTTAGTAATTTATGCAGTAAAGAATCTTTTAAAGCCAGAAATAATAGAAAGATTTTTTACTTGTTTACGAGATGATGAAATAGAGGCATTTCAAGATGTTATAAAAGCCAAGGGAATTTATAAAATAGATGATGTAGCATTATATGGAAGAATATTAGATGCTGGATATTGTGGATTTTATGGATTGGAATTTATTGATATTCCAGAGGATGTGATAGAAGCCTATAAACAATTAGATAGAAAAGCATTTCATAAAAAAAGACAATATAGAAGTTTTTTAATTGACTGCTTTCAAATAGCAGGAGTTTTATATGGGGTAGCTCCACTGTTTATTATATCCAAAATATTCCATCAAAAGTTTGGGATTGAATTAACACAGGAGCAGATTATAGAAGAGATGAAAGAAGTTCCAGAGTTCCTCTATGATTTTATTATTTCTAAAAATTTATGTATTCATAGCTCTTTATTAGAAGGAGAAGTATATAAGTATTTGCAGTTATATCAAGGGAATCGAGGATTTTATATTCCATCTGTAGAAGAGATAGAAACTTATGTAAAATATGGATATTTCGTTGATAGTGAGGCATTAAAAGAATTTACTCTCTATATGAAAACAGAGATGAAGGGATTTGAAGGAATAGCGGAAATGGCTGTTGCATTAATTCAACAGGCGATTGGTTTTGGATGTCAGACAGAAGATGTGTATGATATTTTAAAACAACATGGAGTAGAAATTATAAATGAGAAACAGAGAAGAAGAGTAACGAAATTAATCAAAAATCTATGTGAAGATACAAGATTAATTATAAATCGAGGACATAAACAGAAGGAATTAAAGGGGCTTAGAAGAAGAGAAGCTAATATTGTTGAATTTAAAAAGATAAAGGAGAGGAAAATATATCCAAATGATCTTTGTCCATGTGGCAGTGGAAGAAAATTTAAGGATTGTTGTGGAAGAAAAAGAAAAAGTTAAATGATAGAATACCTGCGCATAGAGAGCCTTTAGATGCGCAGGTATTTTTAAGTTTATTATTTGTGTGACTATTTTGATTCATTGTTTGTGTTATTTATTAGGAATATGGTTTTTTACAGTTGGGGCAGGGTTTCCGCGCAGGGAAGAACCTATTCCAACGAAGCCGCGCTCCCACTCCGTTCCAGACGTAGTGGACACTAAATTCGCAGACCCTTACGGAACTGCTCATTAAGTTCCAACGTCTTCCAAGGGGCTTCTTTTGGAATAGGTTCTTCCCTGCGCTAGTTTGTTGAATATTCTACTATAGAAATATTTTCAATAACAGATAGATGATAACTTTATTTGCTATTCTGAATGGATATGAGAAAACATGATCTATAAAAATAGGAGGAAAGGTCAGATTATGAATATGAATTAGGAATTGTGAAAATTTGAAGTAATTGAATTTTTATGGTGATATCTATATAAGTATGATATATTATAACCGTTGTATAACATAAACAACGCATATTAACATCTGTGGATATAGTAGCTTGTGAAGTTTAAAAAGAACGAAGTTCATTGATTTTAGATAATAGGTAATTCACAGCATCCATATTCATAATATGAACTTATCAAAAATAAAAAAAGGCTTATATTCCTAAATAAATATATATCTATACATACAATTATACTATTATCAACAAATCATGAAAGGTTATCACAGCCTATTATGAAAATAAAAATCTATTTTCGTAGCAACGTCCATATACCTGTTGATTATAACAAAAAATATATGTTGTGGTAACTGTTAGTTTTGTAGTTTTAACTCATCCTTTAAAACTAATAGGTTAAGAATATATTCTTTTAAATTATGTGACGCATAGAATTTTTTACTTCCAGTAGAATAAAAAAATCCCCCCATTTTACAATGGTAGAGTATGAACGGCGATAAGGTTAAAGATGGAAATTATGATAGATATAAAAAGTAGAAGGGTCAAAAACTAGCATAGGGAAGAAAGGATTCCAAAAGAAGCCCCTTGGAAGACGTCGGCACTTAATGAGCAAACCCGCAAGAAGCGGGAATTGCGAATTTAGTACCATTACGTCTGGAACGGAGCGAGAGCGCAGCTTCGTTGGAATCCTTTCTTCCCTATGCGGAAACCCTTAAATACTAATTCATTTTTGATGTATTATTAAAAAAAAGGTTGCAAAATTAGACTGATGGTATATAATAGGAGTAATTACTATTTTTACATTTATATAAATATTTGTTCTTCTGTTATAACAAAGAATAAAAAAGAAAAAATTTTGAAGATAAAATAGGAGAAAAACAAATGAAAAATACAAAATCTTATATAGCGGATTTACATGTTCATTCTAGATATTCTAGAGCTACGAGCAAGGATTGTTCTCCAGAAACATTAGAGTTATGGGCGAGAAGAAAGGGAATTGATATTGTGGGAACAGGAGATTTCACACATCCTGCTTGGAGAGAAGAACTGAAGGAGAAATTGATTCCTGCTGAAAATGGTCTTTATGTTTTAAAAGAAGAATGTCGAATAAAAGATGGTATTACAGATGATAATAGGAAACCCAGATTTGTGGTATCAGGAGAAATTAGCTCTATTTATAAAAAAGGAGATAGAGTGAGAAAGATACATAATGTAATTTTGCTACCTAGTTTAGAAGATGCAGAAAATTTATCACATAAATTAGAAACGATTGGAAATATACATTCAGATGGAAGACCTATTTTAGGATTAGATAGCAGAGATCTTTTGGAAATTACATTAGAGATCTGTAAAGATGCTATTTTTGTACCAGCACATATCTGGACACCTCATTTCTCTTTATTTGGTGCATTTTCTGGATTTGATAGAATAGAGGACTGTTTTGAAGATTTAACACCTTATATTCATGCATTAGAAACAGGATTATCTTCTGATCCAGCGATGAATTGGAGATTATCCGCATTAGATCGCTATCAATTAATATCTAATTCAGACGCTCATTCTCCATCTAAATTGGGAAGAGAAGCTAATTTATTAGATATAGAGTTATCCTATCAGGGATTGGAAGGTGCGATTCAAAGGGGAAAGGGATTTTGTGGAACGATTGAATTTTTTCCAGAAGAAGGAAAGTATTTTTTAGATGGACATAGGAAATGTAATCTTTCTTTGACGCCAGCAGAAACGAAAAAATATAATGGTATCTGTCCTGTTTGTGGAAGGAAGATTACAATAGGAGTGCTTCATCGAGTAGAAGAATTAGCGGATAGAGAAGAAGGGTTTGTTCTGCCCACGGCTAAAGGATTTGAAAGTTTAGTACCTCTTCCAGAGGTAATAGCTTCTGCGATGGGATGTGCGGTGACAAGCAGTAAAGTGAATGTACAATATGAAAAAATGTTAAGAGAGTTAGGAGCAGAATTTTCTATTTTAAGGGAAATACCTTTAGAAGATATCAGACATTGTGTAGGGAATTTTTTAGAAGAAGGAATTCATCGGCTGCGAACAGGACAAGTGGAGAGAACAGCAGGGTATGATGGGGAATATGGAGTGATACAAGTATTAAAAAAAGAAGAAACAAATAATATATATGGACAGGTGAGTTTATTTGACAGTATGATATTTTCCTCTGAAACAGCAGTGACAGAAGAGAAGGAAGAACAACAGAAAATGGATATATTAAAAGAAGAGGAAAAGAAGAATCTGAAAGAAGAAACGAAAGAAGCGTTAAATGAAGAACAGATGGCGGCGGTTTGTGCGAAGGAAGAGGTGATAAGTGTAATTGCAGGACCGGGAACAGGAAAAACAAAGACATTGATCGAAAGAATTGTATATTTGATATCAGAGTGTCAGGTGAATCCAGCACAGATCAGGGCGGTCACTTTTACAAATAAGGCAGCACAGGAAATGAGAGAGCGTTTAGAAAAGCGATTGAGTGGAAAGAAAGCGATAGAAGGAATAGAAATAGGAACATTTCATGGAATCTGTTATCAGATGCTTTTGAAGAGCGAAAAAGAGTGGATAGTGATAGAAGATTATCAAGCAAATCAGGTGATAAAAGAAATTATACAACGGAAAAAATTGAAAATTTCTGCAAAGAATTTATTACAAGAGATTTCTCGATATAAGAATAGAATACCTTTTACACATTATTGGAAAGAGGGAGAATGGGAAGAAATTATAGAAGAATATCAAAAGGAGCTAAACAGATTATCTTTTGTAGATTTTGATGATTTATTGAGATTGACATTAGAGATGAAACAGGAAGAATTGCCAAAAGATGAAGGAAAATATCTTTTTGTGGATGAATTTCAGGATATGAATGAAATACAATATGAATTGGTAAAAAAATGGAAGGAAAAAGGAAAGGGATTATTTGTTATCGGTGATCCAGATCAAGCTATTTATGGTTTCCGAGGCTCTAATGCGAAATATTTTTTGCAGTTGAAGAAAGATTTTAAAGAAGTGAGAGAGATTAGATTAGTAAAAAATTATAGATCTACAAAAGAGATTATCGATTGTGCTCTTTGTGCGATAAAAAAAGAGAACCAGAATATTTTGATTCCATTTCTTAAAGAAGAAAGAGGAGAAGAAGTTACTTTAGTGACAACAGAAAGTGAATTATCAGAGGGAATTTATATTGCAAAGCAGATCAATGCGATGACAGGTGGTATGGATATGTTAGATATCCACAATAGCATGGCAAAACAGGATAGAATCAGAGATTTTGATGAAATCGCTGTTTTATATCGCACACATCAGCAGGCAAAGACATTAGAAATGTGTTTAAGAAAAGAAAGTATTCCTTGTAAAATAGTGGGTAGAGATGATTTCTTAGATGATAAAACCGTACAAGAAGTGATTTCCTTTTTCCGATTTCTGCTAGAACCAAGAGATTTGATTTCTCTCAGAATTTATCTACAGGGGATAGAAGGATATACAGAAGATGTGATAGAGCAGTGTTTAAAGTGGATAAAAGAAAAGATAAATGAGGAATGGACAGAGGATATATTAGAACAATGGGAAGAGGAATTAGGGATAAGAAATGAGTGGATGGGAAAGATACGATATTTCTATACTAGGGTGAAGAAAGAAAGTCCACAAGAATTATTGAAAGAGTGGAAAGAAAAAAATGGGTTAGAAGGGGAGAAAGCGTTTGAAAAACTAGAGGGAATGGCAGTTTTTTATAAAGAGATGAAAGCATTTTTAGACAATCTGAGATTTGGACAAGAAGGGGATTTTGAGAGAAGCACAGAAAAAATGTATCATTCCTCAGCAGTATCTTTAATGACATTACATGCTGCAAAGGGATTGGAATTTCCAGTTGTATTTTTATGTGGAATCAAGAAAGGAACTCTTCCATTAGAAATAGCGAATCGAGGGGTGGATATAGAAGAAGAAAGAAGACTATTTTATGTGGGGATTACAAGAGCGAAAGAAGAACTTATTTTATTGACTTCAAAAGAAAGATCTGTATTTTTAGAGGATTTAAAAGAGGAAAACTTTCATAAAGAAAAGGGAAAAAAGAAAAAGAAAAAAGAAGAAACACAAGGAGTTCAAATGAGTTTATTTGATCTTTTATAAAACAGAAATATAGTATCTTACAAAACTGTAAGGATATAATTTAAAATGTAAGCCGAATAAATGGAAAGTTTTTCTGTATTTGCTATAATAGAGGTATCAAATAAAGGAGGTAATTTTTATGAATACTTATTTTATAGCGATTAAGTCAGCACTTATTTTATTTCCATTTATTGCAGTGTTTATCACTTTTCCATATATGGTATTTCAATATAGAAAATATGGTTCTATTCCATGGTTTCGTTCTGCTGTTTTATATTCCTTTGTATTATATGTACTTTGTATGTATCTTTTGATTATTTTGCCTCTTCCTTCTAAAGAAGAAGTTTTAAATACTACAGGTCCGATAACACAGCTTTTGCCATTTCAATTTGTGAGGGATTTTTTTAAAGAAACCATATTTGTGATAGATCAACCAGAAACATGGTTGCCGGCAATGAAACAAAATTGTTTTTTACAAGTGGTTTGTAATATTTTGTTATTTGTTCCATTTGGAATTTATATGAGATATTATTTTAGATGTAATTGGAAAAAGGTTTTCCTTTTTAGTTTTTTATTGAGTTTATTTTTTGAATTGACGCAGTTAAGCGGATTATATGGTATTTATAAAAGACCATATCGTTTATTTGATGTAGATGATTTATTTTTAAATACCAGCGGTGGTATGGTAGGATTTTTTATAGAACCAGTATTAGGATATCTATTGCCGAGCAAAAAAGCGTTAGACGAGATGGCATATAAAAAAGGGAAGAGAGTTTCTGTTATAAGAAGATTATTAGCTTTTATGATAGATGGAGTTGTGATTGTATTGATAATATCGTTTGGATCTTTTGCTGTAGGAGGAATGTATTTTATTTTGGTTTTATATTTTACAAAGGGATATACTCCGGGGATGTGGATATTGAGGATTCGAGTAGTGGACAAGGGAGGAAATGCGCTTTCTTTATGGCAGGCGGTAATCCGAAATGGGATTTTGTATTATGGAATATCAATGCCATTTGTTTTAATTGGATTGATTTTATTAGAGAGGCTTTTTTCTAAGAAAGAAAGTAAAAATATTTTATTTTATGAGTGGATGAGCAATACAAGGTGTGTGAGTGTGATTCAAGAGGAATATTGTTATAATACAGTATCTTTATAGGAGATTCTATCTATCGGTTTTATTTTCCGATAGGTAGAATTTTTTATTATAATAAATTTAGTTAGGAGAACATTTTAGTGGAAGGTTCGCGGCGGCAAGGAATATTCCAACGAAGCCGCGCTTTCGCTCCGTTCCAGACGTAGCGGTACTAAATTCGCGAACCCTTATGGGTTTGCTCATTAAGTGCCGACGTCTTCCAAGGGGCTTCTTTTGGAATTATTCCTTGCCTTTGCTAGTTTTTTGGCTATTCTGGGATTTCTTTATTTTTGTACATTGCTACGAAAATAGATTTTTATTTTCATAATAGGGTGTGATAACCTTTCATGATTCGTTGAAAAGTAGCTACTATAACCTAATAACGATTATGATATTTTATAAATTTGCCTATGTGATAAACTAGCATCGAGAAGAAAGTATTCCAAAAGAAACCCCTTGGAAGACGTCGGCACTTAATGAGCAGTCCTGTTAGGGGCTGCGAATTTAGTGTCCGTTACGTCTGGAACGGAGCGAAAGCGAGGTTTCGTTGGAATACTTTCTTCTCGATGCGAACCTCTGGTCAAAGTTTTTTTAATTGGTGTATGTAATACTTGACAACATACATATATAGATATATTATATTATTATGAAAAAAGAATATAAACATACAAATACAACAATATCTATGATAAATTATCATTTTGTTTTTTGCCCTAGATATAGAAGAAAAATATTTTTAATACAGGGTGTAGAAGAACGATTTAAAGAATTAGTTACAATAAAATGTGAGGAGCTAGAGATAGAAATTTTAGAAATAAGATGTGAGAAGGATCATACTTATATGTTTTTAAATTGTTTGCCTACACAGAGTCCATCTAATATAATGAAAGATATTAAGGGGTATACAAGTAAAATTTTAAGGGAGGAATTTGAAATACTATCAAAAATGCCCAGTTTATGGACTAGAAATTATTTTGTATCAACTGCTGAAATGGTGAGTGAGGATATTATAAAAGGATATATAGAAAATCAAAGAACTAGATATTAATGAAATAAGAAAGTGAGAAATAGGAGATAGAGGAATATGCGGAGAGAAATGAGAAGAAAGGATAGGGCAATAAGTGAAGAAGAAATAAAGGATATTTTGCAGAAGGGGGAATATGGCATTTTATCTACAATAGGAAGAGATGGTTATCCATATGGACTGCCTTTGAATTATATTTATAGGGAGGAAGAAAATGAGTTAATGGGTGTTATTTATTTTCATTGTGCGAAGGAACAGGGATATAAATGTGAAAATATGATATTTTGTGATAAAGTCAGTTTTACAGTAGTTGGAGAAACAGAAGTGTTGCCAGATAAATTTTCAATGAAATATGAGAGTGTGATAGTATTTGGAAAAGTTAAACAGGTATTAGAGGATAAAGAGGAGATATTAAGAGAAATGATACAAAAATATTCTTATATGTATAAAGAAGAGGGAGAGAAATATATAAAAGATGCTATTTCAAAAACAGGAGTGTATAAAATAGAGATAGAGCATATGTCTGGAAAGAGAAGAAAGTAAGTGAGAATGGAGAAATGGTATGGAATATTGTAAAGGAGAGAGAAAGGATAAAAAGGAGATAGTTAATTTTATCAATAGTGTATTTCATGAGGATTTTTATAATATTATGTTTATATAAAATAATATTATGTTTATATAAAATAAAGAAAAATAACAAATGATATTTGGCTGATTTATGATAAAAAAATAAACTTTTATGTTTTAAGAAAAGTAATACAAGAATGGAGAGCATTATGAAATATCAAGTATTAAATCATCAGCATTTATTTGAATCAGAAAGGTATTTTAAACAATGTCATGCTTCTACGATTTGTTTTCTGCCAAATGGAAACTTAGGAGTAGCTTGGTTTGCCGGAACAAAAGAAAAAGCGACAGACGTAGCGATATGGTTTTCTTATCAGGAAGGAATAGAATGGAGTGTTCCAAGAAAGATAGCAGATTGTGAAAATATTCCTTGTTGGAATCCAGTTCTTTTGACATTAGAAAAGAAGTTATTTCTTTTTTATAAAGTGGGAAGTGAGATACCAGAATGGAAGACAATGGTTAAAATATCTATGGATAATGGAATGACATGGAGTGAAGAGAAAGAATTAGTAAAAGGAGATAAAGGGGGTAGAGGACCAGTAAAAAATAAATGTATTATATTAAAGGATAACAGTATTTTAGCTCCTGCATCTACAGAAAAAGAGGAGTGGAATTGTTTTGTAGACTGTTCTAAAGATGGCGGACTGACATGGGAAAGAAGCCAAAATATTCCAATCAAAAGAAACACTCTAACAGGAACAGGTATCATACAGCCAACTTTATGGCAAGATCAAAGCGGAGAAGTACATATGTTCATGAGGAGTAGTGAAGGCTTCATTTACCAAAGTACTTCCTCTGACAATGGAAAAACATGGAGTATAGCAGAAAAAACATCTCTACCAAATAATAATTGTGGAATAGATTTAGTCAGAATGGAGAATGGACTGCTGATATTAGTATATAACCCCATTTCTGGAAATTGGGCAGCTCGATCTCCTATTGCATTTTGTATCTCAAAAGATAATGGAAAAACATGGTGCGAGCCACAAAATTTAGATTACGTGCCATGCACTAAAAATATAGAAAATGCTGAGTTTTCTTATCCTGCTATTATAACAAAAGGAGAAGATGTTTATATCACTTATACTTGGAAAAGAAGAACCATTGCATTTTGGCAGATAAAGATATGGAATGAGTAAATCATAAAAAAAAAGACTGTTGCAAAGTGAATCTAAAATAAGATAAAATCCATACTTTACACTTTGCAACAGTCCCTTTTTAACCTCATCAAGGAAGTCCCCCGTTTCTAAGCCGCCAAGGCGAAAGCGGTGGGTTGGGACTTCCTTGTTTCCGTGGGAG